>JBQCIO010000184.1:0-13805 GCA_051953655.1 Motilibacteraceae bacterium
GGGACCCCCGCCCCGGCCGGCCTGGCCTTCCTCAGCTCGCTGGCGACGGTGTGCGCCTAGTCAGACCGCGACGGCTGGCTGCCGGACGGGGAGCCGGCGCCGCTGCGGAACGTACGTGGCGAGCTCAGCGAGGCGCTGCTCGACGCCCTCGCCCGGGTCCGTCGGCAGGAGCTGGAGCGCGGCGTCAGCCTGGTCGGCCCGCACCGCGACGACCTCGTGCTGTCCCTGGGGCCGTTCCCGGCCAAGGGATACGCCAGTCACGGGGAGTCGTGGTCGTTCGCGCTCGCGCTGCGCCTCGCCTCCTTCGAGCTGCTGCGCGCCGAGGGCGGAGCCGGCGGCGACCCGGTGCTGGTGCTCGACGACGTCTTCGCCGAGCTCGACTCCGACCGGCGCGACCGGCTGGCCGCCCTGGTGGCGCCCGCCGAGCAGGTGCTGGTCACCGCGGCGGTGCCCGAGGACGTGCCCGCGGTGCTGCGCGGCACCCGGGTCCAGGTCTCCGGCGGGGAGGTGCGGGTTGCCTGACGAGCCCGACGCCCCGCTGCCCGGGGGGCCGGCGGACACGTCGCCGCCGCGGGAGGAGCGCACGCTGCGGGCCGGGCTCGACGTCGCCCGCGAGGCGCTCGCCGCGGCCCGTGCGGCGGCCAAGGCCAGAGGGCAGAACCCCTCCCGAGACGGAGCCGCCGGGGCGACGCGGACCCGGCGCGGCGACGGCCGGCGTCGCAGCGGCGCCCACCCCGACGACCGGGACCCGCAGCCGCTGGGGCGCACCCTGGACCGGCTGGTCGCCGACCGCGGCTGGGAGGTCGACCTCGCCGTCGGCGGGGTGATCGGCCGCTGGGCGCAGATCGTCGGCGCCGAGGTGGCCGCCCACTGCACCCCGGAGTCGTTCGAGGACGGCACGCTGGTGGTCGTCACCGACTCCACCGCCTGGGCCACCCAGGTCCGGCTGCTGCGCTCGGACCTGCTGCGCCGGATCGCCGAGGACCTCGGCGCCGGCGTGGTGCGCCGGCTCGAGGTGAAGGGCCCCTCGGCCCCCAGCTGGCAGCGGGGGCGGCTGTCGGTGCGCGGCCGCGGGCCGCGGGACACCTACGGCTGACCCGCGTCGGCGGCACGCTCTCGGCGCCCGTCGCCCGGATCCCGCATCGGCCCGTAGAGGCTCGGAGCCCCCCGGGGTCCGTATCCCCCCAGGTGCCGACCCCGTCCATGCGCCCAGCGGGGCCGTTACGGCGCGTTGGGACCCGCTCGGGGTGGCCGCCGGGCGGTAGGATGAGGGCAGTTCCATGCAGCGGGCCCCGCTGCGGCCCGCAGGCGCCCCGCGCGCGTGCCGGCCTGACGTGCTCGAGAAGGGTGCACCTCCCCGTGGCCGACGCGCTGCCCCAGCCCCAGCCGGACGACGACCCGACTCCCGAGCCGACCACTCAGCCGACCGAGCAGCCCGTGGCGTCGGCGCCGCAGGACGAGCAGCCCGTTCCCGACACCGCCGAGCAGGCGCGTGCTGGCAACGGGGGCGGCAACGGCGGCTACGACGCCAGCGCCATCACGGTGCTCGAGGGGCTCGACGCCGTCCGCAAGCGTCCGGGCATGTACATCGGCTCCACCGGCGAGCGCGGTCTGCACCACCTGGTGTGGGAGGTCGTCGACAACGCCGTCGACGAGGCGCTGGCCGGCTACTGCGACCACATCGACGTCACGCTGCTCGCCGACGGCGGGGTCCGGGTGGTCGACGACGGCCGCGGCATCCCGGTCGACATCGTGCCCAGCGAGGGCAAGCCGGCCGTCGAGGTCGTGCTCACCGTGCTGCACGCCGGCGGCAAGTTCGGCGGTGCCGGCTACTCCGTGTCCGGCGGCCTGCACGGCGTCGGCGTCTCGGTGGTCAACGCGCTCTCGCGCCAGGTGGACGTGGAGGTGCGCCGGCAGGGCCATGCGTGGCGGCAGACCTACGACCTCGGCGTGCCGCGCGAGCCGCTGTCGCAGGACGAGGCCACCGACGAGACCGGCACCACGGTCACCTTCTGGCCCAGCGACACCATCTTCGAGACCACCGAGTTCGACTGGGAGACCCTGCGCACGCGCTTCCAGCAGACCGCGTTCCTCAACAAGGGCCTCACCATCACGCTCACCGACGAGCGGGCGGACCACCTCGACGAGGACGGCGGGCAGCGCTCGGTCAGCTACCGCTACGACGGCGGCCTGGTCGACTACGTCACGCACATCAACTCGGGCAAGAAGAGCGAGGCGGTGCACCCGGAGGTCATCGACATCACCTCGGAGGACCCCGAGAAGTCGATCGCCGTCGAGATCGCGATGCAGTGGACCACCGCGTACAGCGAGTCGGTCTACACCTTCGCCAACAACATCAACACCCACGAGGGCGGCACGCACGAGGAGGGCTTCCGGGCGGCGCTCACGCGGCTCATCAACGAGTTCGCCCGGGGCCAGAAGATGCTCAAGGAGAAGGACGAGAACCTCGTCGGCGACGACATCCGCGAGGGCCTCACCGCGATCATCTCCGTCAAGCTCGGCGAGCCCCAGTTCGAGGGCCAGACCAAGACCAAGCTCGGCAACACCGAGGCCAAGACCTTCGTGCAGGCCACGGTGTGGGACCAGCTCGGGCACTGGCTCGAGACCCACCCCAACGAGGGCCGCGACATCGTCCGCAAGGCGATCCAGGCCAGCGCCGCCCGCATCGCCGCCCGCAAGGCCCGTGAGAACACCCGCCGCAAGGGCCTGCTGGAGTCCAGCTCGCTGCCGGGCAAGCTGTCCGACTGCCAGCTCAACGACCCCACCCGCTGCGAGATCTTCATCGTGGAGGGCGACTCCGCCGGCGGCTCGGCCAAGGGCGGACGCAACCCGCAGACCCAGGCGATCCTCCCGATCCGCGGCAAGATCCTGAATGTCGAGAAGGCGCGGATCGACAAGGTCCTGGCCAACAACGAGGTCCAGGCCCTGATCTCCGCGTTCGGCACCGGGATCCAGGAGGACTTCGACATCACCAAGCTCCGCTATCACAAGATCGTCCTGATGGCGGACGCCGACGTCGACGGCCAGCACATCCGCACGCTGCTGCTCACCCTGCTGTTCCGCTTCATGCGCCCGCTGGTCGAGGGCGGCTACGTCTACCTCGCCATGCCGCCGCTCTACCGGATCAAGTGGTCCAACGCCCCGCACGAGTTCGTCTACACCGAGCGGGAGAAGGACGCGGTGGTCTCCGGGGGCCTGGCCGCCGGGCGCAAGCTGCCCAAGGACGGCGCGATCCAGCGCTACAAGGGCCTGGGCGAGATGAACGCGCAGGAGCTGTGGGACACCACGATGGACCCGGACCACCGCCTCCTGCAGCAGGTCACGCTCGAGAACGCCGCCCAGGCCGATGAGATCTTCGCGATCCTCATGGGTGAGGACGTCGAGAGCCGCCGCTCGTTCATCCAGCGCAACGCCAAGGACGTCCGCTTCCTCGACATCTGAGGCCACGGCGCCGCACCGCGGCGCCGAGAGTCCGACGTGTCGTAGGAGAGCAGAGAGGGACTGACCGACAGTGACCGACGTGACCGTGCCCCCGGGCGGTGGGGACCGCATCGAGCCGCGCGACCTGCAGATCGAGATGCAGCAGTCCTACCTCGACTACGCGATGAGCGTGATCGTCGGCCGCGCCCTGCCCGAGGTGCGCGACGGCCTCAAGCCCGTGCACCGCCGCGTCATCTACGCGATGTACGACGGCGGCTACCGCCCCGACCGCGGCTACAACAAGTGCGCCCGCGTCGTCGGCGACGTCATGGGCAACTACCACCCGCACGGCGACAGCGCGATCTACGACACGTTGGTCCGCCTGGCCCAGCCGTGGTCGCTGCGCTACCCGCTGGTCGACGGGCAGGGCAACTTCGGCTCGCCCGGAAACGACCCGGCGGCCGCGATGCGCTACTGCGTGGTGGGCGGCACCCGGGTGCGCACGTGGGACCGCGGCACGGTCCGCATCGAGGACCTGGTCCCCGACGCCGCTCCGAACAGCGACACCGACGTCGACCTCAAGCTGGTCGACCGGCACGGCAACCCCGTGCGCGCCAGCAAGTTCTTCCACTCCGGCGACCACCGGACCCTGCGCGTCACGACCCGCGAGGGCTTCGAGCTGGCCGGGTCGGTCAACCACCCGGTGCTCTGCCTGGTCGACGTCGCGGGCGTCCCGACCCTGCTGTGGAAGCTGCTCGAGGAGGTCCGCCCCCGCGACCGCGTCGTCATGGCGCGGGTCGAGCACCCCGAGCAGGGTGAGGACGACGTGCGCGCCCTGGCAGCCGCGCGCCTCGCCGGCGCCTTCGTGAGCGAGGGCTGGGTCTCGGAGAACCGGGCCGGCTTCAACAACATCGACGAGGACTTCTTCCTGCGGGTCCTGGAGGACTATGACCTCGTCGTCGGCGGTCCTCGCTACGTCAACCGGCGGTTCATCGCCTCCGGCTCGCTCCTGCACGAGCTCGACGTGCAGGACCTCACGTACCTGCGTCGTTCCCCGCTCGTCGGGATGCTCGGCCAGCGGTCGGAGCGCAAGCGCGTGCCCGAGTTCGTCTGGCATTCCGGTGCCCGGGTCAAGCAGGAGTTCCTCGCAGCCCTCTTCACCGGCGACGGGTCCTGCTCGCTGCTCCCGCGCAACACCGTGCAGATCAGCTACTCCACGCGCAGCCCCCAGCTGGCCCGGGACGTGCAGGCCCTGCTGCTCGAGCTCGGTGTGGTCGGCAAGATCTGTCCCTACGACAGCGGTGAGATCAAGGTCGTCATCACCAACCGCCGGGAGGCCCGACGCTTCGCGTCGCGGGTCGGATTCCTGGGCTCCAAGGGTGGCAAGCTCGCTGCGATCCTGTCCAAGGTCCCGACCGAGTCGACGGCCCTCAGCGACGACCACGTCCCCGGTCTGGCCGCGTTCCTCCGCGAGCACGGGGCAGAGCGTTGGACGGAGCAGGACTGGCTGCGTCGGCACAACGTCGACCGGATCGAGCGCTGGGACCGCGACGCGCACGAGATCCTCGAGCGGATCAGCGCCGAGGCCGCCGAGGTGGCGCTGCCGCTGGTCGACGGGCGCTACTACTACGCCGAGGTCGCGGAGGTCGCCGACGCCGGCGTGCAGCCGGTCTACAGCCTCCGGGTGGACAGCGACGACCACGCCTTCCTGACCGACGGCTTCGTCTCGCACAACACCGAGTGCCGCATGGCCTCGCTGGCCATGGAGATGGTGCGCGACATCGACGAGGAGACCGTCGACTTCGCACCCAACTACGACGGGAAGACGCAGGAGCCTCTGATCCTGCCCAGCCGGTTCCCCAACCTGCTGGTGAACGGCTCCTCCGGCATCGCCGTCGGCATGGCCACCAACATCCCCTCGCACAACCTGCGCGAGGTCTCGGCTGGCGTGCAGTGGTACCTGCAGAACCCCGAGGCGACGTCGGAGGAGCTGCTCGAGGCCCTCATGGGCCGCATCACCGGCCCGGACTTCCCGACCGGCGCGCTCATCATGGGCCGGCGCGGCATCGAGGACGCCTACCGCACCGGTCGCGGCTCGATCACCATGCGCGCGGTGGTCGAGGTCGAGGAGATCAACAACCGCACCTGTCTGGTCATCACCGAGCTGCCCTACATGGTGAACCCGGACAACCTCGCCACGAAGATCGCCGAGCTGGTCAACGCCGGCAAGATCGGCGGCATCGCCGACGTGCGCGACGAGCCCTCCTCGCGCAGCGGCCAGCGGATGGTCATCGTGCTCAAGCGCGACGCCGTGGCCAAGGTGGTGCTCAACAACCTCTACAAGCACACCCAGCTGCAGGAGACCTTCGGCGCGAACATGCTCGCGCTGGTCGACGGCGTGCCGCGCACGCTCACCCTCGACGCCTTCGTGCGGCACTGGGTCACCCACCAGATCGAGGTCATCCGCCGGCGCACCGAGTACCGCCTGCGCAAGGCCGAGGAGCGCGCCCACGTCCTGCGCGGCCTGGTCAAGGCCCTCGACGCGCTGGACGAGGTGATCGCGCTCATCCGCGCCTCGCAGTCCGTCGACGACGCCCGGCAGGGCCTGATCGACCTGCTCGACGTCGACGAGGTGCAGGCCGACGCGATCCTGACCATGCAGCTGCGCCGGCTGGCCGCCCTGGAGCGCCAGAAGATCGTCGACGAGCTGGCCGAGATCGAGCTCGAGATCGCCGACTACCGCGCCATCCTCGCCAGCGAGGAGCGCCAGCGCAGCATCGTCAGCGAGGAGCTGCAGGCGATCGTCGACAAGTACGGCGACGAGCGACGCACCCGCATCGTCCCGTTCGACGGCGACGTCGCGATGGAGGACCTGATCCCCGAGGAGGACGTGGTCGTCACGATCTCCCGCGGCGGCTACGCCAAGCGCACCCGGGTGGACCTCTACCGGGCGCAGCGCCGCGGCGGCAAGGGAGTGCGCGGCGCGCAGCTGCGCCAGGACGACCTCATCGACCACTTCTTCGTCACCACGACCCACCACTGGATCCTGTTCTTCACCGACAAGGGGCGGGTCTACCGGGCCAAGGCCTACGAGCTGCCCGAGGGCGGCCGCGACGCCAAGGGCCAGCACGTGGCCAACCTGCTCGCCTTCCAGCCGGACGAGCGGATCGCCCAGGTGGTCGACCTGCGCGACTACGACGTCGCCCCCTACCTGGTGCTGGCCACCAAGTCCGGCCTGGTGAAGAAGACGCGGCTCACCGAGTACGACTCCAACCGCTCCGGCGGCGTCATCGCGATCAACCTGCGCCAGGACGAGGACGGCAACGACGACGAGCTGATCGCCGCCCGGCTGATCGCCGAGGACGACGACCTGCTGCTGGTCTCCCGCAAGGGCCAGTCGGTGCGGTTCACCGCCACCGACGAGGCGCTGCGCCCGATGGGCCGGGCCACCAGCGGCGTGACCGGCATGAAGTTCCGTGACGGCGACGAGCTGCTGGCCATGGACGTCGTCCGCCCCGACTCCTACCTGTTCACGGTCACCGACGGCGGCTACGCCAAGCGGACCAGCGTGGACGAGTACCGGGTGCAGGGGCGCGGTGGCCTCGGCATCACCGCGATGAAGCTGGTCGACGACCGCGGCTCGCTGGTCGGTGCCCTGGTGGTCGGCGAGGGCGACGAGGTGCTGGCGATCAAGGCCAGCGGCGGTGTCGTGCGCAGCCCGGTCCGCGACGTCAACCCGACCGGCCGTGCCACGATGGGCGTCACCTTCGTCCGGCTCAGCCGGGGCGACACGGTGGTGGCCATCGCGCGCAACCCGGAGGCGGCGGACGAGGTCGAGGAAGTCGTGGGGGCCGACGCTGACCTGTCCGACGTCGCCAGCGCGGCGGACCTCGCCGACGGCGGATCGGTCGAGCTGCTCGACGACGAGGCGGGTGCGGAGTCGTCCGGCGGCGGGAACGATGGGCCTGCGGGGACCGGCAGTGACACCGAGATCAGTGACACCGAGATCAGTGACACCGACGGCACGAGCCCGTCGGGTGACGAGGAGGACGGTGCATGACCACTCCCGGACAGCCCGGCGCGTGGGCTGAGGCCGGCCCGCGCCCCGGCGGCCCGGCCCGAGGCGGCTCCCCCGCCGGCCCGGCCCCGGCGGGCTCGGCGGCGGGGGCCCGCCGCACCCGCAAGGCCCGCCTCGTCCTGGCCCGGGTCGACCCGTGGTCGGTCATGAAGCTCGGCTTCCTGCTGTCCATCGCCCTGGCCATCGTCTCGATCGTCGCGGTGCTCGTGCTCTGGCTGGTGCTGGACGCCCTTGGCGTGTTCGACGCGGTGAACCGCACGGTCAGCGACGTCACCTCCAGCGAGACCAGCGCCGGCGTCGACGTGCTGGCCTACGTCGGCCTCGGCAAGGTCCTGGGCGTCACGACGGTGCTCGCCTGCGTCAACGTCGTGCTGTTCACCGCGCTGGCCACGCTCGGCGCCTTCCTCTACAACATCGCCGCCACCCTGGTCGGCGGCCTGCACGTGACCCTCGCCGAGGAGTCCTGAGGGCCGGGTCGGCGTACCCCGGGCCGGCGTGAAGCGGTTCGCGACCCAGGCCCGGGCTGCGGTACCCTGCTCCGGCACGCGGGCCTATAGCTCAGTCGGTTAGAGCGCTTCCCTGATAAGGAAGAGGTCAGTGGTTCAAGTCCACTTAGGCCCACCCGCACCCAGGAGCCCCGGCCATCGGCCGGGGCTCCTGCGCGTGCTCGCCCGGTCCGCCGGACGACGACCGCTCGCCGGTGGTCCATGGTCCATCACGGCGGTGACAGCGATCGGCTCGCTGGGCGGCTGACCCCCACAGGACGAAGCGAGAAGCGGCGCCCCGGACCGTCCCGGGGCGCCGCTCTCTGCGAGATGGACCTATGACGTCATCGGTCAGCTGTAGTCGTTCTCGACCAGGCTCTTGCGCTCGCCGTACTTGATGCCGTTGGACCAGTACTCCATCGAGAGCCTCGTCGTGAGCTGGACCCACTGGATCTCGCCCGTCTCGTTGTCGGCCGTGACGGTGGTCCCGCTCGTCCGGACGACGAGCTGGTCGGCATCGGCGCCGCAGGTGTGTGCCCCCGGGAACGTCAGCGTCAGCGAGTCGTACGTCTGGCTGTAGTCGATGCCCAGCGACGGGTCGTCCTTGGAGATCTCACCGCTGATGCCCCAGGACGTGGAGCTCTTGATGCCGGTCATGTGCACCTTGATGGTCTGCTGCACGCAGAACCGGGTGTAGTTCCCGTTCTTGGTCGCCACCCAGCTCTCGAGCTTGTCCGGGTACCCGATGCGGACCTTGCGGTTCTCGTCATCGTTGAAGGTGTCGTTGTCCGTGCAGTAGGTGACCCGTCCCGAGTTGTAGACCCAGGCGTTGTGGTTGCCCGCGCCCTGCCAGGACATGTCCTTCGTGTAGTAGCCGTAGGACTCCTTGTACCAGCCGTCTCCGCAACCATCCGCCGCAGAGGCGGCCTGCGTCGGCACCAGGAACGCCGTCAGAACCATCGCCGTCGCCAGAACGACCCGCTGAGCCTTCCGATCCATCGACCTCAACCCTCCCCGTCCGTCCCGTCAGTGAGTGCGGGAGCGCAGCGGAGGCTCACAGCATGATCGCCACGATTCGGAGAACTCGGTCAATTGGTGCGAGCCTCGGTGGGTGCCGAGGTGCGAGGGGTGCCGCTCGGCGGTCGAGCCGCGCTGTGACACGTCGGCCCGAAGGTGGTCACCGCGCTGCTGGTGCCGCTGAGGCCGGGTCCGGGACGTCGAGCCTCCGGAGGTAGCGCGCGACGTCTGCGCCGCCCGCGTAGGCTCCGTGTCGGTCGAGCGCGGCACCGCCCCGACCCGCCCGCGTCCCACGCCCAGGAGGCCCCCGTGAAGAAGCTGCTCGCCGTGGCCGCTGCCGTCGGCGGTGTCCTGGTCTACCGGAAGGTGCAGAAGGACAAGGCCGAGCAGGCGCTGTGGGCCGAGGCCACGGACCCGATCAGCCCGGCCCGCTGAGCCGGCCGAACTCACCCGCGCGACCCCCCGGGAGGTCGCGTACCCTGATCGGCGCGCCCTGCGGGGCGCCGCCCGGGGGCGTAGCTCAACTGGCAGAGCACCGCCTTTGCAAGGCGGGGGTTAGGGGTTCGAGTCCCCTCGTCTCCACCATCTGTCGCGACCACCTGTCTCCACGCAGGCGGCGTGAGGCGTGCGCGTACCCAGCCCGACCGGCGACAGTCCGGACCCCCCGGCAGCGACCAAGGGCCCTGGCCTTCCCGTCCGCACGGCCGCCAGCCTCGCAGGGGGCGGACGGGTCGCCGGGCAGAGTCGCCGAACCGAGTCGGTGGGTGAGGACCATGGTGCAGCGCAGTCCGGGCACGGCGACGAGCGGCACGGCGCAGGCCTCGGGCCGGCGGGTCGGTGGCGGCGCGATCGCTGGGCTCACCGGGGTGGGGGTCCTGCTCATCTTCATGATCCAGAACACCCAGGACGTGACCCTCCACTTCCTGGTCTGGAGCTTCACCTGGCCGTTGTGGCTGTTCACCGTCGTCATGGCGGTGGTCGGCGCGCTGACCTGGGTCGGGGCCGGGGTCGTGCGGCGGCACCGCCGGCGTGTCGGCCGCCGCGCCGAACGCTCCGGATGACGGCACGGCCGCTGGTGCGCACCGGCGAGGCGCTGATCCACGGACACCGGGTCGCCTACCGGGAGGCGGGTGACCGGCAGCGACCGCTGCTGCTGCTGGTCCACGGGATCACCGGCAGCAGCGACACCTGGGCACCGGTCATCCCGGCGCTGGCCGAGCACGCCTACGTCATCGCCCCTGACCTGCTGGGGCACGGCCGCTCGGACAAGCCGCCCGGCGACTACTCGCTCGGTGCCTTGGCGAGCGTCCTGCGCGACCTCCTCGAGCGGCTCGGTCACGACCGCGCGACCGTGGTCGGGCACTCCCTCGGCGGCGGCGTGGCCCTGCAGTTCGCCTACCAGTACTACGAGCACTGCGACCGGCTGGTCCTCGTCAGCAGCGGCGGGCTGGGTCGCGAGGTCAGCCTCGCGCTGCGGGCCGCCTCGCTCCCCGGCTCCGAGCTCGTGCTGCCGCTGATCGCCCACCGTCGGGTCCGCGACGCCGGCGCCTCGCTGTCCCGGTTGCTCGAGCGGTTGGCCGTGCCGGTGCGCCCGTCGCTGGTCGAGGTCGCTCGTGGGTACGGCACGCTGGCGGACCTGCCGGCCCGCTCCGCCTTCGTGCACACGCTGCGCAGCGTCGTCGGGCCCGGCGGCCAGCGGGTCAGCGGCACCGATCGGCTCTACCTCGCCGCCGTGCGCCCGACGCTCATCGTGTGGGGCGCGTCCGATGCCGTCATCCCGGTCTCCCACGCCCGCGCCGCGCACGAGGCGATCCCGTCGAGCAGGCTGGAGGTCTTCGAGCGCTCAGGCCACTTCCCGCACCAGGACGAGCCCACCCGCTTCGCCGAGCTGCTGCTGGAGTTCCTGCGGACCACCGAGCCTGCCGTGCTCGACCGGGCGATGCTGCGTCACCTGCTGGCCAGCAGAGACCGCCCCGCCGACGACGAGGAGCCTTAGCGGTCTCGTGTCGGGTGCTTGCTCGAGTCGGGCCTCTCTAGTCCAGGTGGACCTTCGGCAGCAGCCGGTCCAGCCAGCGCGGCAGCCACCAGTTGGCCGTGCCGCCGGCCACCTTCATCACCGCGGGCACGAGCAGCAGCCGGACCAGGGTGGCGTCCAGGACCACGGCGACGGCCAGGGCGAAGCCGAACTCCTTGAGCTCGAGGACGTCGGCCACCAGGAAGCAGCCGAAGACGGCGGCCATGATCAGGGCCGCGGCCGTGATCGGCCGGGCGGTGTGCTCGATCCCGTAGGCGACGGCGTCGTCGTTGTCGTGGCTGCGCAGCCACTGCTCCTGGATGCGGCTCATCAGGAAGACCTCGTAGTCCATCGACAGGCCGAACAGCAGCGCGAACACCATGATCGGCAGGTAGGTCTGCACGTAGCCGACGCTGGTGAAGTCGAACAGCCCGGTCAGGTGGCCCTGCTGGAAGACCCAGGTGACCAGCCCGAAGGCCGCCGCGGTGGCCAGCAGGTTCATCAGCACGGCCTTGGTCGGGATGAGCAGGCTGTGGAAGACCACCAGCAGGTAGCAGAAGGACAGGGCCAGCACGATGGTCATGACGACCGGCAGCTTGCCGAGGGTCTCGGCGGACAGGTCGGTGAACTGCGCCGTCGTTCCGCCGACCAGCATCTGCGGGCCGTTCGTGCCGGCGTAGGTCGGCACGATGTCCTCGCGCAGGTCCTTGACCAGCGCGGTCGCCTCGGTGGAGTCGATCGGTGCGCGCGAGACCACCGTCATCAGCGTGCTGTTGCCGCCCTGGTCGACGTCGACGAGGGAGGCCAGCAGCGACCGGGCCTGCGGGTCCTGCTCCAGGGCGGCGAGCGCCTGGGGGGTCACCTGGCCGGTGGTCTGGCGCAGCACGCTGGTGACCGAGTAGACCGCCGCCACCCGCTCGTCCCTGGACAGGGCCGTGGTCATCCGGTCGACCGCGGTGAGGTCCTGGGCGCTGAGCGGGCCGGAGCCCTGGTGGGTGGCGAGCACCTGCACCGGTGAGAGCAGGCCGGGGGTGAAGGAGCGGGCCAGGACCAGCTCGGCCTTCCCCGACGGGGTGTCGGAGATCGCCGAGATGCCGAGGTCGATGCCCAGCTTGAGCCCGAACGTCGGCAGGGCGAACACGATGAGCAGGGCGGCGGCCGGCAGCGCCAGCCACGGACGGTGCAGCACGGTGCGCGCCCACCTGCCCCAGACGGTGTTCTGCACCGTGCCGCCGCCCTCGTAGGCCTCGGGCGGCCGGAAGCGACGGGGCAGCGACCAGCGGTTCATCCGCGGACCCAGGGCGGCGAGCAGCGCGGGCAGCATCGTCCATGCGGTGAGCAGGGTGCACAGCACGACGAGCACGGCGCCGACGGCGATGCCCTGGAAGATCGGGGCCTTGACGACGAACAGCGAGAACAGCGAGATCATCACGATCGTGCCGGAGAACAGGATGGTCCGGCCGCTGGTCCGCATCGCCACCCCGGTGGCGTGCACCGCCGGTTCGCGCTCGCCCGACTCCTCGGCCCGCACCAGCTCCTCGCGGAACCTGGTGATGACGAAGAGCGAGTAGTCGATCGAGATGCCCACCCCGATCATCGTGACGATCGAGAGCAGGAACGCGTCGAACGGCTTCCACACGGTGAGCAGCGACAGCACCCCGAAGGTGGCCAGCAGCGACACGATCGCCATGGCCAGCGGCACCGCCCCGGCCACCACCGCGCCGAGGGCGAACAGCAGCACGACGAAGGCGACCGGGATGCCGATCGACTCCGCTCGCTCCACGTCGGCGTTCTCGACGTCGGTGAGGTCGTTGGCCGCCGGGGAGTAGCCGGTGAGGTAGGCCTGCACCGGCCCGCCGTCCGCGGCCCGGGTGACGGCGTCGGACAGGTCCTCGGCCCGCGCCGCCCGCTGCCGGTCGTCGCCGTTCAGGCCCAGCGAGGCGAGCGCGGCGTGGCCGTCGGCGGAGACCTGCCCCTGAGCGCCGGGGTCGGTGGGTCCGACCACGGTGACGACGCCCTCCTGGCCGCGCACCGCGGCCAGCACCCGGTCCACGGTCTGCCGGTAGCTCGGGTCCTGCACGGTGAGGGTCGCCGAGTCGAAGACGACGACGTCCTGCTCGGCCCCGGCGGCGGTGAAGTCGCGCTGGATCAGCTCGGCCACCCGGGCCGAGTCCGACCCGGTCACGCTGTAGTCCGCCGCGGTGAGCGAGCGCAGCAGGTGCGGGTAGGCGAGCACGGCCGTCACCAGCACGACGGCCCACACCGCCAGCACCCACCAGCGGTGCCGCGCCACCCAGGTGCCCCAGCGCGCGGCGTGGGAGGGGCGGCGCGGCGGTTGGGGTGGGGAGGGAGGCGGGCCGGGGCGGGTGGTCGGCGTCGTCGACATGGTGCGCTCCCGTGCGATCGACCTGTGCCGTCGTGGCCGCACACCGGTCGTCGCGCCCCGTGCCTCGCGCCCCTGTCCGGCCCCCTGTCCCGGGCGCTGTCCTGGACGACCGGCGTCGCGCCTGGATCTCGAGCGCCTCGACCGTCCCGCGGGCACCTCGCGCCGGACAGGGCTCAACGACCCGACTCGGTGTCCCGATCGGCGCTCCCGGCGGGCCCCGCAGCCGGGTGGGAGCATCGGCCCGACGACGAGGGTGACGGGGCGGGGAGGTCGGGTGCGGCTGCGGGACCGGCGCGACGGCGAGCTGGCGCGGCTCGCCGTGCCCGCGCTGGGGGCCCTGCTGGCCGAGCCGATGTTCCTGCTCGCCGACTCCGCGATCGTCGG
>JBQCIO010000185.1:0-4460 GCA_051953655.1 Motilibacteraceae bacterium
CAGCCGGCGGGCTCGAAGGGCCGGCCGAGCAGCTCGACCCGGCCGGCGTAGGCGGGCAGCGCGCCGACGACGGCGCGGCCGAGCTCGACGTGGCCGGCGCCGCTCAGGCCGACCAGCCCGACGACCTCGCCGGCCCGGACCGCCAGGTCCACCGGCCCGACCCGCTCCCCCACCAGTCCGGTGAGCCGGAGCACCTCGCGCTCGTCGGACCGGGGCGCCGGCGGGGGCGGCGGCACCGGCCGGCGGCCGACGATGTGCTCGACCACCTCCGCGGGGCTCGTCGTGGCCACCTCGCACTGGGCGACCACGCGCCCGTCGCGCATCACCGTCATCCGGTCGGCGATCTCGAAGACCTCGTCGAGCCGGTGCGAGACGTAGACGAGGCCGAGCCCTCGGTCGCGCAGGCCCCGCAGCACGGTGAACAGCCGGTGCGTCTCGTCCACCGGGAGGCTGGCCGTCGGCTCGTCGAGCACCAGGACGTCGGCGTCGACGGCGAGCGCCCGGGCGATGGCGACGAGGGAGCGCTCGGTGCGACCGAGGTCGCTGACCCGGGTGCCCGGGTCGATGTCGGTGCCGACCAGCTCCAGGGCCTGCTCGGCGCGCCGGCGCAGGTCCCGCCAGGCGATGAGCCGCCGACGGCGCGGATAGCCCGTGCCCAGCGCCACGTTCTCGGCCACCGACAACCCGGGCACCAGGCCCAGGTCCTGGTGGATGAAGGAGATGCGCCCCTGGGCTCCGGGCGAGCCGAGCGGGTGCCCGCAGACGGTCACCTCGCCCGCGTCGAGGGTGTAGACGCCGGCGAGGACCTTGATGAGCGTGGACTTGCCGGCACCGTTCTGCCCGAGCAGGGCCAGGACCGACCCGGGGAGGACGTCGAGGTCGACGGCGTCCAGGGCCTGGGTGGCGCCGAAGCGCTTGCTGGCCCCGCGCACGGTGACGGCGGGCACCGGCGCGGCGGCGCTGCCGCGCTGCGGGACCGGGATGCTCACGGACGACCTCCTCGCCACGTCGACGTCGACGGGCGGCCAATATGCTGGCCGTGGTCCAGGATGATGGACGAGGGACACCCGGTTGGCAAGAGGGAACAGGGCGTGTCCGCCGCCCCAGCTCTCACAGCCGGTGGCCACGGGCTCACCGGCGCCGGAGACGGACCGGTGACCCGCCGGCGCGCCGGGTCGATGGGACCCCGTGGCCCCGGCGGCCCGGGCGAGCGGTCAGGCGCGCGGGATGAGCGGGTTCCCCAGCGCGTCGCCGATGGACTGCAGCTCCTCGAGCAGGGCCTTGCGCAAGGTCTCGTCCAGCGCGCTGCTCACCGAGGTGACGCTGATCGCGAACGGCTCGCTGTCCGTGCGCGCCCCGGGCACCGCGATGGCCAGGCAGGTGACGCCGGGGGTGGTCTCCTCGTCGTCCACGGCGTAGCCGACCTCGCGCACCTGCTCCAGGGCCGCCCGCAGCTGCGCCGGGTCGCTGATGGACCGCTCGGTGAGCGCGACCAGCTGCCGGTGGCCACGCAGCCGCTCGTCCAGGACGGCCGGAGAGAGCCTTGCCAGCAGGGCCTTCCCGGTGGCGGTGCAGTGCGCGGGGAAGCGATCGCCGATGTTGGCGGTGAGCCGGATGGGCTGGCTGCCGTCGTACCGCGCGAGGTAGAGGACGTCGAGGCCGTCCAGCACCGCCACCCGTGCGGTCTGGTCCTTGATGTGCGGCTGCTGCCGGCAGGCGGCGTAGAACTCGCGCACCTGGTCCACGGTGCCGAGGTAGGCGCCACCGAGCTCCACCAGCCGGCGGCCGAGCTGGTAGCCCAGGTCCTGCCGGGTGACCAGGCGCTCGGCCTCGAGCGCGAGGCACAGGTTGGCGGTGGAGGACTTGGGCAGCCCCAGCCGGCGGGCCAGCTCGCTCACCGACAGCGGTTGGCCGCTCGCCTCGGCCAGGGTGGTCAGGATGGCGGCGGCCCGGGCCACGGCCGGCACGCTGCTCGCCTCGACGCCGGTCATCGGCTTCCTCCCGCTGGCCACGAGCCTGCCGTTCCTTCCGTCATCACTGTCGTCCAACATGTTGGCCGCTGTCCAGCATGGTGCTACGGTGCGCGCCGGGCGGACCCGGCCCGGCGGCGCTGACGCGCCGGCGACCGGCGCCGACGGTAGCAATTCCGACGCACCGCCCATTGGGGTCTGCTGAGCACTGGAGGTCCGATGAGCACTCCGGGCACCACCGACGACCTGCGCAACGGACCGCCGCTGACGCGAGCCGAGTTCGACGAGGTCTACGACCGGCTCCGCCGCTGGGGCTCCGGGCGGGACGGCGGCCGGGCGGACGAGCGCGGCGCGCGTGCCGGCGTCGGGCCCGACCAGGTCCTCGCCGCCCTCTCGGTGCCGCGCACCGGCCGCACGGTGAGCCTCGCGCTGGCGCTCAACCGGACGGCGGGGCCCGACAACGCCCGGCCGGCGCTGCACCACATGGTCGACCTCGGCGACGTGGAGGCCCCGGAACCGAGCGCCCACAAGGACTTCATCGGCCTGGACTACCACGGCAAGGCGGTCAGCCACCTCGACGCCCTCTGCCACATCGGCTACCGCGGCGAGCTCTACGGCGGGATGCCGACCCGCGAGGTCTACAGCTCCCTGGGCAGCACCTGGGCGGCGGTCACCACACTGTCCGGCGGCCTGGTGCAGCGAGGGGTGCTGCTGGACCTGCCGGTCCTGCAGGGCACCGACTGGGTCGAGCCGGGCACCGGCTTCCTGCGCTCCGACGTCGAGGACGGCCTGGCCCGGCTCGGCGTGGAGCTGCGCCCCGGCGACGCCCTGCTCATGCGCACCGGCCTGGTGGCCCGCCGCGCCGCGCTGGGGGCCTGGGACACCGGGGCGGCGAGCGCCGGGCTGCACGTGGACGCCATGAGCCTCGTGGCCGAGGCGGGGGTGACCCTGCTCGGCGGCGACAACGACAGCGACGTCCGCCCCTCGCCCGTGGAAGGGGTGCACTCCCCCATCCACGCCCTCGCGCTCACGGCGCTCGGCATCCCCTTGCTGGACAACCTCGACCTCGAGGAGCTCTCGGCCGCGTGCCGGGAGACCGGTCGCTACGAGTTCCTGCTGGTGGTGGCCCCGCTCGTGGTGCCCGGTGGCACCGGGTCCCCGGTCAACCCGGTGGCGGTCCTGTGACCGGGTCGCCCCTTCAGCCATGGCGGGTGGGCCTCTCCCACGACCTGCGAGCGGCCGACGGCTCGGTCTCGTGGGGTGACATCGGCCTCGGGCTGCTGGACGCCCGCTCCGACGTCGTGTGGGAGTTCCTCTCGCCCGACGACGGGGTGCTCACGGCCGACCACGTCGACGGCTACGACGCCGTGCTCTTCGCCGCTCCCGCCGTGACCGCGCAGACCGTGTCCGGTCCCCGGCCGCCCCGGCTGCTCGCCCGGTTTGGCGTCGGGCTGGACGCGGTGGACGTGGAGGCGTGCACGGCGGCGGGCGTGGCCGTCAGCATCACCCCGGACGGCTCGCGCCGGCCGGTCGCTACCGCCGCGCTCGCGCTGCTGCTCGCCGTGCAGCACAACCTCGTGGCCAAGGACCGGCTGGTGCGCGAGGGGCGCTGGGAGGACCGGATGGCGTGGCAGGGGCGGGCCGTCACCGGCACGACGGTCGGCACCTTCGGGCTCGGCAACGTGGCCCAGGAGCTGTTCGCCCTGCTCGCACCGTTCGGTGTGCGCAAGCTGGCCACGGATCCCGGCCGCACCCCGGCCGAGGCCGCCGCCCTGGGCGTCGAGCTCGTCGACGCCGACACCCTGGCCCGGGAGAGCGACGCGGTCGTGGTGACGGCAGCGCTCACCCCCGCCACCCGGCACGCCTTCGACGCCCGGCGGATCTCCCTGATGCGCCCGCACGCGGTGCTGGTGAACGTCGCCCGCGGGCCGATCGTCGACACCGAGGCGCTGGCCGACGCGCTCGTCGAGCGGCGGCTCGCCGGCGCCGGGCTGGACGTCATGGACCCCGAGCCGCTCCCCCTCCCCCACCGGCTGCTCGAGCTGGGCACCGTCGTGCTCGCGCCGCACGCGCTGGCGTGGACCGACGAGCTCGCCCTCGGCAACGGCAGCAGCGCGCTCCGCTCGATCCTCGACGTGCTCGACGGCACGGTGCCGCCCTACGTCGTCAACCCGGCCGCGCTCGAGCGGCGCGGCACCACCACGCCCGAGCAGGAGGTGAGCGCGTGAGCGCCGCATCCGAGGCCGGCCCGGTGGCCACGGTCGCATTCCTGGGCCTCGGCCGGATGGGCCTGCCGATGTCGCGGCACGTCGCCGCGGCCGGGTTCCGCGTCCAGGCCTGGAACCGCTCGCCCAAGGACGTCGAGGCGCCGCCCGGCAGCGACTACACGATGGCGAGGACCCCCGCCGAGGCGGCCCGCGGAGCCGAGGTGGTCGTCACGGTCCTGCCCGACATCGCCGAGGTCGAGCAGGTCTGCGCCGGCGAGGAGGG
>JBQCIO010000186.1:0-26995 GCA_051953655.1 Motilibacteraceae bacterium
GGGGGGGGGGGCCCCCGCGACCACCGGGCTCCCCACCTGGGATCCGGCCGTGCTCCCCTCGCGGGGATCGGTCCAGGTCGCCCCCCAGGGGCCCCGGTCGGTCGTGGCGCCGAGGAGCGAGTCCGCGACCCGGTCGAGCAGGATCACCAGCCCGACCGGCGAGGATGCGACGTCCGTTGTCCCCCTGCGGCCTACGGTCGCCATGCGGTCCTCGCCCCCTCGCGGAGCCGGGAGGTGTCCCGGCGCTCCGACCCTTCAGAGCGCGCGGGGTCCAGCGCTGATACAGGTCGTGCGGAGCAGGTTCGAGAGGCCTGGCGGCCAGGACGGCCCGGCGGCCAGGACGGCCCGGCGGCCTGGACGGCCTGGCGGCCAGGACGGCCCGGCGCCGGTCAGTCGCGCGTCTTGCGGCCGAACACGATCTCGTCCCACGACGGGACCGCGGCGCGCCGGCCCCGGCCGCCGGCGGCCGGTCGGGCCGCCCGGCCCGTCGCGACCTCGGGCTGCTCGGGCTGCTCGGGCTCCTCGACGCCCTCCGCCTGCTGCGGGTGCCCGGTCGGCTCCGGGCGTCCGATCTGCTCGGACCTGCCGCTCTGCCCAGAGCCGTCCGGCTGCTCGGGCTCGGGCTGCTGGGAGGGCTGCGACGGCTCGGCCGGCTCCGCCGCCGGGACGGCCTCCCCCCGGCCGGGGGCGTCGCGCTCGTCCTCCGCCCGGCGCCGGTCGGCGCCGGCTGCGCTGGACGGCTCCGGCCGCGAGCCCCGGTCGCGCCGGCTGCGCCGGCTCCGGCGTCCGCTGGAGCCGGCCTCGAGCAGCGCGTCGAGCCCGACGACGGTGGCGCCGGCCGGCTCGTCCTCGCTCCGCGGGGCGGAGGTCTGCCCGTGCGAGCGGTCCTCCTGGCCGGTCGGCGTCGGGTCGCCGGCCGGGAACGGGCTCTCGTCCGAGGGCGCCTCGTCGTAGGCGCGCTCGGCGAACTCCTCGGGGGTGCGCGGGTGCGCCGCCGGCGGCGTCTCGGTCACCAGCTCGGCCGGCTCGCCGTCGACCAGCCACCGGGCCTCGTCGCCGCCCGCGGAGAGCGCCCGGGTGCGCACGTCGAACAGCCAGGTGGCCAACCCGGCGCGACCGGCAGCGGCCTTGCCCTGCGCCGCGGTGGCCGTGGTGGAGGTGGTGGACGGGGTGGACGTGGTCCAGCGCACCACGACGACCCAGCGGCCGTCGTCGCGCCGGTAGGCGTCCCACCCGACGGCCTCGGCCGGGACGCCGCGCTGGGCCAGCCGGGGCTCGACGACGTCGGCCAGCGGGGCGCGCTCGCCGCCGTCGCGCCGCCCGACGAGCGCCGCGCGGGCCAGCCGGGCGACGTGCTCGCGCTCGGCCACCACCGGGCCCTCGTAGCGACGGACCCGCTCGAGCGGCACCCCCGCCTCCCGGGCGACCTCCTCGGCGGTGGCTCCGGCCCGGATCCGGGCCTGGATCTCCGCCGGGCGCAGGGAGCTCTCCAGCTCGATGCTCAGCTGCCCCAGCCGGGCCCGGTCGCCGCGCACGGCGGACAGGAGCCGCTCGTCGACGGGGAGGGAGTAGCGCCCTCCCTCGGCGTCCTCGAGGACCAGGGACTCGCCGTCCTCGTGGAGGGCGACGAGGGACAGGTCGCGCACGGGATGCCTCCTGCCGGCGGTGGTGCGGTGGTGCTCGAGACGGCAACCCTGCCACACCCGGAGCGGTGCCCGAGGAACCCGCGCCGGTGGACGGCGGGGAACGGCGGCGGACGGCGGGGTCCTGCCGGGCAGGCCATAGCCTGCGGCCGTGCTGCTCCCCGCCGGGCTGGTGCCCAACCCCGCCGTGCAGCTCGCCCTGGACCTGCTCGGGATCTTCGTCGCCGCGCTCACCGGCGGGCTGGTCGGGGTGCGCCGGCGGCTGGACCTGTTCGGCGTGCTGGTGCTGTCCGTGGTGACGGGCCTGGGCGGCGGCATCATCCGCGACCTGCTCATCGGCCGGCTCCCGCCCTGGGCCTTCGACGACTGGCGCTACGGCTTCACCGCCACCGCGGCCGGCCTCATCGCCTTCGCCCTGCACCCGGCGGTCGGCCGGGTACCGCGCACCGTGGCGGTGCTGGACGCCTTCGTGCTCGGCACCTTCTGCGTGACCGGGGCGGTGCGGGCGCTCGCGGCCGGCCTCGGGCTGGCTCCGGCCGCCCTGCTCGGCATGGTCACCGCGGTGGGCGGCGGCGTCCTGCGCGACGTGCTCGCCGGCGACGTCCCCGCGGTGCTGCGCAGCGGCGACCTCTACGCCGTGCCCGCCCTGCTGGGCTCGGTGCTCGTCGTCGTCTCCGCCCGGCTCGGCTTCTACTCCGAGACGGTCGCGTTCGTCGCGGTGGCGCTCACCGTCGGGGTGCGGCTCGGGGCGCTGCGCTTCGGATGGCGCGCGCCCTACCCGCGGGGGGCGGGGGAGCCGCCGCGAGCCAGGGACCAGGCGTAGGGCGACGCCGGAGTCGGCTGCCGACGGCGCCCCTCGTGCATGTCCGGCACGCGTCGCGCCGAGGGCGTGAGTGGACCCCTGACCCGTCGAGAAGCCGGTCAGGGGTCCCCTCACGCCTTCGAGAGCCCATCGGTGCATCCGATCGGCCGAGCTGCGCGGCCCGGCGCCGGACCGCGTCGTCGGACCTCAGCTGCCGGCCGGGGCGGCCTCGGTCGGCTGCGTCGCCGCGACCCCCGAGCGGGCGCCGTGGCCGAGGGCGCGCCCGCCGGCGAGGACGACGACGGCGGCCAGCACCCCGCACACCGCGGTCACGAGGAAGGCGCGGGCGGAGCCGCCGACGTCGACAGCATGGCCGGCCACCGCGGCGGCGACCGCGGTGCCCAGTCCCAGCGCGGTCGTGGCCCAGGTGAGGCCCTCGGTCAGCCGCCCGGCCGGGGCGACCTCCTCGATCACCGCGAAGCCGGAGATGATCATCGGGCTGATGGCGAGGCCGGCCACGAACATCAGCACCGCCAGCAGGGGCACCGAGCGGACGGCGGCGAACGGCAGCACGCCGAGCGCCAGCAGCACGACGCCGACCCGGGCCCGGGTGGCCGCCGGCGAGCGGTGCCGGCGGGTGCCGAACCACAGGCCGGCCAGCATGCTGCCGCCGGCCATGCAGGCGACGAGCGCGCCGGCCCAGGGGCGGGCGCCGTGCTCGGTGGCGAACGCGACCACGGCGACGTCGCAGCTGCCGAACAGGGCACCGACGAAGACGAACGCCAGGGCGAGCACGGCCACCGCGGGCACGGCGAGCACCGGCCGGCCGCCGCCGTGGGCCGTCGGGTGCACCAGCGGCTCGCTCCGGCGCAGCGAGGCCAGCACCAGTCCGCCGGACAGGCCCGCGGCCAGCCCCGCGACGACGCCCGCCGGCGGGCTGACCTGCGTGGCGAGCACCGTGGCCAGCACCGGCCCGACGACGAAGATCACCTCGTCCAGCACCGACTCGAGGCTGAACGCGGCGTGCAGGTCGGCGTCGCCGAGCACGGCGCGCCAGCGGGCCCGGATCATCGAGCCCACCGACGGCATGGCGGCGCCGGCGACGGCGGCCGCCGCGAAGAGGGTCCACGCCGGGAGACCGGACTGCGCCGCCACCACCAGGGCGGCCAGGGCGACGGCGTTGGTCACCACCACCGGGCGCAGCACCCGGCCCTGCCCGTGCCGGTCCACGAGCGTGGCGATCACCGGTGCGGCCACCGAGGAGACGGCCATGAAGACCGCGCTCACCGCCCCGGCCAGGCCGTAGGAGCCGCGCTGCGCGCTGAGCAGCAGCACGATGCCGATCCCCAGCATCGAGATCGGCAGCCGCGCCAGCACCCCGACGCCGGAGAACGCGAGCGCACCGGGCTGCGCGAGCACGGCGCGGTAGGGGCGCAGCACGGGGGTCTCCGCTGGTCGTCGGGTCGGGCTGTGGGGTTGGTCGTCGAGCCGGTCGTCGTCGGGCGACGACCCGGCGCGGGGGCCGGGACGGTAAGGGGCCACGCCCGCTCACGCAGGCTACCGGCTGGCGCTGCAGGAGTGACCCGGTCTCGGCAGGGCCTGCGTGGCCCGGCGGGCGCGGGGGAGGGGCCGGTGCGAGGATCGGGAGTCGTGAGCGAACCCCTGCCCGAGTCGGGACTGTCCTCCTACGACGCCGTGCTGCTGGTCTCCTTCGGCGGCCCCGAGGGTCCCGACGACGTCGTCCCGTTCCTCGAGAACGTCACCCGGGGCCGCGGCATCCCGCGCGAGCGGCTCGTGCAGGTCGGCGCCCACTACGGCCTGTTCGGCGGCGTGAGCCCGATCAACGGCCAGAACCGCGCGCTGCTGGCGGCGCTGCGCGAGGACTTCGACGCGCACGGGATCGGGGTCCCGATCTACTGGGGCAACCGCAACTGGGACCCCTACCTCCCCGACGCCCTGCGCCAGATGCGCGAGGACGGCGTGCGCCGGGCGGTGTGCATCGTCACCAGCGCCTACTCGTCGTACTCCGGCTGCCGGCAGTACCGGGAGAACCTCGCGGCCGCCATGGCCGAGGTCGGGGAGGGGGCGCCGGCGCTGGACAAGGTGCGGCACTACTTCAACCACCCCGGCTACGTCGAGCCGCTGGTGGACGGCGTCGTCGCCGCGCTGGGCGAGCTGCCCGAGACCGCGCGCGAGCAGGCTCACCTGGTCTTCGTCACCCACTCCATCCCGCTGCCCATGGCGCAGACCGCCGGCCCGCAGGGCGGCGCCTACGAGGCCCAGCACCGGTCGGTCGCCGCGCTGGTGGCCGCCGGCACGGCCCAGGCCACCGGGGTGGAACGTCCCTGGGAGCTGGTCTACTGCAGCCGGTCCGGCGCGCCGAACCAGCCCTGGCTCGAGCCCGACGTCAACGACCACCTCGAGGCGCTGCACGCCCAGGGGGTGCCCGGCGTCGTCGTCATCCCGATCGGCTTCGTCTCGGACCACATGGAGGTCGTCTACGACCTGGACACCCAGGCCGAGGAGACCGCCGAGCGGCTCGGGCTGCCCTTCGTCCGCTCGGCCACCGTGGGCACGGACCCGCGGTTCGTGGCGGCGCTGCGCGAGCTCGTGCTCGAGCGCGACGCGGCGGCCGCGGGCGGGGAGCCGGAGCGGCCCGCCCTGGGCGAGCTCGGCCCCAGCCACGACGCCTGCCCGGCCGGCTGCTGCCCCAACCCGCGCGGCCCGCTGCCGGCCTGCTGCGGGGCCTGACCGGTCGGGCTCATCCGGCGGTGCTCACCCGGCCGGGCTCACCCAGTCGCTGGGCTCTCACCCGGCGGCTGGGCTCACCCGGCGGCCTGGGGCACGCCGGCAGCGACGACGAGGTCGCGGCCGAGCTCCTTGGCGCGGAACGCGGCCACCGCGGCCTGCGCGAGCAGCTCGCCCGGATCGGTCGCCGGCCCGGACGACGTCGCGACGCCGGCGCTCACCGTGGCCACCCCCGAGGGGGTGCCGGTGTGCGGGATCTCCAGCTCGCGCACCAGCAGGCGCAGCCGCTCGGCCACCTCGAGCGCGTCGGGCAGCGAGGTGTCCGGCAGCAGGCAGACGAACTCCTCGCCGCCCTTGCGGTAGACGCGGTCCGCGGTGCGCACCCCGCTGGCCAGCACCCGCGCCAGCCGGCGCAGGGCGACGTCGCCGGTGGCGTCGCCGTAGCGGTGGTTGAACTCGCTGAACCGGTCCAGGTCCACGAAGACGACGCTGAGCGGGCGGCCGCTGCGCCGGGTGGCCGCCGCCTGCCGCTCGAGCTCCTCGTCCAGGGCGCGCCGGTTGGCCAGCCCGGTGAGGGCGTCCGTGCGGGCCTCCGACCGCAGCCGGGCGTTGTCCCGGCGCAGGTCCACGACGGCGGCGGCGAGGTCGCGGCGGTCCTGGGCCCAGCTGTGCAGGTGGGGACCGTAGACCTCGGCCCGCCCGTGCCCGAGCGCCTGGGCGGCCAGCAGCGACAGCTCGGCGTTGCGGACCACGGCGTCGGCCGAGGCGGTGCCGGCCACCGGGGCCAGGCCCGCGCACGCGGTCACCCGCACCTGCACCGGCCCGCCCTCGGAGGCCAGCAGCACCGGCGCGGCGACGGCGTCGAGGAGCCGGCGCACCAGCTGGGCCGGCTCGTGCGCCTGGCCGTCCAGCGGCGCGTCGGCGGCTCCCGTCATCGCGCCCGACATCGCGTCCGACATCGCGTCCGACATCGCGCCCGGCATCGCACCGATCGCCCCGCCGGCCGCGTCGTCGGCCGCCAGCAGCACCGCGAAATCGTCGGTGCCGCGCCGCCCGACCGTGCCGGCGGTGCCCACGACGGCCTCGAGCCGCTCGCCGACGGCCCGCAGGACGAGGTCGCCGGCGCTGTGGCCGTGCTCGTCGTTGAGCTCGCCGAACCCGTCCAGGTCCAGCAGCACCAGATGGCCGGTGGACCCCGACCGGTAGGCCTGGCGCAGCAGCTCCCACAGCAGCGACCAGCTCACCAGGCCGGTGAGCGGGTCGATCGTGCTGCCGGCCAGCAGCCCGCGCTCGCGCTCGGCCGCCGCGCTGCTGTCGTGCAGCGCCACCACCAGCGGGCCCTGCCCGTCCGTCTGCGGACCGAGGTCGAGGGCGGACGCGCGGGCCTCCAGCACCAGCTGGCGGCCGTCCGGCGCGGTCGCGGTGCCCAGGAAGACCCGCTCCTGGCCCGGGCGGGCGCGCACGACCCCGAGGAAGGTGGCGGCGGCCGCGCGCGAGTCGTCGGAGAACAGGTCGGCGAAGCGCCGGCCCTCGACCTGGGCGCCGAACAGGGCGCGGGCGGCCGGGTTGGCGAAGGCGACGGTGCCGCCGGTGACCACGAGCAGCGGAGCAGGAGCGCGCTCCACCAGAGCCCGGAAGGTCGGCACGTCTCCTCCGCCCAGGAAGGAGCCACCGGCCCGCACGGTGCGGGCGAGGTCCCCCCTCGTCACGCACTGTGCCTCAGCCGTGACGCTCTCGCCATCCCCAAGACCCACTCACCCCGGTTTGTACCCCTGCGGGCGTGCCGACGGCGCGGCTGGCCGCCCCTCCCACGGGTCGGAGCGGCCGGGCGGGGCTGATGGGTGAGGATGGGGGCCATGACGGCTCACCGCACCGGCCCGGCGCACGGCGCCACGCTCGACGACGAGACCCTCGGCGCGCTGCTCGCCCTCGCCGAGCGGACCGCGGCCGCGGCCGGCCACCTGCTCGTCGCCGGCCGGCCGGAGCAGGTCGAGGTGGCCGCGACCAAGACGAGCCCGACCGACGTCGTCACCGAGATGGACCGGGCCAGCGAGCGGCTGATCACCGAGCGGCTGCGGGCCGAGCGCCCGGAGGACGGCGTGCTGGGCGAGGAGGGCGCTTCCAGCGCGGGCACCAGCGGGGTGCGGTGGGTGGTGGACCCGATCGACGGCACGGTCAACTACCTCTACGGGCAGCCCGCCTGGGCGGTCAGCATCGCCGCGCAGGTGGACGGCGAGTCGGTGGTCGGCGTGGTGCACGCCCCGGCGCTGGGCTGCACCTGGACCGCGGTGCGCGGGAGGGGCGCCTGGCGGGACGGGCACCGGCTGCGGGTGAACCGGCACGTGGCGATGGACCGGGCCCTGGTGGGGACCGGCTTCGGCTACGAGGCGCGGCGCCGCGCCCACCAGGGCGAGGTGCTCGCCGGCCTCATCGGCGCGGTGCGGGACGTGCGGCGCTGGGGCTCGTGCGCCATCGACCTGTGCTTCGTCGCCGACGGCCGGCTCGACGCCTACTACGAGCGCGGCCCGCAGGCGTGGGACTACGCGGCGGGGGGGCTCGTCGCCACCGAGGCGGGGGCGCGGCTGGGCGGCCTGCGGGGCGCGCCCGCCTCGCCCGACCTGGTGCTGGCCGCGCCCGAGCCGCTGTTCAGCGACCTGGAGGCAGCCCTCACCCGGCTCGAGGCCGACCGGGACTGACCGGGGTCGTCGCCGGTGCGAGCACTGCGCCCGGCCGGGACCGAACGGTCCCTGCCGGCCTCAGGAGGCCGCGCGCACCGGCTCGAGGCTGGTGACCGCGACCCCGTGCGAGGCCGCGAGCAGCCGCAGGCTCTCCAGCTCCCCGGCGTGCACCGAGGCGGCGTACTCGTCGCCCTCCGCCTCCGCCTGCGCGAGCGCAGCCTGCGCGTCGACGACCCGCTGACGCAGCTGTGCGACGAACTCACCCATGGCCGCCTCCTCCGTGACGCGATGCCTGCGGCTCGGCGAGCCGGCTGACCTGCACGACCGCCCCTGCACGACTCGTGCATGCGGGGATGTCATGTAGCGGTGCAGGCATTCTGCACGGGCAGACGCGGGACGAAACGCCCAGGTTGCCCCCGTCACAGGATCTCCACACATCGTTCACCCGGCCGTCGCTGAGCCGCGCGGCCCGTCGTCGGAGCTCAACGCGGCCGACGGCGCCTCGCGGCGCTCGCCGGACCCCGGCGGCTGACCGTCCTAGTCGATCTGGCGCAGCTCGGCGGCGTAGCGGTGGCCGTTGGCGACGTACTTGCGCACCGAGTCCTCGAAGGCGCCGGGGGCGACGGCGTCCTCCCGGATCCGGGCGGGCACGCCGAGCGCCATCGCCCGGGCCGGCACCTCGGTGCGCGGGGAGACCACGGCGCCGGCGGCCACCAGGGCTCCGGAGCGGACCAGCACCTGGTGCAGCAGCACCGAGCCGCTGCCGATCAGGCAGCCGTCCTCCACCGTGCAGCCCTCCAGGTGGGCCATGTGACCGACGACGCAGTCCGAGCCGATGAGGGTGGCCAGCTCCTCGGTGGCGTGCACGACGGTGCCGTCCTGGACCGAGGTGCGCTCGCCGATGACGATCGTGCCGTAGTCCCCGCGCAGCACGGCCCCCGGCCAGACGGTGGACTCGGCGCCGATGCGGACGTCGCCGATGACCGTGGCGTCCGGGTGGACGTAGGCGTCCGGGTGGACGTCGGGAACGCGGTCCCCGAGCGCGTAGATGGCCACGTGCTGCTCCTGTCTGTGGGTCTGCCTGTCTGTCCGTCTGTCGGTCTGCCTGTGCTGTCGGTCTGCTGGTCCGTCGGGGTCCGCGGGCGGGCGCTGCCTGGCTGCCTGCTGCGGCTCCGGGCGGAGCCGTCCAAGCCTGCCCGGGTGCCCGGAGCCGTCGCGCCGGGGGGTGCCGCTCGGCGCTCGGTCGCTCGCGCTGCGCAGGCCGTCCGAGGACCGGCGGCGGGCACCGTCCGACGCTGACGTTCCGTTGACCTCCGCCTGATCGCGCGATGGCTGTGCGTGGTGCACAATCAGCGGCCCGGGGGCGGGCACAAAACCGGGGTCCGGGGCGTTCTCCGCCCGGCACGGGCCGAAGGCCCCGCTGCAAGGGCGCAGCGTCCCTGCCCTCCGACGCACGGTAGGGCAGGAAGCACAGCGGTGAAGAATCCGCCGCTGACGACGACGAGAGAAAGGGTGGACCGGACGTGGCCACCGACTACGACACCCCGCGCAAGACCGACGACGACCTCAACGAAGACTCCATCGAGGAGCTGAAGGCGCGGCGGGTCGACAAGTCCTCCGGCGCGGTCGACGTCGACGAGGCCGACCTCGCGGAGAACCTCGAGCTGCCCGGTGCCGACCTGTCCAACGAGGAGCTGAGCGTCCGCGTGCTCCCGCAGCGCGCCGACGAGTTCACCTGCTCGCGCTGCTTCCTGGTGCACCACCGCAGCCAGCTGGCCAAGCAGGACGGGTCCACCTTCGTGTGCAAGGAGTGCGCGGCCTGACCGCAGCGGTGGTCCCGCGCCCGTCCCGGGCGCAGGCGCTCGGCCGTCTCGTCATCGGCGCACCGACACCGGCCGGCCCCTCGGGGGGCCGGCCGGTGCGTCGTGCCGGGGCCGGACCGTCAGGGGTCCGTCAGCGCTGCCGACCGGGACGTCGCGGCCGCGTGAGCCGGCGGGCTCCTGCTCAGCCGGCCTGCGGCAGCCGGCGGCCGGCGCGGATCGCGGTGGCCAGCTGCTCCGGGCGGCGGGTGGAGACGTACCAGTAGGGGGTCGGATCTGCGGGGTCGACGACGTCGACCAGCACGGCCCCGGGCACCCAGCTGCGCAGCAGGTGGAACGCCCGCGGCTCGAACCCCGGGCCGCGCAGTCGGCGCGCCGCCTCCTCGTCGAGCACCTGCGGCGCGCCCAGCAGCCCCAGCGGGATGTGCGCCCGGCCGGCCCGCAGCTCCCCGCCGGCGACCTCCACCCGGGCGGCGCTCGAGAGGAGGCCGAGGGCGCCCAGCGCACCCGCGGCCACCGCCGCGACGGTGCACCACAGCGGGCCCGCCACGACCAGCAGGGCCAGCCAGATGCTCACCAGCAGGCCGGCCCAGAGCAACCACATCCACAGGGCGGCGCCGATGCGCTCGCGGTAGAGGACGCCGTCGGCCGGCAGCGCGCCGGGCAGGCCGGGGGAGGAGCTCACGGTCCCACTGTGGCACCACCGGCCGACCCGGCGCCCGCCCGGATCCTCTTGGGCGCCCGACCGGGCGCCCGGGCCGACCCCACCCCCGGTCACCGGGGCAGGAGGTGCCGGGAGGGCGTCGTAGGGTCCCGCGCATGCCGTCGGAGCCCACGCCGTCCCACTCGCCGGACCACTCGTCCGACCACCCGCTGGACCACCGTCCGGACCACCGTCCGGACCAGCCCGGGCAGCGAGCGTTCGACCGGCTCGCGGGCGAGCTCGCCGCGGAGGAGCTGGCCGCGGAGCCGGTGCTCGCCAGCGCCCTCGGCCGCACCGAGCACGACGAGCGGCTGCCGGACCTCTCCGCAGGCGCGGTCGCCGAGCGGCAGCGGCGGGAGGACGCCTGGGCGGCGCGTCTCGCGGCGCTGGCGGACGACGACCTCACCGCGGACGAGCGGATCGACCGCGACCTCGTCCTCATGGTGCTGCGCGGCCGGCAGGTCATGCGGGACTGGGCGGACTGGCGGCGCAGCGCCGACACCTACGCCGGGGCCGCCCTGCAGGGCGTGTTCGTGCTGCTGCTGCACCGGCTGCGTCCCGAGGCCGAGCTGGCCGAGGCCGTCGCCGCCCGGCTGCGCGCCACCCCGGTGCTGCTGGAGCAGGGAGCAGGCAACCTGGACCCGGACCTCGCCTCGCCCGACCTGCTGCGCCGTGCCCTGGGCCAGGCCGCCGCGGGCGCGGCGTACGCGCGGAGCGTGGCCGGGCAGTTCGGCGGCGACGCGCAGCAGCGGACGGTCGCCGAGGCGGGCGAGGTGGCCGCGGCGGCGTTCGAGCGGTTCGGGGCCGCGATCGAGGACCTCGCCGCGCGCGCCCACGGGTCGTGGGCCATCGGCGAGGAGCGGTACGACGCCCGGCTGCGGCTGGCCGAGGGCCTGTCCTACGGCGCCCGGGAGCTGCGCGAGCGGGGCGAGGCCGCCTACGCCGAGCTGCTCTCCGACATGCAGGCGCGCACCCGCTCGCTCCGTGGCAGCGACGGCAGCGACTGGCGCCGGCTGCTCGAGGAGCTCAACGCGGACCGGCCGGGCACCCCGGAGGAGATGCTGACGCTCTACCGGCGGGCCACCGCGGCCGCCCGGCAGTTCTGCGTGGACCGCGCACTGGTCACGATGCCTCCGGGCGAGCAGTGCGCCGTGGTCCCCTCCGCGCCCTTCACCCGGCCGATGATCGCGGTCGCGCACTACCAGGCGCCGCCCCCGTTCGGCTCCAGCGACGTCGGGCACTTCTTCGTGCCCTACCCGCCCGAGGGCGCCTCGCCGGAGGAGGTGGCCCAGCGGCTGGCCACGAACAACCGGCACGGCCTGTGGTCGATCACGACGCACGAGGCGTACCCGGGGCACCACTGGCACCTGGCCCACGTGGCCTCCGGCGCCGGCACCCCCGCCGCCCGCCCCGGCGCCCGGATCCTCCGCACGCTGTTCACCTCGACGTACTTCACCGAGGGCTGGGGCCTCTACAGCGAGGACCTCATGCGCGAGCAGGGGTTCTTCGCCACCCCCGAGCAGGAGCTGTGCCAGCGCGACTACCGGCTCTTCCGCGCCGCCCGGATCGTGGTGGACACCTCCCTGCACCTGGGCGAGATGAGCGTGGAGCAGGCCGTCGACCACCTGACCACGCACACCTCGCTCACGCCGGCCACCGCGCGCGCCGAGGTGCTGCGCTACTGCGCCTGGCCCACCCAGGCCTCGTCCTACCTCACCGGCGCGCTGGAGATCGCCCGGCTGCGCGACCGCTGGCTGGCCGAGGGCCACGGCTCGCTGCGCGCCTTCCACGACGCCGCCGCCGGCTCGGGCCGGCTGCCGGTGTCGCTGGTGGAGCGGTCGCTGTTCGGGTGAGGGGTGCGCCTCACCCGATCCGGTTCGGATGAAGGGAAGAATCGCTCGATAGGTTCGGGTGAAGGGCCCCTTCACCCGATCTGACGCGCCCCCGCCCGCCCGGCTCGCGGAGCGCGAGCTGCCGCCCGGTAAGGTCCGCGCCCGTGGCACCCGACCCCGAGGACAGCGGCAGCGCGCGGCGCAGCATGGTCCCGCCGGCCGACGCCGAGGTCCCGCAGCCGCACCCGGAGGCGCCGGCGCCGGGCACGGTCCTTCCGCCGCACCACCGGCAGTGCTTCGGCTGCGGCGACCTCCACCCGCACGGGCTGCACCTGCGGATGACGGTGGGCGAGGGCGTGTCGGTGCACGGCGTGCTGGAGGTGACCGAGTCCCAGCAGGGCGCCCCCGGGCTCGCGCACGGGGGGCTCGTGGCGGCGGCCTTCGACGACGTCCTGGGCGCGCTCAGCTGGGTGCTGCGGGCCCCCGCGGTCACCGGCCGGCTGGAGACCGACTACCTGCGACCGGTCCCGGTCGGCGCCCGCCTGTTCATCACGGCGCGTGCCACCGCCGTGCACGGCCGCAAGGTCTACGCCGAGGGCGAGGGGCGCCTGGACGCCCCCGACGGCCCGGTCGCCGCCCGCGCGGCCGGACTCTTCGTCCGCGTCCCGGTCAGCCACTTCCTCGAGCACGGGCGCCCGCAGGACGTGGCGCGCGTGCGGGAGGACCCGGTCCTCGGCGGCCAGCTCGACGCGTTCGAGGTGGGCCCGTGAGCGCCGAACCGCCCCGTCGTCCCGTCGACGTGCTGGTGCGGCGGCTCGATCCCGAGCTGCCGCTGCCGTCCTACGCCCACCCCGGCGACGCCGGCGCCGACCTGGTCGCCGCCGTCGACGTCGAGCTGGCGCCCGGGGAGCGCGCCCTGGTGCCCACCGGCATCGCGGTGGCCCTGCCCGACGGCTACGCCGCCTTCGTGCACCCGCGCAGCGGCCTGGCCGCCAAGCACGGCGTGAGCATCGTCAACGCTCCCGGCACCGTGGACGCCGGCTACCGCGGCGAGATCCTCGTGAACCTCGTCAACCTCGACCCTCGCGAGACGGTGCGGCTGCGCCGGGGCGACCGGATCGCCCAGCTCGTCGTGCAGCGGGTGGAGCGGGTGGCCTTCCACGAGGTGGACTTGCTCCCCGGGTCGGCCAGGGGCGAGGGTGGCCACGGGTCGACCGGCAGATCGACCGAGGGCGTGAGCCACCCGGCAGCGGGAAGCAGCGACCACGACCATCGCCACGACCATCGCCACGGTCAGCAGCACGGTCAGCACCAGCACGCACGAGACGGACGAGGAGAGTGACGGTGTTCGGACGCCGGCGGCGCGAGGACGAGCCGAAGACCGACTCAGCAGCCAGCCAGTCGGAAGCCAGCGACGCGACGGCCGCCGAGGTGGAGGCCGACGCGCTCGGACAGGACGACGTCGACGCGGAGGCCCGGATGGCGGCCGCCGACTCCTCCGACGCGGTGTCGGAGGGCGTTCGGTACGACCGCTCGGCCGGTCCCTTCGACGTCGCCGAGAGCGCCGCCGACCTCGACGGGGTGCAGCGCATCGACATGGGCGGTCTGCTCGTGGCCCCCGTCGAGGGCATGGAGCTGCGCGCCGAGGTCGACCAGCAGAGCGGTGCGGTCACCAACATCGTCCTCGTGGTGGGCCAGAGCGCGCTGCAGCTGCAGGCGTTCGCGGCGCCGCGCTCCAGCGGCATCTGGGACGAGGTGCGTGGGGAGATCCTCGAGGGCGTGCGCGCCCAGGGCGGGGGCGGCGAGCAGGCCGACGGGCCGTTCGGCCGCGAGCTGCACGCGCAGGTGCCGGTGGCCCTGCCCGACGGCACCCAGGCCCTGCAGCCGGTCCGCTTCCTCGGCGTCGACGGCCCGCGCTGGTTCCTGCGCGGCGTGCTGTCCGGCGAGGCGGTGCTCGGCGGAGCTCCGGCCCAGCAGCTCGAGCAGGTCTTCCGCGCCACCGTCGTCGTCCGCGGCGACACCGCCATGCCGCCGCGCGAGCCGATCCCGCTGCGCCTGCCGGCCCAGGCCGCCGCCGAGGAGGGTCCCGTGACCGGCGAGGAGGACGCGGCGGGCGAGCCGGAGGGCCCCCGGTCCGCCGACGACCTCAACCCGTTCGAGCGGGGCCCGGAGATCACCGAGATCCGTTAGGCCGCGGCAGCGCCTGCGCGTCCGAGCGCGCGCAGGCCGGCCCGTCCCAGCACCGCGCGGTCCCGCGCCGGGGCCTCGGCGGCCAGCACCTCGAGCGCGCCCCGCGGCACCAGCCGTCGCCACTCCCGCGCCACCTGCACGGGGTGGAACGGGTCGTCGGCGACCGCGACCAGCCCGACCGGCACCGGCACCGAGCCGAGTTCGGCCGGAGCCGGCCCGGGGGAGACCGCGGTGGCGCGCAGGGCCCGGACCAGCCGCTCCTGCCCGTAGGCCGGCCAGGCGCGGGCGAGCTCTTCCCCCACCCAGCCCTGGTGGCCCAGCCGGGCGAGCACGGTCTCGAGCCCGTCCCGCTCGACGTCGGCGGCCGCCAGCGCGGACAGACCGGCCACGGCGGACGCCGCCCCGGTCCAGGCCGGCATCGCGAGCAGCAGCCCCTCGAGCCGCTCGGCCCGGACGCCGGCGGCCCACCGCACCGCGGCATGGGCGCCCAGCGAGATGCCGGCCACCAGCAGCGGGCCGGCCTCCGCCGCCGCGGCCCGCTCGAGCTGCTCCACGCACGCCGCGACGTCGCCGGTCCGGTCCTCGAGCGCGCGGACCGCCCACCCGGCCGCGCGCAGCGCCGGCCCCAGCGCGCGGTCGGCGAAGTCCCCGGTCGAGCCGCTGCCGTGCAGGAGCACGGCGGTCCCCGCCGGGCGCGCCGCGTCGAGCGTGTCCACGACCACATCCTCGGGTGTGCGCCGACCCGCGTTGCACGCGTGGTGCAGTACCCGCGCGCGGGTAGCCTGGTCGTCATGAGCGTGGAGACCGGCGGTCGTCTGCGGCGGGCGCTGTCGCGCCTCACCAGCAGCACGCAGGAGATCGAGGCCCAGGAGCTCCAGCGCGAGTGCCACCTGCAGGGCGGCACCCCGGTCGCCGAGCTGCCCGACCGCGACCGCGCGTGCGTCGCGGGCACCCTGCGCACGGTCACCCTGCGCCCGCGCGCCGGGGTCCCGGCGCTGGTCGCCGAGCTCTACGACGGCAGCGGCACCGTCTCGCTGGTCTGGCTCGGGCGCCGGCAGATCCCCGGCATCGACCCCGGCCGGGCCCTGGTCGCCAAGGGCCTGGTGTGCCGCGACGACGGCCGGCCGATGATGTTCAACCCCCGCTACGAGCTGCTGCCGGTGGGCACGGGAGAGTGACCGAGCCCCTCGGTCCGCGCTCCGCCCCACCCGGCGGGGGACTGCGGGCCGCGCTGTCCGACGCCGAGAGCTTCGACCCGGTCGCCGTCGTCGGCGGCTGGCGCGGGCTGCTGGACAGCGGGATCCCCGGGGTCCTCTTCGTCGCCGTCTTCGGCATCGTCCGCGACCTGTCCACCGCCGTCTGGGTGGCCGTGGCCGCGGCGGCCGTGCTCACCGTGCTGCGCCTGGTGGCCCGCGAGACCGTGCAGCACGCCCTGTCCGGCCTGGTCGGCATCGCGATCTGCGCCTTCGTGGCCACCCGCACCGGCCGGGCCCAGGACTTCTACCTGCCAGGCCTGCTCATCAACGTCGGCTACGCGCTGGGCTACCTCGTCTCGATCCTCGTGCGCTGGCCGCTGCTCGGCTTCGTCGTCGGCCCGCTGGGCGGCTGGGGGCTCACCGCCTGGCGCTCGGAGCAGGCACTGGTGCGCGCGTTCTCCCGCGCCTCGTGGGTGTGGGTGGCCATGTTCCTGCTGCGGGTGGCCGTGCAGCTGCCCCTCTACCTGGCCGGCGAGGGCGCGGTCGGCGCGCTCGGCGTGGCCCGGGTGGCGATGGGCCTGCCGCTGTTCGCGGTCGCCTGCTGGTTCACCTGGCTGCTGCTGCGCCACCTGCCCCGGCCGGCGGCGGCGGGGGCCGGTGCGGAGGAGAGCACCCCCGGCGGCGCCGCGGACTGAGCGTGGCGGGGGCGCGCTCGCGCCCCCGGCGCCGGACGCTCGTGCCACGTCGCCGGATGCCTGCGGTTCTCGACCAGGGGCCAAGGCGCCGGTGACGGCGCGAGCACTCGACGGGGCCCGCCGAGAAGGTGACGGCAGTGCACCGTTCCTCGGCGTGTCGCGGCTCTACCGTCGCACTCTGACGGCGGGCCGGTGGTGTGGCCGGGTGCGGGGCAGCCCTCAGTCCCGGTGGTGCTCCTGCGGTGCGAGCAGCCGCTCGAGCTGCGGTGCGGTGTCCGGGATCGCGACGAACAGCAGCTCGTCGCCGGCCTCGAGCGGGTCGTCCTGGGTGGGGGCGAGCGGGCGCCCTTCGCGGATGATCGCCACCAGCGCGGCGTCGGGCGGCCACGGCACGTCGCCCACCCGCGCGCCGACCATGGGGGAGTCGACCGGGAGGGTCATCTCGAGCATGTCGGTGCCGGACTGCTGGAAGGTGAAGATCCGCACCAGGTCGCCGACGCTCACGGCCTCCTCGACCAGGGCGGTCATCAGGCGCGGGGTCGAGACCGACACGTCGACGCCCCAGGCCTCGCCGAACAGCCACTCGTTCTTGGGGTTGTTGACCCGGGCCACCGTGCGCGGCACGCCGTACTCGGTCTTGGCCAGCAGCGACATGACGAGGTTGACCTTGTCATCGCCCGTGGCGGCCACGACGACCTGGCAGCGGGACAGCCCGGCCTCCTCCAGCGAGGCGATCTCGCAGGCGTCGGCCAGCAGCCACTCGGCGCCGGGGACGCTGGAGACCTTGATGGCCCGCGGGTCGCGGTCCACGAGCAGGACCTCGTGGCCGTTCTGCAGCAGCTCCCGGGCGATGGACCGGCCGACGCTGCCGGCTCCGGCGATGGCGACGCGCATGGTGATCAGGCCTCCGGGCCGCGGGAGAGGACCGCCTCGACGTGCTCGACCTCGTCCTCGCGCAGCACCATGTGCACGAGGTCGCCGTCCTGCAGGACGGTCTGCTCGTCCGGGAGGACGCCCTCGCCGAACCGGGTGAGGAAGGCCACCCGGCCGCCGGACTCCTCCTCCAGCCGGCGGACGCGGTGCCCGATCCACCGGACGTCGGGGGTCACCTCGGCCAGCCGGACGGTGCCGGTGGGGTCGCGCCACTCCGGCTCCGCGCCGTGGGGGAGCAGCCGGCGGATCATCTGGTCGCTGGTCCAGCGCACCGTGGCGACGGTGGGGATGCCCAGGCGCTGGTAGACCTCGGCGCGGCCGGGGTCGTAGATGCGGGCGATGACGTTCTCGACGCCGAACTGCTCGCGGGCCACCCGGGCGGCGATGATGTTGCTGTTGTCGCCGCTGCTGACCGCGGCGAAGGCCTGGGCCTGCTCGATCCCGGCCTCGATGAGGGTGTCGCGGTCGAAGCCGACGCCGGTCACCTGCCGGCCGCGGAAGTGCGGGCCGAGCCGCCGGAACGCCTCGGGGTTCTGGTCGATGATGGCGACCGAGTGGCCGGCGTCCTCCAGGCTGTGCGCCACCGCGCTCCCGACGCGCCCGCAGCCCATGATCACGAAGTGCACGACGACCTTCCGGTGCTCCCTCGACCCGCCGGTGCCCCTCGTGGGACCGGACGCCGGGAGGGAACGCTACACGTCTGGCCACGCCGGGCAGCCCTCGTCGTTCGGGGCGCGTCGTTCGGGGCAGGGACCCCGGCCGCCTACCATCCTCTGAGTGCCCACCTTGACGGACCTTCCCAAGCGGTTGCTGCTCGGGCGCCCGATGCGCAGCGACCGGCTCGGGGAGACCCTGCTGCCCAAGCGCATCGCGCTGCCGGTGTTCGCCAGCGACGCCCTGTCCTCCGTCGCCTACGCCCCGGACGAGATCTTCCTGACCCTGTCGGCGGCCGGCCTGGCCGCCTACGCGTTCTCCTGGAAGATCGCGATCGCCGTCGCGGTGGTCATGCTCACCGTGGTCGCCTCCTACCGGCAGAACGTGCACGCCTACCCCAGCGGCGGCGGCGACTACGAGGTGGCCACGGTCAACCTCGGCCCCACGGCCGGTATCACCGTGGCCAGCGCCCTGCTGGTCGACTACGTCCTCACCGTGGCGGTGTCGGTGTCCTCGGGCGTGCAGAACGCCGCCTCGGCGCTCACGTTCCTGCGCGGGCACGAGGTCACCGCGGCGGTGCTGCTGGTGCTGCTGCTGGCTGCGGTCAACCTGCGCGGCGTGCGCGAGTCGGGCACGGCGTTCGCGATCCCCACCTACGGTTTCATGATCGGGATCATCGGCATGGGCCTGTGGGGCCTGTTCCGCTACGCGTCCGGGTCGCTCCCGCTGGCCGAGAGCAGCAAGTTCACCCTGGCGCCGGAGTCGCAGTTCGCCCACGGGTTCACCGGGTTCGCCGCGGGCTTCCTCATCCTGCGCGCGTTCTCGTCCGGCTCGGCGGCGCTCACCGGCGTCGAGGCGATCAGCAACGGGGTGCCCGCGTTCCGCAAGCCCAAGAGCAAGAACGCCGCCACCACGCTGCTCATGCTGGGGACCATCGCGCTGACGATGCTGTTCAGCGTCATCGTGCTGGCCAACGCGATGCACTTGCGCTTCGCCGAGTTCCCCGAGAGCCAGCTGCTGCTGAACGGCCAGCCGGTCGGTGACGGCTACGTGCAGGACACCGTGATCGGCCAGCTGAGCAAGGGCGTGTTCGACCACTTCCCGCTCGGCTTCTACTACGTGGCCGCGGTCACCGGCGTCATCCTGGTGCTGGCCGCCAACACGGCGTTCAACGGCTTCCCGGTGCTCGGCTCGATCCTGGCCCGGGACGGGTTCCTGCCCCGCCAGCTGCACACCCGCGGCGACCGGCTCGCCTTCAGCAACGGGATCATCACCCTGGCTGCGCTGGCCGTCGTGCTCATCGTGGCGTTCGACGCCCAGGTCACCCGGCTGATCCAGCTCTACATCGTCGGCGTCTTCGTCTCGTTCACCCTGAGCCAGGCCGGGATGGTGCGGCACTGGAACCGGCACCTGCGCGAAGAGACCGACCCGGCGGTGCGACGTCGGATGGTCCGATCGCGGGCCATCAACGCCTTCGGCTGCGGGCTCACCGGCCTGGTGCTGGTGGTCGTGCTGCTCACCAAGTTCACCAAGGGCGCGTGGATCGCCATCGCCGCCATGGTCGTCATCTTCCTGATCATGAAGGGGATCCGGCGCCACTACGGCCGCGTGTCCGAGGAGCTGGCGCTGGAGGAGGAGACGCCGACCACGCTGCCCTCCCGGGTGCACGCGATCGTGCTGGTCTCCAAGCTGCACAAGCCGACCTTGCGAGCCATCGCCTTCGCCCGGGCCACCCGGCCCTCCACCCTGGAGGCGGTCACGGTGAACGTGGGCGACGAGGAGTCCGAGGCCCTGCACCGCGAGTGGGAGCGCCGGCAGATCCCGGTGCCGCTCAAGACCCTGGACTCGCCCTACCGCGAGATCACCAAGCCGATCGTCGACTACGTCAAGTCGGTTCGCCGCAGCAGCCCGCGCGACGTCGTCACCGTGTTCATCCCCGAGTACGTCGTGGGCAAGTGGTGGGAGCACCTCCTGCACAACCAGAGCGCCCTGCGGCTCAAGGGTCGGCTGCTGTTCACCCCCGGCATCATGGTCACCAGCGTGCCCTGGCAGCTGCGCTCCTCCGAGGGCGCCGAGGAGCGGGCGGCGGCGGCCACCCTGGCCGGCTCGGTCCGCCGCGGCGACCTCGGGCCCAGCCCGCGCGCCGCGCGGTCGGTCGCCGAGGCGCGGGAGACCACGCGCACCCAGACAGATGAGCGAACCGGCGAGACGACCCGGACGGGGGAGCGGTGAGCAGCCCTGAGCAGTCCTCGTCGTCGGGGCCGGAGCGACCCCGCCGCACCGGCCGGAGCCGGACGGGCGCGCGGCCGCGTCGTGCCGGCGGCCCCCGGCCCGGGCAGGAACGGGCCGACAAGGGCGCGTCCCTGGTCGGCCTGCGGGTGGAGGTCGACGTCGGCCCGGTGGCGCACGGCGGCCACTGCGTGGCGAGGCACGAGGGGCGGGTGCTCTTCGTGCGCCACGCGCTGCCCGGCGAGCGGGTGGTCGCCGAGGTGACCGAGGGCCGGGAGAAGGACTCCTTCCTGCGCGCCGACGCCGTCGAGGTGCTGACCGCCTCTCCGGACCGGGTGGTGCCGCCCTGCCCCTGGGCCGGTCCCGGGCGGTGCGGGGGCTGCGACTGGCAGCACGCCTCGCTCGAGGCGCAGCGCCGGCTCAAGGCCGACGTCGTGCGCGAGCAGCTGCACCGGCTGGCCCACCTCGAGCGCGAGGTCGTGGTCGAGCCGGTCCCGGGCGACGACCACGGGCTCGACTGGCGCACCCGGGTCCGCTTCGCCGTCGACGAGGAGGGCCGCGCCGGGCTGCGCAAGCACCGCTCCCACGTCGTGGTGCCCATCGACCACTGCCGCATCGCCAGCCCCGGGGTGGACCGGCTGCGGGTCACCGCCACGACCTGGCCGGGCGCCCGCGACGTCGAGGCGGTGGCGTCCGCCGGCACGGGGGAGTCGCTGGTGCTCGTCGAGCCGGCCGCGACGCAGACCGGCGGGGTGGTGCACGAGCGCGCCGCCGGGCGCGAGTGGCAGGTGAGCGGCAGCGGGTTCTGGCAGGTGCACCCCGGTGCCGCCGACGCGCTGGTGGCCGCGGTGCTCGAGGGCCTCGACCCGCGGCCGGGGGAGTCCGCGCTCGACCTCTACTGCGGCGTCGGGCTCTTCGCCGGTGCGCTGGCCCAGCGGCTCGGCCCGGGCGGCCGGGTGACGGCGGTGGAGGGCGACCGCGCCGCGGTGGAGGACGCCCGGCACAACCTGGCCGACCTCCCCACGGTGCGCATCGAGCGCGGGGCCGTCGACCAGGTGCTGCGCGCCCTGCGGCTGCGCCGCGCCGACCTGGTGGTGCTGGACCCGCCGCGCCAGGGCGCCGGGCGGGCCGTCGTCGAGGCGGTCAGCAAGGTGCGCGCGCGGGCCATCGCCTACGTCGCCTGCGACCCCGCCGCCCTCGCCCGCGACCTGGCCTGGTTCGCCGAGCGCGGCTACGAGCTGGACCCCGAGCGTGGAGGGCTGCGCGCGTTCGACCTGTTCCCGATGACCGCGCACGTGGAGTGCGTGGCCGTGCTGCGCCCGGTGGTGCAGACCGACTAGCCCGGCCCTTCCGGCAGGGCGGCTGGTGTCCTTGATCACAGGGTGGCCGCCGGCTGAGCGCGAGCAGGGCGAGGACGGCGGAATCTCCTTTGCGCGCAGGGGCCCGCACCTACTAGGTAAGAGGCGCCGCCCACCGGCGGTCCTATACCGAGAGGAACACCCATGCGCTCCCGGGCACTCGCCCTCGTCGCCGGCGGCACCACCGCCCTCGCGGCCCTCCTCACCGGCTGCGGCGGCGGCAGCACCGGCTCCACCACCGCCGGCGCCGCCCCCGCCAGCAGCGCCGCGGCACCCGCGTCGTCCCCCGCGTCCCCTGCGGCCAGCAGCGAGGCTCCGGCCGACCCGGCTGCGGCGGCCAAGGCCAAGGCGGTCCTGGCCGCGTTCGCCGAGGCGGGCCTGCCCACCGGCACCGCGGTGGACCACACCGCCGACACCTGCACGCCGGTGTTCTTCGCCTGCACGGCGTTCGTGACCAGCGACAAGGTGTCGGTCATGGTCTTCCCGGACGCCGCCGCCGCCGAGAAGGTCGCGCAGAGCTTCGCCGGCAACGAGGTGCACGCCGGCACCCTGCTGGCCCGCTTCTCCGACCCGGCCCCGGCCGCTGACGTCCAGCAGCGCTACGAGCAGGTGCTGGCCGCCCAGAGCACGTAGCCCCACCGGCTCTGCCCCCGGCCACGGCCGGCCTCTGCGGGAACGATCACGAGCCCGTGATCATTGCTCGCCCACCCAGGAGAACTCGCCTGGGTGGGCGAGTCTCCTCCTAGGGAGGGAAGGTCGTCGCGCTGCCGGTGTCGTCTGCGGCGAGGGCGGCGCCCAGCAGCCGCTCCACCACGACGACGTCCACCCAGTCGCCGTCCACCTGGCCGTGACGGAGGTGCACGCCCACCTCGCGGAATCCCAGGCGTGCGCACAGCGCCCGGCTGGCCGCGTTTTGCGCCAGCACCTTGCCGACGACCTTGTGCAGCCTGGCGCGCTCGGCCGCCTGCAGCAGGGCCCCCACCGTCAGCGTGCCGAGCCCCATCCGGGCCGTCGCGGGGTCGACGTAGACGCTGAACTCCGCGACGCCGTCGTAGGCCGCCCGGGGGGAGTAGGGGACCAGCCAGGTGGCGGCCAGCACGACGTCGTCGGCCACGGCCACCACGGTGGGGTGCTCGGCCCGGGCGCCCAGCAGCCGGGTGCGGACCTCGTCCGCCGAGGGGGCCGCGGCGTCGAGGGTGGCGAGCCCGGTCGCCACCCCTGCGGCGTGCACCCGGGCGATGCCCGCCGAGTCCTCCGGCGTCGCCCGACGCACGGTGAGCCCCATGCGGCGAGCCTACGTGCGCGGCCACCGACTCCTGATATCTTGACGTCGAGAGACTTCGAGAGGACGGTGCCGCCGACGGCACCCGCCGCTGACAGCCCGGCGCGGGCTGGGCAGGATGGGTGCAGAGCACGGCGGTCGCGAGCGAGGAGACGGGTCGCGTGAGCAGCACGAGCAGCACGAGCATCGACAGCTTCGGCGCCAAGGGGCAGCTGCAGGTCGGTGACCGGTCCTACGAGATCTACCGGCTGAAGGGCCTCGCCGAGCTGCAGGAGCAGATCGCCACGCTGCCCTACAGCCTCAAGGTGCTCCTGGAGAACCTCCTGCGCACGGAGGACGGCGCCAACATCACCGCCGACCACATCCGCGCGCTGGCCGGGTGGGACGCCCAGGCCGAGCCGGACACCGAGATCCAGTTCACGCCGGCGCGCGTGATCATGCAGGACTTCACCGGCGTGCCCTGCGTCGTCGACCTCGCCACCATGCGCGAGGCGATGGCCGAGCTCGGCGGCGACGTCAGCAAGGTCAACCCGCTGGCCCCGGCCGAGCTGGTCATCGACCACTCGGTCATCGCCGACGTCTTCGGCCGGCCCGACGCCTTCGAGCGCAACGTCGACATCGAGTACGGCCGCAACAAGGAGCGCTACCAGTTCCTGCGCTGGGGCCAGAGCGCCTTCGACGAGTTCAAGGTCGTCCCGCCGGGCACCGGCATCGTTCACCAGGTCAACATCGAGCACCTGGCCCGCGTCGTCTTCGACCGCGGCGGCGTCGCCTACCCCGACACCGTGGTCGGCACCGACTCGCACACCACGATGGTCAACGGCCTGGGTGTGCTGGGCTGGGGCGTCGGCGGCATCGAGGCCGAGGCGGCCATGCTCGGCCAGCCGGTGTCGATGCTCATCCCGCGGGTGGTCGGCTTCAAGCTCGTCGGCGCCCTGCCCGAGGGCGCCACCGCCACCGACCTGGTGCTCACCATCACCGAGATGCTGCGCAAGCACGGCGTGGTCGGCAAGTTCGTCGAGTTCTACGGCGAGGGCGTGGCCGCGGTGCCGCTGGCCAACCGCGCCACCATCGGCAACATGAGCCCCGAGTACGGCTCGACCTGCGCGATCTTCCCGATCGACGACGAGACGGTGCGCTACCTGCGCATGACCGGCCGCCCGGAGGAGCAGCTCGCGCTGGTCGAGGCCTACGCCAAGGAGCAGGGCCTCTGGCACGACCCGTCGGTGGAGCCGACCTACTCCGAGTACCTCGAGCTGGACCTGTCCACCGTGGTCCCGTCGATCGCCGGCCCGAAGCGTCCGCAGGACCGGGTGTCCCTGTCCGACGGCAAGACCGCGTTCCGCACCGCGCTGCCGGACTACGTGAGCCACACCGAGACCGACGGCACCGACTCGGCCGTCGACGAGGCCTCGGCCGAGTCGTTCCCGGCCAGCGACCCGATCGCGGTGCCGGCCGGCGGCAACGGCGCGAGCGGTGCGCCGCACGCCCCGGTCTCCGCGGCCGCCGGTGCGAGCGGCCGGGCCAGCAAGCCGACCCGCGTCGTCCTCGAGGACGGCAGCGAGTGCGTGCTCGACCACGGCGCCGTCGTCATCGCCTCGATCACCTCGTGCACCAACACCTCCAACCCGTCGGTGATGGTGGGTGCGGCGCTGCTGGCCAAGAAGGCCGTGGAGAAGGGTCTGGTGCGCAAGCCCTGGGTGAAGACCACGCTGGCGCCGGGCTCGAAGGTGGTCATGGACTACTACGAGCGGGCCGGTCTCACGCCCTACCTGGACAAGCTCGGCTTCAACCTCGTCGGCTACGGCTGCGTGACCTGCATCGGCAACTCCGGCCCGCTGCCGGAGGAGGTCAGCAAGGCGGTCAACGACAACGACCTCACCGTCGTGTCGGTGCTGTCCGGCAACCGGAACTTCGAGGGCCGGATCAACCCGGACGTGAAGATGAACTACCTCGCGTCCCCGCCGCTGGTCGTGGCCTACGCGCTGGCCGGCTCGATGGACGTCGACATCACCAGCGAGCCGCTGGGCACCGACACCGACGGCAACCCGGTCTACCTGCGCGACATCTGGCCCTCGCCGCAGGAGGTCCAGGAGGTCATCGACTCGGCCATCGAGCGGGACATGTTCACCCGCGACTACGCCGACGTCTTCGCCGGTGACGAGCGCTGGCAGTCGCTGCCCACCCCCACCGGCAACACCTTCGAGTGGGACGCCGACTCGACCTACGTGCGCAAGCCCCCGTACTTCGAGGGCATGTCCGACACGCCGTCGGAGGTGCAGGACATCAGCGGAGCCCGGGTGCTGGCCAAGCTCGGCGACTCGGTGACGACCGACCACATCAGCCCGGCGGGCTCGATCAAGCCCGACAGCCCGGCCGGCACCTACCTCACCGAGCACGGCGTCGAGCGGCGCGACTTCAACTCCTACGGCTCGCGCCGCGGCAACCACGAGGTGATGATCCGCGGCACGTTCGCGAACATCCGCCTGCGCAACCAGATCGCGCCGGGCACCGAGGGCGGCTTCACCCGCGACTTCACAGCGTCGGACAACCCCGCGGACGCGCCGGTCACCACCATCTACGACGCCTCGGTCGCCTACCAGGAGGCGGGCATCCCGCTGGTCGTCCTGGCCGGCAAGGAGTACGGCTCGGGCTCATCCCGCGACTGGGCGGCCAAGGGCACGGCGCTGCTGGGTGTGAAGGCCGTCATCGCCGAGTCCTACGAGCGCATCCACCGCTCCAACCTGATCGGCATGGGCGTGCTGCCGCTGCAGTTCCGCGACGGCGAGAACGCCGACTCGCTCGGCCTCACGGGTGAGGAGACCTTCTCGATCAGCGGCATCACCGCCCTCAACGACGGCATGCCGCGCGAGGTCCAGGTGGTCGCCGAGGGCCCGTCCGGCCGCACCGAGTTCACCGCCCGGGTCCGCATCGACACCCCCGGCGAGGCGGACTACTACCGCCACGGCGGGATCATGCAGTACGTGCTGCGGAGCCTGGCCGGCAAGGCCTGACGCTCGGCTCTGGCATCTCCGGCCCCGGTCGGAACGATCACGTCCCCGTGATCCTTTGTCGCCGCCCCCGCGGGATTCCGCGGGGGCGGCCGTCATTTCGTGGGGGCGGTGAGCGTCTCGCTGTTGTGTCCGAAGGCGGTTCCGGAGGCCGGCAGCATGACCTGCCCCGAGGGGGACTCCTCCCGTCACCAGCGCCGTTGACCGTGTCCCCCAAGTCGGTGAGCGGCCGGCGCGAAGAGAGCGACGTCAGCCGGTGCCGTCCACCGCTGGTGTCGCCATCACCCGGCACCATGTCCCCATGACCGCCCCCGTCCCTCCCGGCTGGCCCCGTGAGGTGCGCCCGCCGGGCGCGCCGGACTGGGAGCGCACCGCCACCGCCTGGCTGTTCGACCTGTGCCCGCCGGACCACCGCGGCTACGACGTGCTGCGCCGCCACCCCGTCGTGCTGGCCCGCTTCGCCGCCCGGCACGTGGCGGCCGGCGTCGACGCCGCACGGCGGGGGCTGGCGGAGGTCCGCACCGACCTGCGCGACGTCGTGCCGCCGGAGGTCGTCGCCCAGGCCGTCGAGGTGTGGGAGCGCGAAGGCGTCCGCCTGCTGGCCACGGCCCGCGCCGTCGACCTCGTCGAGCAGGCGCTGCGCGGGCGCCGCTACGTCCCCCGGCTCTGACGACCCGGGGCTGTGGACAGCGGCGACGTCGACGACCCGGCCGGCGCTAGCGTCCATCACGTGCGGATCGAGGTGGAGCCGGAGTCGTTGACGGGGGCGGCGCACGCGGTGGCCGAGCCGCAGCGGGCGGTGCTCACCGCGCGCCAGGCGATGGCGTCGGTGCGGGCGGTGCCGCTGCTGGACCTGGCCGACCGGGGCGACCTGCAGGACGCGCTGGACCGGGTGCTGCGCTGCCTCGCGGCGCTGGTGACCGACAGCGGGGGGCTGCTGGAGGACCTGCGCTGGGCGCTGGACGAGGCGGCGCGCACCTACCTCGAGGCCGAGCACGCTGCCACCGCGAACCGCTGAGCCGGCAGACGGGGCGCACGACGACGGGCCGGCCCCGCCCCGTGGCGGTGCCGGCCCGGCAGCGAACCGGGCGGGCGCTCAGCCGCGCCACATCGATAAAGCGCGATAGCGATTGAGCTAAAATTGGCTACTAAAATGCGCCTGATCTTGTCGCCGCGAGCGGCGTCGGCTGCAGCGCCGTGTTGGACGGCAACCTGATTTAT
>JBQCIO010000187.1:0-21464 GCA_051953655.1 Motilibacteraceae bacterium
CGCGGGTCCGCACCATCTGTGCTGATCTCGCCGCTGTCGCCGTCGAGCTCGTCGTCGTTCTCGTTGCCGACGTTGTTCTTCTGCGCGGGGAGGATGCGTCCGGCGACGGTGACGGTCTCCACCAGGGCATCCAGCATTCGCTGCCTGGCGGTGCGCGGGTCGGGCAGCTCCGCGGTGCCGATTGGCGCCGCGAGCGGCTCCAGGACCGACTTCAGTCGGGCGGCCATCTCGGGGGTGAGCAGCCCGTGCAGCTCGGTCAGTGCCCCGTCGGTGCGGGCGTGGCGGCGGAAGGACAGCCCGCACAGGTCCCGCAATCGCGACGGGTCCGCGGTCGGTCGCTCGCCGGGTTCGGGGCCGAGGTCTTCGCGCAGCTGCCGGCCGAGCACCTCCAGGCCCTGCGGGGACCGCTGGTGGCACAGCTCGACCATCGTGGTCTCGGCGAAGTCCAGCGCCTCCCGGCTGGCCCCGTCGAAGGTGGCTAGTTCCTTCAGGACGATCCCGATCGGTTGCGCCTGCTCGAACGAGACGAACCCGGCGGCCATCCCGGCCGCCCGTGGGCACGGGCCCGGCTCGGGCTCGGTCAACGAACGCGCCGCGTCGGCAGCGTGCAGCGCGCGGGCCTGCCGCACCAGCGTCCGCGCCCGGGGGAGGTCCATCCGCAGCGCCTGGGCCAGCCAGTCCTCGGTCTTGCGCACCCCCGAGATCCCCTGCGCCACGCCCCGGCGTTCGCACTCGTGCAGCAGGCACAGCAGCACCAGCATCAGCTGGTTCAGCACCGTCCCCACCAGGTGCAGCAGCGCCACCAGCTCGGAGGGCTTGGCCGCGGAGAAGTCCACCCGCCCCGCACCCGGGGCGACCACCGCCTCGACCGAGTCGGCGACCCGCAGCAGCCCGACCGCCAGCGGGGAGGACCCCACTTCTGCGCGGTCGAAACTGCCTGCCATGCACTCATCCTACTCGTACACACGATCGAATGCTGGCGCCTGTCCACAGGTCCAAGCGTTGCGGCGCAACCTTTTCTGGTCCCGCCGGTCCCGGGCTGAGAGACCGGGACCGGCTGGCCACTCCCTCCGGCCCAGGACTGTCGGTCTTCACTGTCAGGCTCCGTCGCGGCGCGACCAGACAGGGGTGTGAAGGATGGTCAGGGACGAGCTGACAGACGATCTCGAGACGGCGCGCAGCACCCGCGAAGCTGTGCTGCTCGACCGGCTCGCGGAATCCGACGATGGCCAGGTGGTGCAAGCGGTCGTCCAGAACAAGGCGACCTCGACCCCCACGCTGTGGCGGCTGGCGCTCTGCCACCCCGTCGCCGCGGTCCAGCTGGTCGCGCGGAGAACGAGCCCGGACGACCTCGACGCCCTGGTCCTCCAGACCTTCGAGGACTACTCGTCGGGTCAGGTCGGGCCGGACGACTGGCCGAAGCGACGACGGCTCGAGCACGTCCTCGTGGCTGCCGCCGGCAGCCCGTTCCTCGGCGACAGTCTGGCCAGGGTGGTGGCCGGCATCAGCAAGGACTGGTCGCTCCCCGGCTTCCGCGAAGGCCGCTGGCCCCTCGTCCTCACCGTGGTCGCGCCGGTCGAGGCCAAGCTTGCCCTGCTGGTCAACCCTGCGGTCTCCCGCGGTGTCCTGCTCGCCGTCGCCACTGACAGATCCGCCGCGGCAGGCAGGGCGGTCGTCAGCGCGCTTGCCTCCGGCGCCCTCGGGCACCTCGACGAGCAGACCCGGCAGAACCTCTTCGACCACGTCCTGACCAAGGCGGCCGCGTCCGTCCGTGCCGAGGCCTACCGTCGGCTGCCCCTCCTCCCGGAGGTGCTGGAGCGGGCGGTCGCCGACGGCGAGGTGCAGGTCCGCAAGGGCGTGGCGCGGCGCACGGACTGCCCGCCGCACCTGCTCGCCATGCTCCTGCACGACTCCACGGAGTCGGTCGCCCAGGCCGCGGCCAGGAACCCGGCCCTGCCCGAGGGGGCCCTCACCGCCGTCCTGCTCTCCCGCCAGGCAGACCTGCACCCGTACCTGCTCGGCAACCTCCGCCGGCTCACCTGGGCCGGGCGTCACCCCGACCCGCGGGTGCGCCGGATGGCAGCTCGACTGGAGAGGCGGCCGGAGGTCATCGCCCGGCTCGCGGAGGACGACGACGACCAGGTGCAGGCGAGCGCCAGCGCCCGGCTGCTCGAGCTCCTCGCCGCCGGGTGACCGGTTCGGCCAGGCGCCCTCAGGCGCCCCAGTCCTCCTGCTGCGGGCGCGCCTCGTCGACGTCGGTCTCCGTCGAATCGGTCCGCTCGGGCTCGTCGTCCTCGCCCGACAGCATGTGCAGCAGCCGTGCCGACACCGCCTCGAGTACGGACTGGTCCTCGTCGTCGAGCAGGGCCGTGAGCACGGTGTCGCTGCCGGTCGCGTCTGCCAGCAGTGAGCGCACCCCGGGGTCCGGGTCCTCGAGCAGCCGTCGTACGAGCTCGCCGCCGGGGTCGTCGCCCAGCGCCGCCAGCAGGGCGCGGTGGGCCGCCCGGCGGGCCGGCCCGCGCCGGCCGGCTGACTGCGCCACCAGGAGCGGTGCCAGCGCCTCGGCCAGCCGGCGCTCCTGCCCTCCCTCGCTCACGCGGACATTCTCACCGCGCCGTCCGACACGCGCGCCGGCGGGCGTGTCGGAGCGAGCCCGTAGCGTTCGGGAGGCACCGCGACGGCTGATCACAGACGGCTGAGCACAGACGGCTGACCACAGCACGAACCCGAAGGGCACCGCGCACCGATGAACCAGCAGTGGCAGGACAGCATCACCGCCCTCCGGATCTGCCTCGCGGCCAACAAGCCGCTCGTGCTCAAGAGCCGCCCCGGCGAGGGGAAGTCGTCGCTGCTCGAGTCTCTGGGCGCGGCCGAGGGCATGTACGTCCGCACGCTCATCGCCTCCAACTACCAGCCCGCGGACTTCGTCGGCATCCCCTGGGTGGACCCGCGCACCCGGGCGGTGCAGCTGATCCCGTCGGCCTGGGTCCGTGACGTCCTCGCGCAGTCGGCCGCCCCCGACGGCGAGGGTGAGCGCAAGGTGGTCGTCCTCATCGACGAGGTGAGCACCGCCGTGCCGGCCACCCAGGCGGCGCTGCTGCGCCCGGTCCTCGAGCGCGTCGCGGGCGACACCCCGCTGCCCAAGGAGACCCGGTTCGTGCTGGCCATGAACCCGGCCGAGATCGCCGCCGACGGCTGGGACCTCGCCGCGCCGCTGGCCAACCGGCTGGTCCACCTGGACTGGGAGATCCCCTACGACGTCGTCGCCGACGGCATCGCCAACGGCTTCGAGCCGCTCACGTTCCCGGCCGTCGACGGCCGTCGCGTCGAGACCGAGGTGACCAGGACCCGTTCCTACGTGGCCGGATTCCTGCGGCACATGCCGGACCTGAAGTCCGTGCTGCCCACGAGCGAGAGCGAGCGCGGCGACGCCTGGCCCTCTCCGCGCTCGTGGGAGACCGCGGCAGTCCTGCACGGCCACGCGCTCGCCATGGACGCCGGCCAGTCGGCGACGAACAAGGTCGTGGCCGGAGCGGTCGGCGCGGCGGCCGCCATCTCCTACCTGTCCTGGGTGGCGACCCTCGACCTGCCCGACCCGGAGGTCCTGCTGGCCCAGCCGGAGACCTTCGTCTGCCCGCGCCGGATGGACCACGCCTACACCATCGGTCAGTCGGTCCTCTCGGCGTTCCGGGCCGACCCGACGCCGGAGCGCTGGTACGCCGTCGGCCGGATCCTCACCGCCATCGCCGAGGCCGGCTTCAAGGACATGGCGGTGATCCCGGCGCGCACCTGGGCCAGCAAGGCCTACGTGCCCAAGGGCGCCATCCTTCCGCCGGCCACGGTGAAGCACTTCGCGGAGATGATGGTGCTCATGGACCTCCCGGCGAAGTAGGCCGGGATGAGCCAGCAGCAAGGGAAGCGACCCGCGGTGGTGCACGCCGAGGTCTTGTCCGATGCCCAGCGGGCCCGGGCCAGGACGAAGGTGCAGGCCGGCCGGGCCCGGGCCATCCACCGCCACCCCTACCTCGCGATCCCCCTGTCCCGGATGGTGCTCGTCGAGTCCGACCAGGTGCCGTCCTACGCCGTCGACGCCCGCTGGCGCGTCTACTACAACCCGAAGGTCGTGCTCGCCGAGCCGATCGCGGAGTGCGAGGCGTCCTGGGTGCACGAGGTCAGCCACCGGCTGCGGGCACACGACGACCGCTTCCGCGCCCTCGGAGAACCGAGGTGGCGCGCCCGGATCTTCAACTACGCGGCCGACGCCTTCATCAACACCGACCTGATCGAGCTGGGGCTGACCGTCGGGGCGTCCTGGCGGGTCACCCTGGACGGCCTCCCGGTGCCGGCCGAGCGGACCGAGTCCACCGAGGAGGTCTACCGGCGCCTGCACGAGCACCTGCGTCGACAGCTGCACGCACCGACCGAGGAGACATCGGCGCACCCGGACGACGTCGCCGCGGCCGAGGAGCTGGCGATCGGGCAGGAGCTCGGCGACGCCGACTGCGGGTCCGGCGCCGCGGGGGGTCGGCGCCCGTGGGACCTCGCCGACGAGGACACCGGCGACGGCTCGGTCGACGACGGCTCCGCAGAGCTGATCCGCCAGGACACCGCGCAGAAGCTGGTCCAGCACGCCCGCCAGCACGGACGGGGCTCGGTCCCGGGAGGCATGCTGCGCTGGGCGGAGAGCCTGCTCGATCCGCAGGTCGACTGGCGCGCCGAGCTGCGGGCCACGCTCTCGCGCGCGTTCGCCCCGCGACTTGGCCTGCAGGACTACTCCTACGACCGCCCGTCGAGCCGCAGCCCCAGCCCGTGGGTGGTGCTGCCCGGCATGGTCGAGCGGCCGCCGCCGGCGGCGGCCTGGGTGCAGGACACCTCGGCGTCGATGGACGAGGACGACCTGCGGTCCTCGATCGCCGAGGCCAAGGGCGTGCTGCGGCGGGTCAGCCGGGGCGGCCGCCGGCTGCAGGTCATCGCCTGCGACAGCAGCCCGGCCGAGGCGCAGACCATCGGCTCGATCAGCGACATCGTCCTGGTGGGCGGCGGCGGCACGGACATGCGCGCCGGCCTGCGGGCGGCAGCGAGCCTGCGCCCGCGGGTGGACGTGGTGGTCGTGGCTACCGACGGGGAGACCCCCTGGCCGCCCGAGCCGCCGGCCGAGAACCCGGGTGCGCGCTACATCGCGCTGCTGGTCCGCGGCGACGCCCGCTACTCCGAGGTCCCCCGCTGGATGCGGAAGATCGTCATCAACGGGTAGGCCGGTGCGGCCCCCTGGGCCGAACAGGCCGCCTCGGTCGCCCGGCGCTGCAAGCTCCGTCACAGGTTCACGTCGGACGAACTGGCAGCGGCGTTCGAGGTCGATTTCGACTCCTCGCTCCGACCCTCCGCCGACACGGCCTCAGGTGTCGTCGCTGCGCACCGGCGCGGCGGTTCGGCGGATCCGCACGAGGTGCCAGCCCCGGCAGGTCAGGCACAGTGCCGGCGCGAGCGGCGCTTCGGGCTCGGGGCGGCCGACGGCGACGCGCCGCTGCTCGATGTCGTCCAGGGCGGCGGCCGCGTCCAGCGGGCTGCCGTAGCGGCGCTTGTCCGGGTGGCGCGCGCACCGCGGCGGTTGCGGCGGGCTCATGGCCGCTGACCGGCGGGCGCGGATCCCGTCGACGTCGGTGTCTCGGGCGGTCGGCGCAGACCGCGAAACGGCCGAATCACCTCGCTGCCGTCCTCCCGCCGGATGAGCACGTTGCGCGGCCCCCGCCCGGGCCCCCACCGCAGGAGGACGACGACGGGCCGGCCACGCTCGAGGTAGGTCCGCCCGACCATGGTCTCGTCCGGTCGTCGGCCCCCGGGCCTGCCACGGTTGCTGCTCACCCTCGGGCTCTTCCCTGCTTTCCCGCGGCAGCACCCGAATGTCGGTCGTCTTGCCGCGGACGCCGACCGCGTTCACCACGTCGGGCGGCACGGGTAGGCTGCCGCCGGGTTGTTGCACCGGTGCCTCCCTGTGTCGCCCAGGGTCGTGCCCGCAGCCCGGGCCTCTAGCTCAATCGGCAGAGCAGCGGACTTTTAATCCGTGGGTTGTGGGTTCGAGCCCCACGGGGCCCACCCGCCTGACCTGCGGAAACGCCATCAGGGGCGGCCTGCGAAGGCTCCTCAGACCCCCGACTGGTCACGGACTGGTCACACGAGTCGCCGGCGGTGGTCACCGCCGCGTCCTCGCTGGTCACGACCGCGGCCCTGGGCACCAGTTGCGCCGCGCGCTCGGCGGCGTCCCGGCCAACGCCCTCGAGGAGATGCGAGTAGGTGTCGCTGGTGAGGGCGATCGAGCTGTGCCCCAGCCGCTTGCTGACCACTGCGATGGGCACGCCGGCGGCGAGCATGAGCGACGCCTGCCCGTGCCGCAGGTCGTGCAGCCGGATCGGCCGCAGGCCGGCCTCGGCCACGAGCTCACGGAACCGTTTCGACATCTGGTCCGGCGGCGTGGGGCTGCCGTCCTCCCGGGCGAACACGAGGTCGTGGTCGACGTAGGCCGGGCCCCACGTCGCGCGGCCCGTGTCCTGGCGCAGTCGGTGCTCGAGGAGCGCGCCGGTCGTGCGCTGGTCCAGGTCGACGACGCGGTCCTCGCCGCTGCGGGTCTTCGGCCGGCCGAACCGCACCCCGGCGTGCACCTGCCCGCACGTCTCGCACGCCGGGGGCTTGGGGAACTGGATGGCCTGCTGCCGCACGACGAGGATGCCGCGCTCGAGGTCGACGTCGCACCACCGCAGCCCGAGCGCCTCCCCGCGGCGCAGCCCGGTCGCGGCCATCACCTCGAACAGCACCCCGAACGGGTCGTGCGCGGCGTGGTCGAGGAACCGCCCTAGGTCGCCCGGCTCCCACGGCCGGACGCGCGGCCGCGACGCGGCCGGCAGCTCGACGTCGACGGCTGGGTTCAGCGCGATGAGGCGCCGCTTCTTGGCCGTGGAGAGAGCCGAGCGCAGCGTCGCGTGCACCCGGCGGACCGTCGACGGGCCCGGCGCCTTCTTCCGGCCGGCCTTCGGCTTGGCGACCTCGGCCAGCAGCTGCTCCACGTGCGTCGGGCGGAGGTCCCGCAGCCGCACGTGCCCGATCGCCGGGACGATGTGCCCGTCGATGTGCTGCCGGTACGACTTCGCGGTCGTCGCGCGCAGGCCCTTGGCGACCTTGTCGGCCAGCCACACCTCGAGCCACGCAGCGAGGGTCTGCCGCTCGTCGTGCGCGACCTCGCCCTTGGCGGCCTGGTCGACGAGCTCGGCCAGCGCGGCCTGAGCCTCCCGCTGCGTGGCGAACCCGCCCCGCTTGACCTGCCGCCGGCGCCCGCCCGGCCCGGTCACGTCCACCACGTAGTACCAAGAGCCGTGCGCCTTCTTGCACGCCTTCCTGCGACCGCGCGCGTCGTGCTCCGGTGGGCAGCTGCAGCGCTTGTAGGACGAGCCCTTCACGCTTCACGCTCCGGGAGGAAGCCGCGCTCGCGGCAGATCTTGGCCCACCGGTTCGCTGTCGTCCGGGACAGGTTGCACTGCCGGGCCGCGCTAGTCATCGCGCTGCGAGGTCGCCGCTGCAGCTCCCGTTGGTAGACCGCGGCGAAGGTGCGCAGCTCGTCGTCCGTCGGCGCGACGCCGCGGCGGCGCGGACTCTCGGCGACCTCCGGCAACCGACCGATGAAGTCCTGGACCACGGCCGCCTCCCACGCAGTGGGGTCGTCGTACTGGCCCGCCCCTGGCTCGGGCTCGGGGACCTCGAAGGTCGCGGCCAGCAGCTCGCCGAGGCGGAGCCGCCGAAGGTCCTCCCCCTTGACCTCAGCCGGCTCCTCGCCCTCGGCGCCGCCGACCAACACGGCCACGACGGCACGGCGTCCCGCGACTTGGGCGAAGCGCAGCCACACCGGTTGGCCGAGCGGGCCGCCACGGAACTCCGCCCACCCGCCCTCAGCCAGAGCGGGAGGCGATCCGTGCAGCCAGGCCCAAGGCACCGGCTCGTCCTGGTGGTCGGTCACGCCGTGACCGTAGCAAGCGTGTAGCGAAATAGGCACGGTGCCGGGGGACTGTGCCGAAGTGGCGGGCATGACGGCACGGTACACCGGCGCGGCTATGTAGCAAAGAGGGTGCGAAGTCCTGTTTCCTCAAGCCAGGTCAAGAGGAGGACCGCATGTCTCTGCTGGACGAAGTGAGAGTCGCCCGCACGCTTCCCTCGCCCAAGGTCGCCGCGATGATCCGCCAAGCAGCTGGCGTCTCGCAGGCGCGCTTGGGCTCGGAGGTCGGCGTGCACCGGGTCACCGTTGCGCGCTGGGAGACCGGCGTCAGCCGCCCCCGCGGCGAGGCTGCGCAGCGCTACGCGGCCGTGCTGGCCGAGCTGCGCAGGGCGGTGGCGGCATGACGCGGGAGGAGCTCCTCGAGCTGTCGCCGGCCGTCGACCTTCCCACCGCCTGCAGGGCGCTGGGCATCGGGAAGACGCTCGGCTACGAGCTGGCCGCCCGCGGCGAGTTCCCCGTCCCGGTGCTCACCCTCGGCCGGCTCTACCGAGTGCCCAGCGAGGCGTTGCTGCAACTGCTCGGCGTGCGACGCGACCGCCAGGACGCCGCGTGACGCCGTCGGGACGACGAAGCGGCCCGCACTCCCCAGCACGGGCCGCCCAGACGAGGATCGCCGCCGTCGTCGCAAACCAGCATGCCACCGCCCGACCGCCAGTGCACGCATGGCTCCGACGACGCGTAGGCGAGCTGGCCCCCGCCTCCCGATCCGCCGCAGAGGTGGCCCCGTGAGCCGCCGCCCCCGCCTCCACGACGGCCTCGACGCCGACGACATCACCACCCCAGCGGTTCGCAGCACCTTCTGGCGGTGGTGGCACCGAACCCCGGTCCGTGTCCGCCGGGAACGCCGCCTCGACCTGCTCGACCGGCTCCTCGAGGCCGACACCGCCGTGTCCCTCACCGTCAGCAGCGCCGGCCAGGCCTTCGGCTGGCTCGCCTACGCCTGGGACCACGCCGGCGAGACCGACCGCCAGCTCATGCACGGCGAGGTCGCCCGGCTCCGCCGCGTCCTCATCGAGCGAGTGGAAGCCGGCGCGAACCGCGCCCACCAGCGCATCGAGCAGCAGGCCGCCGGGCGGGGGTGGGGATGGTGACCACCCTGCCTCGGTCGTCGGACGACCCGCGCGTCCTTGAGTGGGAGCGACGAGTCCTCGCCGGCATCGACGACATCCCCGCCTACGGCTCCCCACAGTGGTGCGAGTTGCCCGCCGGCGACCCCCGCCGCATGGCCGGCATCGTCCGCGCGGCCGCCGCCTGGCGCGAGCACCGGTCCCCGGCCGCGGTTGCCCAAGACGAGCTCGAGCGCGCCAACGAGGTGCGCCGGCTCGCCGACCAGCTGGTCGCCGAACGGATCCGCCGAGCCACCCGCGACGTCCGGGAGGCCGCCGACTGGGCCGCGCTGCTGCGCGACGCCCGGCCGCACGCCGAGGTCGCCGCCATCCGGCAGGCGGCCCACGAGAAGGCCGCCGCGCGCGGCGACACCCGACCCCACGTTCCTACACGCGATCGGAGGCGCGCCGCGTGAGCGCCGCCCACGACCTCGACCCCTGGGACGAACTCCCCGCCGCCGACGACGACTGGTCCGACGACGACCCCACGCCTCCCGAGCAGAGCTGGGACGAGCCGACCACCGAGCAGCTCTACGCGTGCCTCGCCGCCAAGCACCCGCCCCTGGACTGGCGAGAGGTGTGGGACACCAGCAGCGACGACGTCGACTGGCTCGTAGAACCCTTCCTCGAGCGCGGCCGCGCCGTCGCCCTGTTCTCCCCGGCCAAGACCGGCAAGAGCCTCCTCGCACTCGAGGTCGCCGCCGCACTTGCCGCCGGCCGCCCCGTCCTCGGCAACCCCGCCCAACCCCCGCAGACCGTCGTCTACGTCGACCTCGAGAACAGCCCGCAGGACCTGCGCGAACGACTCCAAGCCCTCGGCTATGGGCCTGAAGACCTCGAGCGCCTGGTCTACCTGTCCTTTCCCAGCCTCCCCGCCCTGGACAGCCGCCCCGGCGGCCAAGAGCTCACCGCCGTCGCCCTGCACCACCAGGCTGCCCTCGTCGTTCTCGACACCGTCTCCCGCGTCATCGCCGGCAAGGAGAACGACAGCGACACCTTCCTCGCCCTCTACCGGCACGCCATCGCCCCCCTCAAGGGCGCCGGCATCGCCGTCCTACGCCTCGATCACTCCGGCAAGGACCTCGAACGCGGACAGCGCGGGTCCTCTGCCAAGAGCGACGACGTCGACGCCGTCTGGGTTCTCACCGCCCTCAGTCCCACCCGCCTGCACCTGAAGTGCGAACGCCGCCGCCAGCACCGCGACATCGACCACCTCACCCTCCTCCGCCGCGGCGAACCCCTCCGGCACGAGCGCGTCAGTGGACGCCCCGACGTCCCGGCCGATGTCGCCGACACCATGCGGCAGCTCGACGAGCTCGACGTGCCCCTCGAGTGGGGGCGCGACCGCGTCGCCGCGCGCCTACGAGAGGCCGGCTTTCGGGTCGGCAACGACCTGCTCGCAGCCACCATCCGCACCCGCCGCGAGATCGCCCAGAACCTGTCCCGGACAGGTCCCGACGCCGGACAGCCCGACCCCACCCTCGACGACTGTCCGCCCGCGACGGACAGCACGAACGAAACCGCAGGTCAGACCTGTCCCGGACAGGCCGCGGACAGGTCCCGGACAGCACCCGCACCCACCCCCGGGCCACCTGTCCGCCTGTCCTCCTCCCGTAAGGGAGGACAGGTGGCCGCAGGGTCCACCGGCCCCCCCACCTGCACCGGCTGCGGAGGCCCCATCGACCCCATCTGGACCACCCGAGGACACCACCCCGACTGCACCCCGGGAGATGCCGCATGACCACCCCCAGCCCCCACGACGACGGCCCCGTCCTCGTCGACGCCGACACCTTCTGGCGCAACGTCATCGCAGCCGCCCACCGACACCTCCTCGCCCTCGACACCCCCCAGAGCGACGCAGCCGCCTCGCCGGCACCGGAGGAGGTTGGCGATGGCTCCTGACCCGTCGAAGATCCCGCCGGGGCGGCAGTGCACGGCCCGGTCGAAGCGCAGTGGTGAGCAGTGCCGGAAGTTCGCCACCCCTGGCGCGAACGTCTGTGCGAAGCACGGTTCGTCGGCGCCTCAGGTGCGGGCGGCGGCCGCTCGGAGGGTCGCTGAGGCTGCTGCCCGCAAGGAGCTGTCGCGCCGGCTGCAGCAGGCGGAGCCGGTGACGGACCCGGTCGGTGAGCTGGCGCGGGTGGCCGGCGAGGTGGTCGCGTTCCGGGAGGTGATCACGGAGCAGCTGGCCGGCCTTGACGTCGTAACGGACGTGCAGGGCCGCCAGGAGGCCGCAGCGATCGTGGCGCTGTACGAGCGGGCGCTGGACCGGTCCGCGAAGGTGCTGGAGGCGATGTCCCGCCTCGGCCTGGACGCGAAGATCGCTGAGCGGTCGTTGCGGGTGTCTAAGTCGCAGGGCGAGCAGGTGGCGGGGCTGCTGCGGTGGCTCCTCGAGCTGCTGGGGGTCGCCGGGGACCCGGCGGTGCTGGCGATGGTCAGCCACGGGCTGCGGTGCCTGTCGGATGGCACGGACCCGCGGGCGGGGTGGGTGTCACCGGAGGGCGTGCGGTGGCGGCTGGTGCGCGAGCAGGACGGACCGCTCGAGCTGGTGACGCTGCCGGGCGGTGAGTCGTGACCGGCGGGGCTGCTGCAGCGGATTTGGTATCCGCCGCCCGGCCTGTCCCTGCAGGTCAGGGCAGGGGTGGTCACGTCCTGGTCACGCCCGCGGCATGCCAGCGATCGACGGGCGGCGCCAGGTGAGCGGCGGAGGCCCAGGCGTCGACGTCGTAGTGCCGGAGGTCGCCGCGGTCCTCGAGGCGCTGGCCGGCATGCGGGTCCTCGTCGTCGACGACGAGACGCGCGAGGCGCTGGTGCGCACGGCGGCCGTGACGGCGGCCAGGACCGCGCTGGCCGGCCTCGTCGATGCGGCCGCAGTGGGCCTGGTCGACGTGCTCGAGCGGATCGGCGGCGGGGACGTGTCCGCGGCCGCGCTGGAGGCTCTCGTGGCCGCTCAGGGCCGCGCGTGGGCGGTGCAGCGGGCGGCGGAGGTGCTGCCGCAGCTGGCGGTGCCGCCGTGTCTGCCGGCGGCGGTGCGCGCGGCGCATCTGCGGTGCTCGAACCGGGTGCCGCTGTTGGAGCAGCCGGGCCCGGACGCGTCGGCTGAGGAGTGCGCGGCGTGGGCGCGCTGGTGGTCGTTGATGTCCGAGCACGCCTCGGAGCTGGATGCGCTGGAGGACGCCGCGGCGATGGCTGACCGCGGGGTGGGTGTGCTTGAGGCGCTGCTGGCGGCGGACCGGTTCCTGGCTGACGTGGTGCCGGAGCTGCGGGCGGCGGCGCACGCTGCCCGGGCGGCCCGTGAGCAGGCCATGGGGGCGGCGTGAGCGGCCTGCGGGGCGGCGAGGTGCCGCCGTGGGATCCGCCGGGGCTGGAGGCCGCGGTGCGCGCCCTGGGAGATGCGCTGGACGGTGGTCTGCCGCCGTGTGCGGCGGATCCGGAGGGGTGGCTGTCGCCGGCGGGTGTGCATGGGGTGGCTCGCGCGGTGGATGGCTGCATGGGCTGCCGGGGGCTGTTGGCGTGCGCCGCGTACGCGCGGGTGGTGCGCCCGTCGGTCGGTGTGTGGGCCGGGGAGGTCGTGTCGCCGCGGGGTGCTCGCCCTGACTGGGGGTGGGTGGCGTGAGCGGGGCGCCGGTGGTGGGCCCGGATGCGGGTGGGGCGCTGCTGTTGTCGGGGCGGCAGGCGTGGCGGCTGGCCCGGTTCGCTGAGGTGGTGCGGCTGCACGCGGTCAAGGAGGCGCGTGAGAACGGGCGCGCCGAGGTGGCCGCGGAGCTGCTGGAGGTGCTGGCGGCGTTGGAGGCGGCGGGGGAGTCCTACGCGGCGTGGGAGCGGTCGCTGCGGGTGCTGCTGGGAGCGGCCGAGGGGGCGCTGGGCGACTCAGCCGGGCCGGGTTCCCAAGTGCTTACCGAAGTCGGTACGTCGCTGGACGGGGCGGTTTCCTCGGCTGCAGCGTCGGGCCAGTGGTTCACGACGTCGGAGGCGGCTGGAGTGATGAAGGTCAGCGAGCGGGCGGTCCGCGCGGCCGTGGAGCGGGGCGCGTTGGTGTCCCGGCGGTCTGGGCGCGGCAGAGGCGTGCTGCTGGTCGAGTCGTCGTCGGTCGCGGCGTACGTGGCGAGGCGCGAGCAGACGAGGAGCGCGTGATGGCGCACATGAAGGACGCGTCGTCGGCTGCGGCCGGCGCAGCGGTGGGGAAGGGCTGGCCGGTGCGGTCGGCGCCGCGGCCCCTGGTGCAGGAGTTGGACGAGGTCCGCAAGGGGCTGTACGCCCGGATCCCGTCCGAGCTGCTGGCGAAGTTGTCGCGGGAGCAGGTGCTGGCGCGGGTGAACACCGCGGCGGAGCTGCAGTCCAAGGGGTTCGGGGTGTCGGATCCGCTGCTGCGCCAGGGCTACCTTGAGCGGGCCGCGGCCGAGCTGCGGCGGGAGCCGGCGTTGACGGGGAAGGCCGCGCAGGCTGAGGCTGAGCGGCTGCGCCGGCTGGCGGCGGACCCGATTCTGGCTGCCTCTCCTGAGGTGGCGGCGGCTGTGTTGGTGAAGGCCGCGCAGGTGGAGCGGGGTGTGCGGTGACGGGGCCGGGCGCCGGGCCGATCCGCCGCGACTGGGCGGGCCCGCTGGTGGGGGATGTCGCGAAGGCGGCGGTGGCTCGTCGCCGTGGTGAGCCGTTGCCGGTGCTGGTGAAGGCGGCGGTGGATGCGTCGGTGGCTGCTCTGCAGGTGCAGGTCGATGACCTGTCGGCGCAGGTGGTCGCGGCGCGTGCCCGGCTGGAGGGCGCGCCGTTGTCGTTGCGGGAGCGCCGCGAGCGCGCTGCGGCGGAGAAGCGGGCCGCGGACCTGGCGGAGGCCGAGCGCCTCGAGGCCGCGGCGGACACGTCGTTCGACCGGGACTTGGCGCTCGGCTACAGGCTCAGGGCGGATGCCCTGCGGAAGGGGCTCGGATCATGACCACGACCACCGCGGCGGGTTCGTCGCTGGAGGAGCTGCAGGCGGTCCGGGACCGTCTGCACGGGCAGGTGGAGGAGCACCGCCAGGAGCGGGCCCGTGAGGCGCAGGCGCTGGCGGGGCTGGAGGAGGCGGTGGCGGAGGCCGCGCTCTCCGATGGCGGTGCTGGCACCAGTAAGGCGCGCGGGGACCTGCAGGCCGCGCACGGGCGGATTGCTGGGATCGACGCGACGATCGGGGTGCTGGAGCGGCGCCTGGCCGAGGTCGACGCGCAGCTGCGCGAGGCCGGCAGGGTCGCGGCGCGGGAACGCGCGCAGGCCTCGCACGAGCGGGTCGTCGCTGAGGCGTTGGAGGCCGCGGAGGAGTACCGGGCCGCGGTGGCCACGGCGGTGGAGAAGATCCGCGCCGTCTCCGGGGGGCTGGCGAAGGCCAGGGCCCGCCTGGACGCGGCGCAGAAGGCTTGGCAGGACGACGTCGTCGTGCTCGAGCGGCACGGCGTCGTGGTCGGTGACGCCCCGCGGCTACTGAACGACATCGTCGTCGAGCACCGGGAGTCCGGGGGTGATGACGCGGTGATGCGGGTGCTGCTGCAGGCGCGCACCCCGGCTCAGGCGCAGCAGGCGCTCGGCGCTGCCGTGGTTCCCGAGCCGCGCAGGGGATCGGTGTACTGAGGTGCCCGGTCCTCGTAAGCCCCGTGGGAGGCGCGTCGGCAACGGTCGTGGCGGCGCGTCTCCTGTCGCCGCTGCCCGGTCCCGGGTGGCCGCATCCGCCCGGGACGCCGTCGCCCTTACCGCGGTCCTGCCCGTGCACCCGGTGCGCGCCGTCGTCTACGCCGACCCGCGGCCGCTGCTGGTGGCGTGCGGGGTGTGCGGGCACCCGGTGCACGCGGCGGCCGGGTTCGGGGTGCTGGTGCGTGACGGCGGCGACCGGACGTGCTGCCTGCGCTGCGCCGAGGTGGGCCGGCCCGGGCTGGGGCAGATGGTGCGCGCCGTCAACGGGCTGGCGGACGCCGCCCGGTCGGCCGCCGCCCGGGAGGACGGGGCGCGGCTGCTCATCGAGGCCGTGGAGCTCATGTCGGATGCGCTGCCGGCTGCGCTGTGGCCGGACGCCGGCGGCTCGGCGGCCTGACGTGGGCTACGTGAAGGGCCTGCGGGAGCTCGAGCAGGCGCTGGACGGGCTCGCGGCCCGCATCGACGCGGCAGGGGCCGCGATCGTGCGTGACGGCGCCGCCCTGGTGGAGCGCGCGGCGAAGAAGAACTTCGAGGGCGCGCACCCCCGCGGCGCGCCCCACGTGGGCGGGGACAAGCCGAACGTCGTCACCGGCACCCTGCGCCGCTCCATCACGTCAGACCCGATCCGCCGGACGGGGCTGGGCACCTACTCGACGAAGGTCGGGCCGAGGACGGTCTACGGCCGCCGGGTCGAGCTGGGCTACTCGGGCGGGTCCGGGCGCGGCCGGCAGGCCACCCGCCCGTTCCCGTACTTCACCCCCGCGGTGCGCGAGGTGTCTCCGCGTCTGCGTTCGATCGCCGCTGCGCACTGGGCCGCGGCCGTCACGAAGGGCTGACCGTCGTGTCTGAGCTGATCCCGCCGCTCGTCCTCGAGCTACGTGCCCGGGCGACCGAAGCTGTCGCCGGCATGAAGGAGGCGCGCGCGGAGTCCTCCAAGACGGCGGCCGCGTTCGAGGCCGACGCCGCCAAGATGGAGGCCGAGATCAACCGCGCCCTCGCGAGGGAGCGTGAGGCCGCTCTGCAGGCGGGTGAGTCGTTCGACGAGATGGCGCGCCGGCAGGCCCTGGCGATCGACAAGGCCGCCGGAGTCACCGCGCGGGACACCAAGGAAATCGACTCGGCGCTGGCGCGCGAGCGGACCGCCGCGGCCGAGACGGGCGCAGCGTTCGAGGAGTCCGCGCGCCGCCAGCAGCTGGCCGCGGAGCGGTCCACGAAGGCGCAGACGGCGGCCGCTGAGGAAGGCTCCCACGCCGGCAGCATCGCGAAGACGGCGCTGCTGGGCGCGGCCGGCGCGGCGGCGTTCGTCGGCTTCGAGTCCATCAAGGCCGCATCGAGCTTCGACGCCGCCACGAACGTGCTGGTGACGGCGGCCGGGGAGTCGGAGAAGAACCTCGGCACGATCCGGCAGGGCATCATCCGCATCGCCCAGGAGACGGGGACCTCGACCGAGCAGCTCACCGAGGGTATGTACCAGATCGAGAAGGCCGGCATCCGCGGCGCGGACGGCCTGAAGATCCTGGACGCGGCCAGCAAGGGCGCGAAGGAGGAGAACGCCGACCTGTCGACGGTCACCAACGCGATGACGTCGGTGATGGCGTCCTACGGGGCGTCGGTCGGGACGCCGGTGCAGGTGATGAACGCCCTCAAGACCGCGGCGGGCGAGTCGAAGACGACGATGGAGGAGTTCGCCGGGGCCCTGTCGACGGTGGTGCCGATCGCGTCGGCGTCGCACATCTCCTTCGACCAGGTCGGTGGCGCGATCGCCACCCTCACCTCCCACGGCACCAGCGCGCGGGAGGCCACGCAGGAGCTGGCGTCGACGATCCGAAACCTGCAGGCCCCGAACAACGTCGCGGTGAACGCGATGCAGCAGCTCGGCATCAACGTGCAGGACGTGACGACGCACCTGGGGCAGCGGGGGCTGACCGGAACGATCAAGCTGGTGACGGACGCGATCGCGGCGAAGATGGGCCCGCAGGGCCTGGTGATCGTGGACACGATGAAGAAGTCGGCGACTGCGACGGCGGACCTGCAGACGATGCTGGGGAAGATGCCGCCGGCGCTGGCGGCGTCGGCGAAGGCGTTCATGTCCGGGTCGATGTCGCAGAAGGAGTTCAAGAAGTCCTTCCAGGGCATGGGCGCGGAGGGCGCGGCGCAGGGCTCGGCGTTCATGGCGCTCGCGCTCAAGGTCGCCGGGTACAACGACCAGCTGAAGCGGGGCGGGCCGGCCGCGGAGACCGCGACGGCGGCGCTGAAGGCCGTGATGGGCGGCACCATCGGCATGAACACGGCCCTGATGCTGTCCGGGGAGCAGCAGGCCCAGTTCAACAACCGGGTCAAGGCCGTGGGGGCATCGCTGCACGACAACGCCTCCGAGGTGGAGGGCTGGGGCTCGACCCTCGGCCTGTCCCGGACGCAGCAGGACCGGCTCGCCACCGGCGTGCACACCCTCTCGATCCAGCTCGGCGAGCACCTGGTCCCCGCGTTCACGTCCGTCGTGTCCGCGATCAACGCCACGCTGACGTTCTTCGAGAAGCACACGACCGCGGCCAAGGTCCTCGGCGCTGCCATCGGCACCGTGCTCGTGGGGGCACTCGCGGCCTACGCCTCGTCGGCGACGGTGAACCTGGCCAAGTCCGCGGCCGGGTTCGTCGTGGACATCGCCCAGGGCGTGGCGTGGGTGGCGGCGAAGACGGCGCAGTTCGCGTCGGCCGCGGCCCTGTACGTCTGGTACTACGGGGGGCTGCTGGCCCAGTCGGTCGCCTCGGGCGCGAAGTGGCTGGCGCAGGAGGCCGCGCAGGGCGCGGTGTGGGGGGCGCAGCAGGCCGCGATGCTGGCGAAGTCGCTGGCCGGGTTCGTCGTGTGGGGCGCGCAGACGGTGGCGCGGGCGACGGCGACGGCCGCGGTGTGGATCGCGGAGAACGCTGCGATGGCTGCGGCCGCGACGGCGGCGTTCATCGCCGAGAACGCCGCCTCCCTCGGCATCGTCGCCGCCCTCGCCGCGGTCGTGGCCGGCATCGTGTGGGTGGCCACGCACTGGCACCAGTCGTGGGACTTCATCAAGAAGATCGCCGCCGACGCCTGGGCGTGGATCAAGCAGCACGCCGACATGATCGCCCTCGCGTTCGGGCCCATCGGGATCGCCGTGGACATCCTCGCCAAGCACTGGTCGACGGTGTGGGACGGCATCCAGACCGCGGTGCAGACGGTGTGGTCCGTAATCCAGCCGATCTTCGACGCCATCAAGGGCGGAATCTCCGACGTCATCAACGGCATCGGGAAGGTCGCCTCGGCGGCCTCGAGCGTCGGCGGCGCCGTCAGCCACCTGCACATCCCCGGGTTCGCCGGCGGCGTCACGAACTTCTCCGGCGGCATGGCGTGGGTCGGCGAGCAGGGCCCGGAGCTGGTCAGCCTGCCCGGCGGGTCGAGCGTCTACAGCAACCCCGACTCCATGCGCATGGCCGGCGGCGGGGGCGGCACGGTCATCAACATCCACCCCAGCCCGGTGACCGTGACTGTGGGCTCCGGGAACGCGCAGGAGGTGCAGCGCGCGGTGAAGGCCGCCATGGACCAGCGGGACCGCGAGCTCACCATGAAGCTCCGCGCGGCCGGGGTCGGCCGATGAAGCTGCGGCGGCCTCACCGCCGCGCGCCTCTGCTGACGCCGGGGGAGCGGGCGCTGCTTGAGGAGTACGGGGTGCGCACCCGCGTCCTCGACGTCGACGACCCGGTCCTGGCCGACCTCAACCCGGCCAGCGGCGGGGTGCTGGTCATCTACCCGCCGGAGCCGGCGGGGCTGCCCGTCACCGTCGCGCTCACCCCCTGGGCCGCCGGCGACTCCCACGCCCGCCACCAGGTCGCCTGCGCCGCCCTGCAGCGCCTCACCCGGTTCCTCGAGCACGGGCCCGACCCGGACGGGCTGCAGGCCCGCACGGACGGCGGCTGGCAGACATGGCTGGTGCACCGCCCCGAGCTCGAGCACCTCGACCTAGAGGCCGCTGTCGGCGGGTGAGGCTGGCCGCAAGCCCCACCGGCAGGAACTGTCGGAGGGGGCTGGCAGGGTCCTCCTCGACCAGGTACCGCGCAGGCGCCTACTCCCGGCTCAACCGGGCAGGAGAGGGCGCCGACGTGTACGGTGAAGGACCGGCCAGAGGAGGGGCACCATGAGCGCCACCAGCTCACTCGACCAGGACGTTGAGGTCGAGACGCTGACCCCGGAGCAGGGGCGGGCCCTGTTCGAGGGCGCCTCCCGCCGCCTGCTGGGCGTGAGCGGCGAGGAGTTCCTCACCGCCTGGCACAACGGCGAGTACGAGAACGACCCCCGCGCGGCCGTCTACGAGCTGACGCTGCTGGTCCCCTTCGCGGAGTAGCCGGGTGCCCGGACGTACCCCAGCGGACGCCGTCCGGGCGTTCCTCGAGCCCCTCCAACAGGCGCTGTCCTGCGTCGCGACCGGCAAGCTGACCCTCAGCCCCCGGGGGATGGACGAGGGGGACGTGCGCGCCTGGACGCTGAACGGCAGCACGGGCGCTCCGCTGCGAGGCACCGGTGCACCCCGGCACCTCAAGGCGGCCATGAAGTACGAGATCGTGCCGTGTGCGCCGGACGAGGGCGACGAGCCCTGGCGGGTGAGCACGAGGGCGTACATGTTCGCCCTACTCGACCGGGACGAGGCCGAGCTGTGGGCGTGGCACTGGCACCCGGACGGGGGCAGCAGTCACACCCTCCCGCACCAGCACGTCGGCACGCCCGTGCTCGCCCCTGACGGGCCACTGACACACCGCACGCACGTGCCCTGCGGGCGGACCTCCTTCGAGGAAGTCGTGAAGTTCGCCATCGAGCTCGGCGCCCAGCCGCGCCGGCCGGACTGGCAGAACGTGCTCGCACTCACGGAGGCGCCGTTCCTGCTCTACCGCTCCTGGGCCGCCCGCCCCAACGAGCGGTCCTCCGGCCGCTGAGGGGGGGCAGGCACGTGAACTGGGGGGATGGTCCCCCACATGGCTCGCCACTGTCGGCGCGTTCATCGCCGCGGGCTCACCGGGGAACTGTAGGGGGCAGCTCCGGCAACCACGACGCGCAGGCGGGGCGGGCGTAGCGAAGCGGTGAATCTTAGGGGGGCTTGATCGCTACACCCACCCCGGTCGCGGCGACCACCTCTGTGGAATCAGTGGCTCACCAGCCCAGTTGGCGCCGCTCCTGCAACGCTTCGTTGAACCGGTCCACGCTCACCTCTCCGAGACGAAGGCAGTCCCGGGCACAGTTGCTGCGCACCGCAACCCAGCGGACCACCTGACCGCCGGCTTCTATCCCGTTCTCGACGATCAACCAGGGCCCACCGCAGGCAAGGCAGGGGTGGTCGTGGTCCTCGCGCGTTCGTACCTCAGGCATGGGATCCCTCTCCGGCTCCTCGGGCGACGAGGTACCTCCCCGTTCCCCCGGGGTGGACCGTAACGGTCTGCACCGACAGGACCCTGCCGAGCCTGTGGACAACGCGACGCCCCTCCGGCCACGGGGGGAGCCGGCGGGGCGTCGACCACGAGCGTTGCTACTCGTCCTCGTCCTTGAGGTCGACCAGCCCGTCGAAGCGGACGTCGTCGGTGCCCCACTCCCCCACGAGGGCATCTACCTCCTTACGGGTCCTCACGAGCCTGATGGGGCTGCCGTCGGCGGCGACCGCGACGCCGGGAGGCAGAAGCCAGGCGTAGATGCGCCCGTGCTCGTCAGGTTCCTTGATGCCGATGTAGCGCTCGTTGTTCGTCGTCATGCGAGCGAGGCTAACGGCGCGGACCGACGGTAGCTGCGGCCGAAGTCCACCAGGCATCCCCCCACACGATCGCTGGGTGCTCTCGCAGCAGCTCGACGGCGAACCTGTCTGCAGTCTTCACCGTCACCTCGCCCGCTCGCCGGGCACGGTAGTAGGCCCGCTCGAGCGCGGAGTGCTGGGGGATGCCGGCCGCGGCCGGACCGCCGCGCCGCTCAACCGCCTCGAGCAGCGGCGCCGCCGGGACGTGCGGGAGCCGGTAGCCGGTCACGACGCGACCTGCCGGACGACCTCGAACAGGCGGTGCACCGCGGTGAGCTCCTCGACGTCGTCCAGGCCGCTCAGCCAGCGGGTAAGCGTCAGCACGTCCTCGGCGCCGAGCGTGAGGTTCCACGGCCCATCGATGACCACATGGACGCCGTCCGGGCCCTCGACGAGCCACGCCCCGACGCCGTCGGCGAGGTCGACGTCCGCGCTGTAGCAGCCCTCGGCGTCTGCGCCCTGCTCCCGCAGGTCCCGCCGGTGCGAGGCGAGGTTGCACCAAGGCCGGTGCCCGGCGCCGCGCACCTCGGCGGCCGCCGTGATGAGGCTCTGCTGGCCAGCCTGCCGGACCTCCTCGAGCTGGGCCGGGGTGAGGCCTTCGAGGGCCTCCCGCAGCTCGTCGTCGATGGGGATGGAGACGGTGGTCACCCGGTCGGCCGGTATCACGGCGGGGGTCTGTGCGATCTTGTCCACGGGTCCTGCTCCCTGCTGCGGTGGGGGTGGGATCAAGGCCCGTCGTCGCGGTGCAACGCGGCGGCGGGCCGCTGGCCGCAACCCCGGTTTGGAGAGCCAGGTGGTAACAGAAATGGTCACAAAAAAGGCAGACATCCCCCCAACGAGCCGGGACCGGGCGGCACCATAAACC
>JBQCIO010000188.1:0-35706 GCA_051953655.1 Motilibacteraceae bacterium
GGGCCCCCCGCCGGGTGGGGGGGGGCGGGGGCGGGGGGCGGGGGAGGCGACCGCCGGCCCCCCGGGGCGCGCCGGTCGCCGCCGACCGCACCGTCGCCGACGGCACTGCCGACGGCACCCACAGCTGCACCGCACCCTTAAGACGAGAAGGACAGGTAAGCCATGGCTGGCATCACCGCCGCGGACGTCAAGAAGCTCCGGGACCTCACCGGCGCCGGCATGATGGACGCGAAGAAGGCGCTCGAGGAGGCGGACGGCGACTTCGACGCCGCCGTCGAGGTCCTCCGGGTCAAGCAGGGCGCGAAGGTCGACAAGAAGGCCGCCGAGCGCGAGGCCGGCAACGGCCTGGTCGCCGCCGCCGAGGGCGCGCTGGTCGAGCTCAAGTGCGAGACCGACTTCGTGGCCAAGAACGAGCAGTTCCAGCAGCTGGCGGCCGACATCGTCGCCCACGTGGCCAAGAGCGGCACCACCGACCGCGAGGCCCTGCTCGCCGAGGTGCTCGCCGACGGGCGCACCGTGGCCGACAACATCCAGAGCGTGGCCGCCGTGATCGGCGAGAAGCTCGAGCTCGGCCGGGTGGCCCGCTTCGACGGCCAGGTCGCCACCTACATGCACAAGCGCGCCTCGGACCTGCCCCCGCAGGTCGGCGTGATCGTCGAGTTCACCGGCGACGACCTCGACGCGGCGCGCGGCGCGGCCATGCAGGTCGCCGCGATGCGCCCGCAGTACACCACCCGCGAGGAGGTGCCGGCCGACGTCGTCGACAACGAGCGGCGCATCGCCGAGGCCACCGCGCGCGAGGAGGGCAAGCCCGAGGCGGCCCTGCCCAAGATCGTCGAGGGCCGGGTCACCGGGTTCTTCAAGGACGTCGTGCTGCTCGAGCAGGCCGCGGTGCAGGACTCGAAGAAGACGGTCAAGGCGCTGCTGGACGAGAAGGGCGTCACCGTGTCCCGGTTCGTCCGGTTCGAGGTCGGCGGCTGAGCGAGCGCTCACCGCAGCAGGGCGATGGACGGCCGACGGGCCGCTTGGGGCAGACTGCCCCCGGCGGCCCGTCGTGCGAGCGGCGGCAGCCGAGCGGGACGCGGCACGGAACAGGGCCAGCGACGGCGAACGAGCGTGGAGGCACCGGTGGAGCGGACGGCGGGACTGGCAGGCGCCGGCGTCGAGGGCCTTGCGGTCGAGGCGGACGTCGAGGCAGCCGTAGACGCGGAGGCCGCGCCGCTCGCCGGCGGTGCGCCGGTCTACGGCCGCGTGCTGCTCAAGCTCTCCGGTGAGGTCTTCGGCGGCGGGGCCGTCGGCGTCGACCCGCTGGTGGTCCGCAGCATCGCCCGGCAGATCGCCGCGGTGGTCCGGGCCGGCACCCAGGTGGCCATCGTGGTCGGCGGCGGCAACTTCTTCCGCGGCGCCGAGCTGTCCCAGCACGGCATGGACCGGGCCCGGGGGGACTACATGGGCATGCTCGGCACCGTCATGAACTGCCTGGCCCTGCAGGACTTCCTCGAGCAGGAGGGCACCGACACCCGGGTGCAGACGGCCATCGCGATGGGCCAGGTGGCCGAGCCCTACATCCCGCGCCGCGCCATCCGGCACCTGGAGAAGGGCCGCGTGGTCATCTTCGGAGCCGGTGCGGGCATGCCCTACTTCACCACCGACACCGTCGCCGCCCAGCGTGCGCTCGAGATCGGCTGCCAGGCGCTGCTGATGGGCAAGAACGGCGTCGACGGCGTCTACGACGCCGACCCGCGGACCCACCCCGAGGCGCGCAAGTTCGACCGGGTCGGCTACGCCGAGGTGCTCAGCCGCGGGCTGCGGGTGGCCGACGCCGCCGCGTTCAGCCTCTGCCAGGACAACGGCCTCCCGATCATCGTCTTCAACCTCCTGGAGGAGGGGAACATCGCGCGGGTCGTGCGCGGTGAGAGGATCGGGACCGTGGTGTCCGGCGACGCCGCCACCGATCACCGCGCCTGAGGGCCGGCCGGCCGGACCCGCCACCCGCACGACGCAGCAGACCCAGAGCGAGGAGCCGAGCGTGATCGACGAGACCCTCTTCGAGGCCGAGGAGAAGATGGAGAAGGCCGTGGGGGTCGCCCGCGAGGACCTGTCGACCATCCGCACCGGCCGCGCTACGCCCGCGATGTTCAACAAGATCCTCGTCGACTACTACGGCGCGATGACCCCGGTGCAGCAGCTGGCCAGCTTCCACCAGCAGGAGGCGCGTTCGATCCTGGTGACGCCCTACGACAAGGGCTCGCTGGGCGCGCTGGAGAAGGCGATCCGCGACTCCGACCTCGGGGTGAACCCCACCAACGACGGCGAGAAGATCCGGGTGGTGTTCCCCGAGCTCACCGAGGAGCGGCGCAAGGAGTTCATCAAGGTCGCCCGGCACAAGGCCGAGGAGGCCAAGGTCTCGGTGCGCAACATCCGCCGGCACGCCAAGGACGCCCTGGACCGCCTGGTCAAGGACGGCGAGGCCGGCGAGGACGACGTCACCCGCGCCGAGAAGCAGCTCGAGGTGGTCACCAAGAAGTACGTGGACGCCATCGACGAGGTGCTCAAGCACAAGGAGTCCGAGCTGCTCGAGGTCTAGCGGCTCGAGGTCTGGCGGCTCGAGTCTGGCTGCTCGGGGTCTGATGGACCCGCGAGCGGCGGGTGCGGTTCGGCAAGGTCCGGCGGGAGCGAGGTTCTCAGGTGGAGGTGGAGGTGTCCCTCTCCGACGAGCCCGTCCCCGCCGACCCGGCCGCCGGTGGCGCCGTGGGCACCCCGCAGGAGCGGCGCAGCCGCGCCGGGCGCAACCTCCCCGCCGCCATCGCCGTCGGGATCGGCCTGGGCGCTCTGGTCCTGCTGTCGCTGTTCGTGGTGAAGGCCGCGTTCCTCGTCGTCGTGATCGCCGCGGTGCTCATCGCGCTGCGCGAGCTCTCCCATGCCCTGGCCACCTCCGGCACCCGGATGCCGCTGGCGCCGGTGGCCGTGGGCGGTGCCGCCATGCTGGTGGCCGCCTACGTCGAGGGCCTGGAGGGCCTGGCGGTGGCCTTCGCCCTCACCGGCCTGGCCGTGGTCGCCTGGCCGCTGGTCGACCAGCGGCTCGCGCAGGAGGCTCCTGCGGGGCAGGGCGCGATCGGACCGGGTTCAGGGGTGGTCCGCGACGTCACCGCCGGCGTGTTCGCCGCGCTCTACGTGCCGTTCCTGGCGGGGTTCGCCGCGCTGCTGCTGGCGGCCGACGACGGCGCCCGCCGGATCGTCGTGTTCATCGTGGTCACCATCTGCTCGGACATCGGCGGCTACGCCGCCGGCGTGCTGTTCGGCAAGCACCCGATGGCTCCCACGGTGAGCCCGAAGAAGTCCTGGGAGGGCTTCGCCGGCTCGGTGCTGGCGTGCGCGCTCGCCGGCGGCCTCGCGCTGCCGCTGCTGCTGCACGGGCTGTGGTGGCAGGGCGTGCTGCTCGGCCTGGTCGTCGTCGTCACCGCCACCGTCGGAGACCTGGGGGAGTCGATGGTCAAGCGCGACCTCGGCATCAAGGACATGGGCTCGCTGCTGCCCGGGCACGGCGGGCTGCTCGACCGGCTCGACTCGCTGCTGCCCACCGCCCCGGCCGTCTACCTGGTGCTCGCAGCCACCATCGGGGCGAGCTGACGTGGGCGGCGTGCTGAGCGCTCTCTCGGACCGGCTGCTCGGGCTGTCCGGGGTGGTCGTCTACCTCGTCGTGGGCGCGCTCGTGTTCGCCGAGGACGCGATCTTCGTCGGGTTCGTGCTGCCCGGCGAGACCGCCGCGGTGCTCGGCGGCGTCATCGCCAGCCGCGGTCACGTGCACCTGTCGATCGTGCTGGCCGTCGTCGTGCTGGCCGCGGTCATCGGCGACACCGTGGGCTACGAGGTGGGCAAGCACGTCGGCCCGCGGCTGCTGCAGATCGGCCCGCTGCGCGGCCACGCCCACCGGCTCGACGACGCCCAGCGCTTCCTGGCCCGCCGGGGCGGCTCGGCGGTGTTCCTGGGCCGGTTCGTCGCGTTCTTCCGCGCGGTGATGCCGGCCCTGGCCGGGATCGCCCGCATGCACTATCCCAAGTTCCTCGCCTACAACGCGGCCGGCGGCCTGGTCTGGGGCGTCGGCTTCGTCATGATCGGCTTCCTGGCCGGCAACAGCTACGCGAAGGTCGAGAAGACCGTCGGGCGCGGCGCGGCCGTCGCGGTGGCCGTGGTCGTCGTGCTGGCGCTGGTCGCCTGGCGGGTGCGCAAGTCGCGGGCCGAGCGGCGCAGCGAGCAGGAACCGGGCGACGAGCCGGCCCGCGAGGGCGACGAGGCCGAGCGGCGCTGAGAGCCCTCCGGCGCACGCCGCTCAGCCGGTGAGCACCTGCCGGGTCTCCCGGGCCACCTGGAGGTCCTCGCGGGCGGTCACCACGACCGTCCGCACCGCCGCGCCGGAAGCGGTGATCTCACCGTCCGCCGTCGTCGCCTCGTTCGCGTCGGTCTCCACGGCCACGCCCAGCCAGGACAGCCGCGCGGCCAGGTCCGCCCGCACCGGCACCGAGTGCTCCCCGATGCCGCCGGTCAGCACCAGCAGGTCCAGGCCGCCCGCCGACGCCGCCATGGCCGCGACCTCCCGGGCCAGCCGGTGGGCGAAGGCCGCGTAGGCCAGGGCGGCGTCCTGGTCGCCCCGGTCCCGCGCGGCGAGCACGTCGCGCAGGTCGCCGCTGGTGCCGGAGAGCCCGGCCAGCCCGCTGCGGTGCTCCAGCACGTCCTCGAGCTCGTCCAGGCCCACGCCGCCGTGCCGCTGCAGCCACAGGACCAGTCCCGGGTCCAGGGAACCCGAGCGGGAGACCATGACCAGCCCGGCCAGCGGCGTGAAGCCCATCGTCGTGTCCACCGAGCGCCCGCCCGCCACCGCCGCGAGCGAGCAGCCCGCCCCGAGGTGGCAGGAGACGACCCGTAGCTCCTGCAGCGGGCGGTCCACCAGCTCCGCCGCCCGACGGACGGCGTAGGCGTGGGAGAGCCCGTGGAAGCCGTAGCGGCGCAGACCCCAGCGGGCGTTCCAGTCGCGGGGGAGGGCGTAGACGGCCGCCTCGGCCGGCATGCCGGAGTGGAACGCGGTGTCGAAGCAGGCCACGGCCGGGACGTCGGGGAGGAGGCGTCCGACGGCGCGGATGCCGGCGACCGCGCGGGGGTTGTGCAGCGGCGCGAGGTCCGACACCGACGAGAGGTAGGAGACGACGTCGTCGTCGATGCGGACCGGCTCGCCGAACCGCGGGCCGCCGTGCACCACGCGGTGGCCCACCGCCTGCACGCCGTCGGCCTCGTGCAGGAACTCCTCGAGCGGCTCGAGGTGCTGCTCGCCCTCCCAGCGCTCCACCGTCGTACCGGCGACGACGTCCTCGCCGGCCAGCAACGAGAGCTTCAGGCTGCTGGACCCGGCGTTGACCACCATCACCCGCTGGGCGGTCCGCCCCATCGGCTCAGACCGGCTCGTGCAGCGGCTCGTCCGTCCCCTGCACGTCGGGCCCGGCGCCGGGGGCGGCCTCCCACTGCCAGTTCCGCACCTCGGGCAGGTCCTCGCCGTGCTCGCGGACGTACTGCCGGTGCTCGATCAGCTTGTCCTGCAGCCGCTGGCGGGCGTAGGCGCCCCGGCCGCCCAGGGCGGGCAGCCGGTCGATGACGTCGATGGCGAGGTCGAAGCGGTCGAGCTCGTTCATCACCGTCATGTCGAACGGCGTGGTGGTCGTGCCCTCCTCCTTGTAGCCGCGCACGTGCAGGTCGTCGTGGTGGTGCCGGCGGTAGGTGAGCCGGTGGATCAGCCACGGGTAGCCGTGGTAAGCGAAGATCGTCGGCACGCCCGGGGGGAACAGCGCGTCGTACTCGTGGTCGGAGAGACCGTGCGGGTGCTCGCTGGCCGGCTGCAGCCGCATCAGGTCGACGACGTTGACGACCCTGACCCGCAGCTCGGGGAACTCGCGGCGCAGGATCTGCACCGCGGCCAGGGTCTCCATGGTCGGCACGTCGCCCGCGCACGCCATGACGACGTCGGGGTCGCCACCCTGGTCGGTGCTCGCCCAGTCCCAGATGCCGATGCCCTTGGTGCAGTGCTTCACCGCGCCGTCCATCGACAGGTACTGCAGCGCCGGCTGCTTGCCGGCCACGATGACGTTCACGTACTGCCGGCTGCGCAGGCAGTGGTCGGCCACCGACAGCAGCGTGTTGGCGTCCGGTGGCAGGTAGACCCGGATGACGTCGGCCTTCTTGTTGACCACGTGGTCGATGAACCCCGGGTCCTGGTGGGAGAAACCGTTGTGGTCCTGCCGCCAGACGTGCGAGGTGAGCAGGTAGTTCAGCGACGCGATGGGCCGGCGCCAGCCGATGCCGTCGGTGGTCTTCAGCCACTTGGCGTGCTGGTTGAACATCGAGTCGACGATGTGGATGAACGCCTCGTAGCACGAGAAGAATCCGTGCCGGCCGGTGAGCAGGTAGCCCTCGAGCCAGCCCTGGCACGTGTGCTCGCTGAGGATCTCCATCACCCGGCCGTCCGGTGCCAGGTGGTCGTCCTGCGGCGTGCGCCGCGCGGACCAGGTCCGGTCGGTCACCTCCATGAGGGCGCCCAGCCGGTTCGAGCTGTTCTCGTCCGGCGAGAACACCCGGAAGGTGCTCATGTTCCTGCGCATGACGTCGCGCAGGAAGTCGCCGAGCACGCGGGTCGCCTCCACCGCTCCGGTGCCCGGGCGGGTGACTGCCACGGCGTACTCGCGGAAGTCCGGCAGCCGCAGGTCCTTGAGCAGCAGCCCGCCGTTGGCGTGCGGGTTGGCGCTCATCCGCCGGTCGCCGCGCGGGTGCAGGTCGCGGATCTCCGGCACCGGCGCCCCGGTCTCGTCGAACAGCTCCTCCGGGCGGTAGCTGCGCAGCCACTGCTCGAGCAGCTCGCGGTGCTCGACGTTGCCGCGCACATCCGCGAAGGGCACCTGGTGAGAGCGGAAGGACCCCTCGGTCTGCAGGCCGTCCACGGTCTCCGGACCGGTCCAGCCCTTGGGGGAGCGCAGCACGATCATCGGCCAGCGCGGCCGGTCGTCACCGGAGAGGTCCTCCCCGCCCTCGCGGGCGCGGGCCTGGATGTCGGCGATCTGGTCCAGGCAGCGCTCCAGCGTGGCCGCGAACGCCTGGTGCATCTCGGTCGGGTCCGAGCCCTCCACCACGTAGGGCGTGTGGCCGTAGCCGCGCAGCAGCTCGTCGAGCTCGGTCGGGGTGATCCGGGCGAGGACCGTCGGGTTGGCGATCTTGAACCCGTTGAGGTGCAGGATCGGCAGCACCGCGCCGTCGCGGCGGGGGTCGACGAACTTGGTCGAGTGCCAGCTGGTGGCCAGCGGGCCGGTCTCCGCCTCGCCGTCGCCGACCACGGCCGCGACGACGAGGTCGGGGTTGTCGAACGCTGCGCCGTAGGCGTGCGAGAGCGCGTAGCCCAGCTCGCCGCCCTCGTGGATGGACCCTGGGGTCTCCGGCGCCACGTGGCTGGGGATGCCGCCGGGGAAGGAGAACTGGCCGAACAGCCGCCGCATCCCGTCGAGGTCCTGGGAGACGTCGGGGTAGACCTCGCTGTAGGTCCCCTCCAGCCACGCCGAGGCCACCAGGCCGGGGCCGCCGTGGCCCGGCCCGATGACGTAGATCATGTCCAGGTCGCGAGCGGCGATCGCGCGGTTCAGGTGGGCGTAGACGAAGTTCAGCCCCGGCGTCGTGCCCCAGTGGCCGAGCAGCCGCGGCTTGACGTGCTCGGGCCGCAGCGGGTGGCGCAGCAGCGGGTTGTCCATGAGGTAGATCTGGCCGACCGAGAGGTAGTTCGCCGCCCGCCACCACGCGTCCAGCCGGCGCAGCTCGTCCGCGGCCAGCGTCTGCCCGGCGACGCTGCTCGCATGGCCGTTCGCCGCGCTCCCGGCCGTGCCGGCGGGCCCTGCGGTGCCCGTCGTGCCCGTGCCCGTCGTGCCCGTGCCCTCTGCCATCGTGCCCCTCCGCCTCGGCGCTCACCGTGGTGAAGGGCAGGGAAGCGTCCCCCGCCCGGGGCCCACCCTGCCAACTCCGCTCCGGCCGCACCAGCACCGCGACTGCCGCGACGGGGTCGCTGGCACCGGCGTGGGACGATAGAGCGGCCATGCCTGCACCCGGAGAGCTCACCCTCGTCGCCCCGCGCCGCGCCAAGCCGCCGCGCCACCTCGCCGACCTCGCGCCCGCCGAGCGCCGGGCCGCCGTCGCCGAGCTGGGGGAGAAGCCGTTCCGCGCCGGGCAGCTGTCCACCCACTACTTCGGCCGGCTCGTCGACGACCCCGCCGCCATGACCGACGTGCCCAAGGCCGCGCGCGACCGGCTGGTCGAGGCGCTGCTGCCGCCGATCATGACGCCGGTCCGCACCCAGGAGGCCGACGGCGGGACCACCCGCAAGACCCTGTGGCGGCTCTTCGACGGAGCGCTGGTCGAGTCGGTGCTCATGCGCTACCCGGACCGGGCCACCATGTGTGTCTCCAGCCAGGCCGGCTGCGGGATGAACTGCCCGTTCTGCGCCACCGGCCAGGCCGGGCTCACCCGCAACATGTCCACCGCCGAGATCGTCGAGCAGGTGGTGGCCGGCGCCCGCTCGCTGGCCCGCGGCGAGGTGCCCGGCGGCCCCGGCCGGGTCAGCAACGTGGTGTTCATGGGCATGGGCGAGCCGCTGGCCAACTACAAGGCGGTCGTCGGCGCGCTGCGCCGGCTCACCGACCCCGCCCCGGACGGGCTCGGCCTGTCCCAGCGCTCGATCACCGTGTCCACCGTCGGCCTGGTCCCGGCCATCGACCGGCTGGCCGCCGAGGGCCTGCACCCCACCCTCGCCGTCTCGCTGCACGCGCCGGACGACGAGCTGCGCGACGAGCTGGTGCCGATCAACACCCGGTTCAAGGTCGCCGAGGTGCTCGCGGCGGCGTGGCGGTACGTCGAGGCGACCGGTCGGCGTGCTTCCATCGAGTACGCACTGATCAGGGACGTCAACGACCAGGCGTGGCGAGCCGACCTGCTCGGCGAGCTGCTCTCGGGCCATCTCGTGCACGTCAACCTCATCCCGCTCAACCCCACCCCGGGGTCGCGGTGGACGGCCAGCCGTCCCGAGGCCGAGCGCGAGTTCGTCCGTCGGCTCCAGGCCCACGGCGTCGCGGTCACCGTCCGCGACACCCGCGGGCGGGAGATCGACGGCGCCTGCGGGCAGCTGGCGGCGGCGGAGTAGCGGCGCGGCGCCGGTCGACGTCGCTCTCGGTGGCACGGCAGGTCGTGCAGGTCGTGCAGTGGTCGGCAGTCGGTCGGAGAGAGCAAGGGGCACCAGCGTGGCGCGCAACCGGGACCGCTTCCCGCGGGCGACGGGCATGAGCAAGGGCTACCGGCGCGAGCAGGTGGACGGCTGGCTCAACCGGGTCGAGACGGCCATGCGGCTCACCGACGGCATGCCCACCGTCTCCAGCGCGGAGGTGCGCCGGGTCGGCTTCGACCTGGTCCGCCGCGGCTACGACGTCGCCGCCGTCGACGCGCACCTGGACCGGCTCGAGGAGCTGGCGGTGGCCGCCGAGACCGAGGCCGAGGTCTCGGTGGGGCGTCTCGCCGACCCCGTCGCCGGCGTGCGGGACGCGGACCGGCTGGCCCACGAGCTGCAGGCGCCCGACGGCGAGCGCTTCGCCCACGCCCCGCTGCTCACCCGCGGCTACGACCCCCGCGACGTCGACGCCTTCGTCGAGGAGGTGCTGCTGCCCGGCCTCACCGGGGCGGCGCCGCTGCCGGCCGCCGACCAGGTCCGCTCGGTCGTGTTCCGGGCCCGCCGCGGCGGCTACGACGAGGGCGCGGTGGACGACGCGCTCGACGCCGTCGTCGACCACCTGCTGCGCCGCGACCGGGTGGGGGCAGGCTTCGTACCCTCCTACGCCGGCTCCGCTCCCGAGCCGGCGCTGCAGCGGCGTTCGCCCGAGCCGGCGCAGCCGTCGCCGGCGGCGCCCCGCGCGGTCGACCCGGACGACGCCTGGGCGGTCGACGGCTGGCTGCCCGAGCCGCACCGCGCCGCGCCGGTGTCTCCCTCCGGCCCCGCCGCCGCCGGCATCGACGCGGACGAGCAGCCGACGCAGGTCTGGCCCGGCGGGCTGCCCGTCCAGGCGGCGGGCGAGCCGGGGCGCGCCGACCGGGACGACTCAGCCGTCGCCCCCCTGGACGGGCGCGACGGGGACGACGAGGCGACCAGCCGCGCGCGGTCGCCCCGGCGGACCAGCACGGGCACCGGGTGGCCGAGCAGCTGACCGGCTGACGCCCGACCGCTCGACTCGCGCCCCTTTCGGCGCAGCCTGAGCGCCACTTGTCGAGGACGGGCTCCCCAGCGGGTGCACGAGCGGGTTTGATGGCGGCATGGGCGACTCCGGCACCTACCAGTCCACCTACCAGCGCAGCCTGTCCGACCCCGAGGGCTTCTGGCGCGAGGCGGCCGGCGCCGTCAGCTGGCGGCGCGAGCCCACCCGCATCCTGGACGACGCGGCCCCGCCCTTCTACCGCTGGTTCCCCGATGGGGTGCTCAACACCTGCGAGAACGCGGTGGACCGGCACGTCGCGGCCGGCCACGGCGACCGCCCCGCGCTGATCCACGACAGCGCCGTCACCGGGACCACCCGCAGCCTCACCTACGCGCAGCTGCGCGAGGAGGTGGCGGTGTTCGCCGGCGGGCTGGAGCGGCTCGGCGTGCAGCAGGGCGACCGGGTGATCATCTACATGCCGATGGTCCCGGAGGCCGTCGTCGCGATGCTCGCCTGCGCCCGGCTCGGGGCCGTCCACTCGGTCGTCTTCGGCGGGTTCGCCGCCGCCGAGCTCGCCCTGCGGGTCGACGACGCCCGCCCGCGCGTGGTCGTCGCCGCCTCCTGCGGCGTGGAGCCCGGGCGGGTGGTGGAGTACAAGCCGCTGCTGGACCGCGCGCTGGAGCTGTCCACCCACCGGCCCGACGCCGTCGTCGTGCTGCAGCGCCCGCAGGCCGCGGCCTCGATGGTCGAGGGCCGCGACCACGACTGGCAGGACGTCGTGGCCGGCGCAGCACCGGTCGACCCGGTGCCGGTGCTGGCCACCGACCCGCTCTACGTGCTCTACACCTCGGGCACCACCGGCAAGCCCAAGGGCGTGGTCCGCGACAACGGCGGGCACGCGGTGGCGCTGGCCTGGTCGATGCAGAACGTCTTCGACGTCGGCCCGGGCGACGTGTGGTGGGCGGCCTCCGACGTCGGCTGGGTCGTCGGCCACAGCTACATCGTCTACGCGCCCCTGCTGGTGGGCGCCACGACGGTCATGTACGAGGGAAAGCCGGTGGGGACCCCCGACGCCGGCGCGTTCTGGCGGGTCATCGCCGACCACCGGGTCAAGGGCCTGTTCACCGCGCCGACGGCGATCCGGGCCATCAAGAAGGAGGACCCGGAGGCCAAGCTGCTCGCCTCCTACGACACGTCGTCGCTGCGGACCCTGTTCCTGGCCGGCGAGCGGCTCGACCCCGACACCTACCACTGGTCGGCCGACCGGCTCGGTGTCCCGGTCATCGACAACTGGTGGCAGACCGAGACCGGCTGGCCGATCGCGGCCAACCTGCGCGGCCTGGAGCCGATGCCGGTCAAGCCCGGCTCGCCCTCGGTGCCGGTGCCCGGCTTCGACGTCCGCGTCGTCGACGGATCCGGCGCGGACGTGCCGCCGGGACAGGAGGGCGCCATCGTCATCCGGCTGCCACTGCCCCCGGGCTGCCTGCCCACCCTGTGGGAGGACGACGAACGGTTCGTGGCCTCCTACCTGTCCGCGTTCCCGGGCAACTACCTCTCCGGGGACGGCGGCTACAAGGACGAGGACGGCTACCTCTACGTCATGGGCCGCACCGACGACGTCATCAACGTCGCCGGCCACCGGCTCTCCACCGGGTCGATGGAGGCGGTGGTCGCCTCGCACCCGGCGGTGGCCGAGTGCGCCGTCATCGGGGTGCACGACGACCTCAAGGGCCAGGTGCCCCGCGGCATGGTCGTGCTCAAGGCGGGCGTGGACGTCGACCCGGACCAGCTGGTCCAGGAGCTGGTGGCCAAGGTCCGCGACGAGATCGGCCCGGTCGCGGCGTTCAAGCACGTCGACGTCGTCCCGGCGCTGCCCAAGACCCGCTCGGGCAAGATCCTGCGCCGCTCCCTGCGCGCGATCGCGGAGGGGACCGAGGAGCCGGTGCCCTCCACCATCGAGGACGCCTCGGTGCTGGAGACGCTCCGGACCAGGCTGTCGTCGGGCAGCTGAACCTGGTTGATCGCCGCACAGGCACAGGGCAGGCTCGGCGGGTGCCGACCTACCCGCCCACCTTCGACCCCGACGTCGTCGAGGCCTCGCCCCGCGCCCAGCTCGAACGCTTCCTCGACGAGCACCGCGCCGCGTTGGTCGCGTGCCTGGACGGGCTGAGCGAGGAGCAGGCGCGCCGGCGGCTGGTCCCGTCCAAGACCACGCTGCTGGGGCTGGTGAAGCACGTGACCTTCGTGGAGAAGGTCTGGTTCGACGAGGCCGTCACCGGCCGCTCACGCGCGCAGATCGGCATCCCTGGGACGCCCGACGAGTCCTTCGACCTCGAGGACGGCGACACCATCGAGTCGGTGCAGCGCGCCCACCGCGAGGCGTGCGAGGCCGCGCGGGCGGCGACCGCCACGCTGGGACTGGACGACCTGCTCCGCGGCAACCGCCGCGGCCCGCTCCCGCTGCAGTGGGTGTACCTCCACGTGCTGCGCGAGCTGGCCCAGCACTGCGGGCACGCCGACATCCTGCGCGAGCAGGTGCTGGCTGCGCCGCCGCTCAGGACGTCGTGACGCTGCCCAGCACCCGGTCGACGGCGATCTCGAGCACGACCCGCTGCGGGTTCTCCCGCGGCTGTCGGTAGCGCCGGGCGTAGCGCTGCTCGGCGTCGACGACGGACTCCCGGTCCTCCCGCACGGTGGCGATCCCCTCCAGGGCGAGCCAGCGCCGTCCGTCGACCTGGCACAGGACCGCCCGACCGCCCTCGCGCGCGTGCCGGGCTTTGCGGCTGGCGCCGCTGGTGATGACGCGGGCCACCCCGGCCTCGTCGTCCCATGTGAAGCCGACCGGCACGACGTGGGGCGTGCCGTCCGGGCGCAGCGTGGTCAGCGTGGCCAGGTGCCGCTCGGTGAGGAACTCGAGGGCAGCCGGCGGCAGGGCTGAGGGGTCGAGGGACACGTCGCGATCATCGACGAGGCGGCGCGCCCCCGCACGTCGGCGATCACTACGCTGCCACGGTGAGTGCTGGGGCCCTGGACGGACTGCTGGTCGCCGACTTCAGCCGGGTGCTGGCCGGCCCCTACGCCACCATGCTGCTGGCCGACCTCGGCGCCGACGTGGTGAAGGTCGAGCACCCGGACGGGGACGAGACGCGTGCCTGGGGTCCGCCGTGGGGGCCGGACGGCACCTCCACCTACTTCCTGTCGGTCAACCGCAACAAGCGCTCGGTGGTGCTCGACCTGCGCACCCCCGACGGACTGAGGGCGGCGCGCGCCCTGGCCGCCCGCGCCGACGTCGTGGTGGAGAACCTGCGCCCGGGCGCCATGGACCGGCTGGGCCTCGGCTACGACGACGTCCGAGCGGTCAACCCGCGCGTCGTCTACGGCTCGGTGTCCGGGTTCGGCAGCGGTGCCGGCGCGGCGCTGCCCGGCTACGACCTGCTGGTGCAGGCGATGGGCGGGCTGATGAGCGTGACCGGCCCGGGCCCGGGCGAGCCGACCAAGGCCGGCGTGGCACTGGTCGACGTCGTCACCGGGCTGCACCTGGCGCTGGGCGTGGTGGCCGCGCTGCGCCACCGCGACGCCACCGGCGAGGGGCAGCGGGTCGAGGTCAGCCTGCTCACCTCCTTGCTCTCGGCCTTGGTCAACCAGGGCAGCGCCTACGCCGTCGCGGGCGTCGTGCCCGGCATCCTCGGCAACGCGCACCCGAGCATCGCGCCGTACGAGCCCTACCCGACGTCGGAGGGGCAGCTGGTGCTCGCGGTCGGCAACGACCGGCAGTTCCGTGCGCTCGTGTCGGCCCTCGGCGCTCCGGCCCTGGCGGACGACCCGCGGTTCGCCACCAACCCGGCTCGGGTGGCGCACCGCGAGGCGCTGAAGGCGGAGCTCGTCACCCTGCTGGCCGCGCGGCCGGCGGGGGAGTGGACCGAGCTGCTCGCGCCCGCCGGCGTGCCGTGCGGGCCGGTGAACGACCTGGCGGGAGCCTTCGGCCTGGCCGACCGACTGGGGTTGCAGCCGGTCGTCGACGCCGGGGGCGTCCCGACCGTCGCCGATCCCGTCCGGCTGTCCGCCACGCCACCCAGCTACCGCAGCGCGCCGCCGCGGCTGGGCGAGCACACGGCCGAGGTGCTGGCGGAGCTCGGGCTGGGCTAGGCGGCTCGGCGGTCCCCTGGTCAGCCGGCCGGGTCCAGGCGCGGCTGCAGGCCGAAGGACGCGAACACCTGTGGGTCCTGGAAGACCACGTTGTGCGAGATGCCGCCTCGGCCGATGGTGAGCACCTGCAGGGTGTGCAGCCCCAGCACGCCGTCGTCGGAGGGGGCGTAGGCGGCCAGCGACGGTTGCCCGTTGGCGCCGACCGGCAGCATCCGCCACCCGGTGCCGCGCACGGCGAAGACGCGGGTGATGAAGCGGCCGTAGTCCTCCGCGCCGCGGTACCAGAGCGGGACGGGCGGCATCTCGAGGACGACGTCGGCCGTCAGCAGGCCCACCAGGGCGGGCACGTCGGCCGCCTCGAAGGCGCGCACGTAGCGCTCGAGGGACGCGCGTACTGCCGGGTCGGCGGGGTCCGCGAGCTCGTCCTCCCGTGGTGCCGCGGCCGCCAGCGTGGCCCGCGCTCGCTGCAGGGCGCTGTTCACCGACGCCGTCGACGTCGAGAGCTGATCGGCCACTTCCGCCGCGCTGAAGGCGAGCACGTCGCGCAGCACGAGCACCGCCCGCTGCCGTGGTGGCAGAAGCTGCAGCGCCGCCACCAGTGCGAGGCGCACGCTCTGCCTCTCGCCGGCCCGCTCCGCCGGATCGCGAGGGTCACCACCGCCCAGGTAGATGTCCGGGAGCGGCTGCAGCCACGGCACCTCCAGGTCGGGGCGCAGCGGCGCATCCGGGTCGTTGCTCGGCCCGCCGAGCCCGGTCGGGAGCGGTCGACGTGAACGGGTCTCCAGCGCCGTGAGGCAGACGTTGGTCGCGATCTTGTAGAGCCAGGTGCGGATGGACGCCCGGCTCTCGTCGTAGCGGTCGCTCGCTCGCCAGGCGCGCAGCATGGTCTCCTGCACCGCGTCCTCGGAGTCCGGCACCGATCCCAGCAATCGGTAGCAGTGCACGACGAGCTCGTGGCGCAGGGCCTCGGCCGCCTCGACCAGCTCTCCGCCAGCCTCCGCCACCTTCGCTCCCTCCGCGGCCCCATCACCTGCTCCGAGCCATCGCTGCCGTGCAGCGATGACTTTGCGGTGCGCAGTCGGTATCTCCAGTGACGCATCGCCCGATGCGCTGTCTCTGCCGGAGGAGATCACATGAACCGCGTCATCGTCATCCAGTTCTGCACCCTGGACGGCGTGGTCGAGGATCCGGACGGCTCGGCGGGCACGCCCGGTGGCGGCTGGGCGTTCCGGCACGGCCCCGAAGCGGTCGCCGGAGACAAGTTCCGGTTGGGTGAGCGGCTCGAGACCGGCACGCTGCTGCTGGGGCGCCGGACCTGGCAGCTGTTCTCCCGACTGTGGCCTCATCGATCGGACGCCTTCTCCTCCTCGATGAACCGGGCCTGCAAGGTCGTGGTCTCGAGCGGACGCCCGGATCTGTCCCCCTGGCAGAACTCCGCCCTCCTGCATGGCGATCTCGTCGCCGAGCTGCCGCGCCTGCGTGATCGGGGCGACGTGATCGTCGCCGGCAGCATCGGCCTGGTGCACGCCCTGACCGAGAAGGACCTCGTCGACGAGTATCGGCTGCTCGTCTTCCCCAGCGTGGTCGGTGCCGGCCGGCGCCTGTTCTCCTCCACTGCTGCGCCCGGGGACTTCCGCCTCGCGGCGGTCGAGCAGAGCGGGCAAGCCGTTCTCATGCGGCATGAACGTGGAAGGCGCTGAACGTGTGGTCGCTGCGTCACCCGGCCGAGCCGCCCGTCAGCCGGCTGTAGACGTACATGTCCTTGAGCTCTGGACCCACCCGCTCCCAACGCCGGAGGAGCCCCTCGCGCTGGTAGCCGCAGGACTGCGCGGCGCGCCACGAGGCCTCGTTCCACGGCTCCACGAACAGCTGCAGGCGCTGGATCTCCGGCAGCCTCTCGCCCCACTCAGTCACCGCTGCGAGTGCGTTCGTCGCGTAGCCCCGGCGCCGGAACCGCGGGGCGACCCAGTACCCGATGGAGACTCGACCTCGGTCGATCTCACGGGTCCACAGCCCGACCTGGCCCACCGCCTCGTTGGTGTCAGGTTCGGTGACGGCGAACGAGTAGCCGACGCCCTCCCTCAGGCGGTCGTGCTGGCGCCGCAGGTAGGCCGCGACCTCCTCCGCGTCCCCGTGCGCTGGAACGGTCGTGATGAGCGGGATCAGCGGGTCGGCACCGGCCGAGGCCACCACGGCCGCGTCCCGGGCCTCGAAAGGTCGCAGGACGACGCTCGGGTGGACGAGTCGCGGGATGGCGGTCGGCAGCACCCTGCCGATGCTTCTGCGTCCTTCTCAGGGAGACAAGCGAGTTCGAGTGCCGGAGGCGCACCCTGCTCGGGGCAGTGGGCGTGTCAGCGGGTGCGGACCCAGGTTCTCGTGGGGTCGACCCAGGCGGGGGCTCGCCATTCGGTGCCGCCGCCTGTGACATCGCCCGGGGTGGCTCTGATGTCCCAGTGCTGGTCGTGGACGAGGTGGTGGTGCCAGAGGCAGAGCAGGCGCAGCTCGTCCAGGTTGGTTTCTCCGCCGAGGGTCCACCAGGTGATGTGGTGCGCTTGGGACCAGTCCGGGGGTCGGTCGCAGCCGGGACCGACGCAGCCCTTGTCCCGCAGGGCGAGGAGTCTTCGCTGGTCGGGCGTCGCCAACCGTCTGGCTCGGCCGACGTCGATGGGTCTGCTCTCGCCGTCCAGGACGACGGGGATGATCCCTGCTTCGCAGGCGAGGAGGCGGGCCTGCTCGACCGAGATGCGGGAGCCAGCCGAGGTGGTGGACAGGATCTGCGCGGCCCGGTGGGCTCCGGGGGTCGGCTCGCCCTTCTCGCTTGCCCGCAGCTCGGCGAGAGTGACCGCGACCAGCAGCCCGTCGCGGGACGGCGCGGCGACCTTGCCGCGGAAGGAGTCGGGCACCGATGGCACGGACGGGACACCGTCGAGCGAGAGCCCGAGGTCGACCCCGAGGTCGAGGGCCTGCTGCCCGGCCGGCTGCCCGGTGTGCGGGTCGGCCCCGTCCGCGGTGATGTCGACCGGCTCGTCGCCGTCTACGTCCTCAGCGCAGTTCTCGTCGTCGTTCTCGTTGCCCGCGTTGGTCTTCTGCTGAGGCAGGATGCGCCCGGCGACGGTGACGGTCTCCAGCAGCGCGTCGAGCATTCGCTGCTTGGCGGTGCGCGGGTCCGGCAGCTCCGCGGTCCCGATCGGCGCTGCGAGCGGCTCGAGGACCGACTTGAGGCGGGCTTCCATGTCGGGGGTGAGCAGCGCGTGCAGCTCGGTGAGTGCCCCGTCGGTGCGGGCGTGGCGGCGGAAGGACAGCCCGCACAGGTCCCGCAGCCGGGACCGGTCCGCGGTGGGTCGCTCGGCCGGTTCTGGGCCGAGGTCCTCGCGCAGCTGCCGGCCGAGCACCTCCAGGCCCTGCGGGGACCGTTGGTGGCACAGCTCGACCATCGTGTCCTCGGCGAACTCCAGCGCCTGCCGGCTGGCCCCGTCGAAGGTGGCCAGTTCCTTCAGGACGATCCCGATCCGGTGCGCCTGCTCGAACGAGACGAACCCGGCGGCCATCCCCGCCGCCCGCGGGCACGGGGCCGGCTCGGGGTCGCTCAACGCGCGGGCCGCCGACGCCGCGTGCAGCGCCCGGGCCTGCCGCACCAGCGTCCGCGCCCGGGGGAGGTCCATCCGCAGCGCCTGGGCGAGCCAGTCCTCGGTCCTGCGCACCCCGGAGATCCCCTGCGCCACGCCGCGCCGCTCGCACTCGTGCAGCAGGCACAGCAGCACCAGCATCAGCTGGTTCAGCACCGTCCCCACCAGGTGCAGCAGCGCCACCAGCTCCGACGGCTTCGCCGCGGAGAAGTCCACCCGACCCGCCCCCGGGGCGACCACCGCCTCGAGCGAGTCCGCGACCCGCAGCAGCCCGACCGCCGGCGGGGAGGACCCCACCCCGGCGCGGTCGACGCTGTCTGCCATGCACTCATCTTACCCGAACACGCGTACGAACAGCAGGGCTGTCCACAGGAGAAAGTAAGGCACAGCAACGGGTTCTCGCGGATGAGCTGCTTGGAGTGAGGGTGACCCTGGTTTACATAGAAGACCTCAGGGGCACCCTCGCCCCAACAAGGACCGGCGGCGGGGCGGCCGACCCGCCCCGCGCCCGACGTCCTCGGTCAACAGCCGCTCTTCGTTGTGGATGCGGTGCTCGAGGAGACCCCAGCACCAGAGCCCGCCGCACGCCTCAGTGCCCGAGAAACCGCCCGAAGACGGCCGCCCGCCGCGAGGGCCGACCCGTCCGCTCCTCCTCCGCGTCCGCGCCGGTCATGGTGCGCAGCCCGAGGTTGGTCCCGATCCAGCGCAGCGGCTCGGGCTCCCAACGAGGGGAGCGGTGGCCGACCCACGGCAACCGGGTGAGCTCGGTGTCCCGGCCCAGGACCAGGTCGGCGAGCGTGCGCCCGGCCAGGTTGGAGGTCCCGACACCGTCGCCGACGTAGCCACCCGCCCACGCCAGGCCCGTCGCAGCATCGAGTCCCACGGAGGCGAACCAGTCGCGCGGCACGCCGAGCGGGCCGCCCCAGGCGTGGGTGACGGCGACGTCGCGCAGCACCGGGAACAGGTCGACCAGCGTGCGCCGCAGCTCGCCGAACACCCGCGGGTCGCGGTCGTACTCCGGCCGCACCTGCGAGCCGAGGTGGTACGGCGCGCCGCGGCCGCCGAAGGCCAGCCGGCCGTCTTCGGTGCGCTGGCCGTAGATGATGAGGTGGCGGTGGTCGGCGAAGGTCTCGCGCTCCCGCAACCCGATCTGCTCCCACACGTCGTCGGGGAGCGGCTCGGTGGCGATCATCAACGAGTAGACCGGCGCCACCGCGCGGCGCTGACCCGGCAGGCCCGGCGTGTAGCCCTCGGTGGCCCGCACGACGTGGCGGGCACGCACCGTCCCTCGCGTCGTCCGCACCTCGTGCGGGGCGATCGCGGTCACCGGCGTCTGCTCGAGCACGGTGACGCCCCGGCGCTCGACAGCCTCGGCGAGCCCGCGCACCAGGCGGCCGGGGTGGATGCGGGCGCAGTGCGGCGTGTACGTCGCACCCAGCACGCGGGTGGCGGCGACGCGCCCCGACGCCTCGGCCGCGTCCAGCAGCCGCAGGTCCTCCTCGCCGAAGCCCCAGCTCCGAGCGTCGAAGACCTCGGCCTGCGCCCGCTGCAGCTGCACCGGGGTGCGGGCCAGCACCACGGTGCCGCCCTTGGCGTAGTGGCAGTCGATGCCCTCCGCCTCGGCCACCCTCCCGACCTCGTCGACGGTCGCCTCCATCGCGCGCTGCTGGGCGATCGCGGCGTCCCGTCCGCCCGACCGGGCGACCTTCGCTGTGGAGGCAGGGAACAGCGCCGAGCACCAGCCGCCGTTGCGCCCCGACGCTCCGAAGCCGGCCACCTCGCGCTCGAGCACGGCGATCCGCAGCGACGGGTCCTCCGACGCGAGGTAGTAGGCGGTCCACAAGCCGGTGAACCCTGCACCGACGATCGCGATGTCGACCTCCAGGTCGCCGTCGAGCGGCGGCCGGGGCGAGATCGCAGCGGGGAGGGTGTCGTGCCAGAGGGACAGGCGGCGGTAGCGGTCGGTGGAAGGGCCCGCCAGGGCGGTCATCGGTGCTCCACGACGAGCTGTCGGAGGTAGTCGGGGACTGGCAGGGGAGCGCGCAGGTCGGGAGCCGGCACGGGCTTTCCCCACACCTCGCGGATCGGGACCGTGCCGGCCCACACGGGCAGGTCGAGGTCAGCGGGGTCGTCCTCCGGCGGCGCGTCGGACACCTTCACCGACCACTCGAGCAGCGGCAGGGAGAGCACGAGGGTGGCTGCCAGCTCCTTCGCGTTGGGACGTCGCGCCTTGTCCCACCGCCCCGGCAGCCAGCGCTCGGACATCGCCCGCAAACCGTCCAGCTTGGCCGCACCCTCGAGGGGAGAGGCGGTGCCGAGCACCATCGCCGAGCGGTAGTGCATGGACGACTCGAACGACGAGCGCGCCAGCACCCAGCCGTCGAGCACCGTGACGGTGAGGCAGCAGGGCGCGCCGGCAGCGAGCGCGCGGAACAGCCGGCTCCCGGTGGAGCCGTGCATGAGGACGTCGTCCCCGACCCGGGCGTAGCCGACCGGAAGCACGAACGGCTGACCGGAGTCGACCAGCCCCAGGTGCGCCACCCGGCCGGCGTCGAGCACCGCGTCCAGGTCCTCCCGGGCGGAGCGCTGCTTGTCCGGCAGCCGCCGGACCCGCGTGCGATCCGCCCGGGAGGGCTGGTCCGCGGAGGTCAGAGGCGGTTCCACGCCTCGGTCAGCACCGAGCGCAGGATCTGCTCGATCTCGTCGAACTGCGCCTGGTCGGCGATGAGCGGCGGGGCGAGCTGCACCACCGGGTCGCCGCGGTCGTCGGCGCGGCAGTAGAGGCCGGCGTCGAAGAGCGCCTTGGACAGGAAGCCGCGCAGCAGCCGCTCGGACTCGTCGTCGTCGAAGGTCGCCTTGGTGGCCTTGTCCTTCACCAGCTCGATGCCGTAGAAGAACCCGTCGCCGCGGACGTCGCCGACGATCGGCAGGTCGAGCAGCTTCTCCAGCGTGCCGCGGAAGGCGCCCTCCTTGTCCAGCACGTGCTGGTTGAGGCCCTCGCGCTCGAAGATGTCGAGGTTGGCCAGCGCCACCGCGGAGGACACCGGGTGCCCGCCGAAGGTGTAGCCGTGGGCGAAGTAGTTGTGACCCTGCTTGAACGGCTCGAACAGGCGGTCCGAGGCGATCATCGCGCCGATCGGGGAGTAGCCCGAGGTGAGGCCCTTGGCGCAGGTGATGATGTCCGGCACGTAGTCGAACTTGTCGCAGGCGAACATGGTGCCCACGCGGCCGAAGGCGCAGATGACCTCGTCCGACACGAGCAGGACGTCGTAGGTGTCGCAGATCTCGCGCACCCGCTGGAAGTAGCCGGGCGGCGGGGGGAAGCAGCCGCCGGAGTTCTGCACCGGCTCGAGGAAGACCGCGGCCACGGTGTCCGGGCCCTCGAACAGGATCGCCTGCTCGATCTGGTCCGCCGCCCAGCGGCCGAACGCCTCGAGGTCGTCGCCGTGCTCGGGAGCACGGTAGAAGTTGGTGTTGGGCACCTTGAACGTGCCGGGCACCAGCGGCTCGAAGTACTTCTTCGCGTCCGGGATGCCGGTGATGGACAGCGCGCCCTGCGGCGTGCCGTGGTAGGCGACCGAGCGGCTGATCACCTTGTGCTTCATCGGCTTGCCGGTGAGCTTGAAGTACTGCTTGGCCAGCTTCCAGGCCGACTCGACCGCCTCGCCGCCACCGGTGGTGAAGAAGATCCGGTTGAGGTCGCCGGGCGCGTAGCCGGCCAGCCGCTCGGCCAGCTCGATGGCCTTGGGGTGGGCGTAGCTCCACAGCGGGAAGAAGGCCAGCTCGCTGGCCTGCTTGGCCGCGGCCTCAGCAAGCTCGGTGCGGCCGTGCCCGGCCTGCACCACGAACAGGCCGGCCAGACCGTCGAGGTAGCGGCGGCCCTGGTCGTCCCAGATGTAGGCGCCGTCGCCGCGCACGATCACCGGCACGTGCCCGCCGGCCTCGTAGGTGGAGTGCCGGGTGAAGTGCATCCAGAGGTGGTCGCGGGCGCTGTCGGCCAGGCTGTCGAGGCCGGGCTCGCTGACGTACTGCGGCGTGCTGGTCATCTGGTTCCCCAGTTGTAGAGCTGCTTCTTGAGCTTGAGGTAGACGAAGGACTCGGTGCTGCGGACCTCCGGGATGGCCCGGATCCGGCGCGCCAGCAGGTCGAGCAGGTGGTCGTCGTCCTCGCACACGACCTCGGCGAGGATGTCGAAGCTGCCCGCGGTGATGACGACGTAGTCGACCTCGGGCATCGCCGAGATCTTCTCCGCCACCGCCTCGAGCTCGCCCTCGACCCGGATCCCGATCATCGCCTGGCGGGGGAAGCCCACCTGGAGCGGGTCGGTCACCGCGACGATCTGCATGACCCCCGCGTCGAGCAGCCGCTGGACCCGCTGGCGCACCGCCGCCTCGGACAGGCCCACGGCCTTGCCGATCGCGGCGTACGGGCGGCGGCCGTCCTCCTGCAGCTGCTCGATGATCGCCTTGGAGACGTCGTCGAGCGGGCTGCCGTTGGCGCGCTCCCTCGTCACGGCGTCGATCCTGGGCCCTCGAGGGGCGGCTTGGCAAGTGATTCCGTCGTTCAACTGCCCTTCCCGCACAGTATCCGTCGTTCAAGCGGCCGCAACCTGTTGTATCCGCTGCTCTGGCGGCCTACGCTCCGGCAGCAGACCGGGCTCCCGCAGGATCCCGGTCCACCGAGCATGTCCCGTCGTCAAGGAGCCCGCGTGAGCGACAAGCGCACCCTGCGCAACTTCGTCAACGGTGAGTACGTCGACGCCCGCGAGGGGCAGACCACCGACCTGGTCGACCCGCAGACCGGTCAGGTCTTCGCCAGCGCCCCGCTGTCCACCGCCGCCGACGTCGACGCCGCCTATGCCGCGGCGGCGGCCGCCTTCGAGGCCTGGGGCGACACCACGCCGAGCGAACGGCAGAAGGCGCTGCTGCGCTTCGCCGACGCCGTGGAGGCCAGGGCGGACGAGCTCGTGGCCGTCGAGAGCCAGAACACCGGCAAGCCGGTGGCCCTCACCTCCAGCGAGGAGGTGCCGCCGATGGTGGACCAGATCCGCTTCTTCGCCGGCGCCGCCCGGGTGCTCGAGGGCAAGGCGGCGGGGGAGTACATGGCGGGACACACCTCGATCATCCGGCGCGAGCCGATCGGCGTCATCGGTCAGGTGACGCCGTGGAACTACCCGATGATGATGGCGGTCTGGAAGATCGCCCCCGCGCTGGCGGCCGGCAACACCGTGGTGCTCAAGCCGAGCGACACCACGCCCGCCTCCACGCTGCTGCTCGCCGAGATCGCCGCCGAGTTCCTCCCGCCGGGCGTGCTCAACGTGATCTGCGGCGACCGGGACACCGGCCGGGCGCTGGTGGAGCACCCCACCCCGCAGATGGTGGCCATCACCGGCTCGGTCCGGGCCGGCATGGAGGTGGCCGGCTCGGCCGCCAAGGACGTCAAGCGGGTCCACCTCGAGCTCGGCGGCAAGGCCCCGGTCGTGGTCTTCGACGACGCCGACATCGCCGCCGCCGCTGAGGCGATCGCCATCGCCGGCTACTTCAACGCCGGCCAGGACTGCACCGCCGCCACCCGCGTCATGGCCGCCCCCGGTGCCTACGCCGACTTCGTCGACGCCCTCACCGAGCAGGCGCGCAACGTGGTCACCACCCAGGCGGTCGGCCGCGAGCACGAGGACGCCCTGCTGCCGCCGGTCAACAACGCCAACCAGCTCGCCCGGGTCTCCTCGTTCATCGACCGCCTGCCCGACCACGCCCGGGTGACCGCGGGCGGGCAGCGCACCGGCGAGGAGGGCTTCCACTACGCCGCGACCGTCGTGGCAGACCTGAAGCAGGACGACGAGATCATCCAGAACGAGGTGTTCGGCCCGGTCATCACCGTGCAGCGCTTCGACGACGAGGCACAGGCGCTCGCCTGGGCCAACGGCGTCCAGTACGGCCTCGCGTCCTCGGTGTGGACCAAGGACTTCGGCCGCGCCATGCGGATGAGCAAGAAGCTCGACTTCGGCTGCGTGTGGATCAACACCCACATCCCGCTGGTGGCCGAGATGCCGCACGGCGGCTTCAAGCACTCCGGCTACGGCAAGGACCTGTCCATGTACGGGCTCGAGGACTACACGCGCATCAAGCACGTCATGGCCAACATCGAGTCGTGACCGCGCAGAGCTCACGACGTACCACGCTCTTCCGCGGCGGGGTCGTCCTCACCGGCGACCCCGCCGCGCCGCGGGCCCGCGCGCTGGCGGTGCGCGACGGCCTCGTGGTGGCGCTGGACGACGACGCCCTCACCCTGGCCGGGGCCGACGCCGACCAGGTCGACCTCGCCGGCGGTGCGCTGCTCGCCGGCTTCGGCGACGCGCACGCCCACCCCTGCCACGGCGGCATCGAGCTGCTCGAGGCGCCGGTGCGCGACTGCACCAGCGTGGAGGAGGTGCAGGCGGCGGTCGCCGACTACGCCGCCCAGAACCCGGACCGGGAGTGGATCCTCGGTGGCTCCTACGACCCGTCGTTGGCGCCCGGCGGGCTCTTCGACGCCCGCTGGCTGGATGCCGTCGTGCCCGACCGCCCGGTGGCGCTCACCGCCTCGGACCACCACACCCTCTGGGTCAACAGCGAGGCGCTGCGCCGCGCCGGCATCACTCGGCAGACCCCGGACCCGCCGGCCTCCAGCATCCCCAAGCGCGAGGACGGCGAGCCGCTGGGCACCCTGGTGGAGTGGGCCGCCATGGACCTGGTGCGCGAACGCATCCCGGCCCGCAGCGACCGGGAGGAGCTGACCGGGCTGCTGGAGGCCCTGCGGCTGTTCGCGCTCGAAGGCATCACGTGGGTCCAGGACGCCATCACCACTCCGGCCGACCTCGACCGGCTCGTCCGGCTCTCCGACGAGCTGTCGGAGGAAGGCGGTCTGCCGGTGCGGGTGGCGATGGCGCTGCGCGCCGAGCCCGGGCAGTGGCGGGAGCAGCGGCCGGAGTTCGACGAGCTCCGCCGCTCCGTCGAGGGCCATCCGCAGCTGACGGCGCGGACGGTCAAGCTCTTCGCCGACGGCGTCATCGAGGCGGGCACCGCGGCCCTGCTCGAGCCCTACGCCGACGCGCCGCACACCTGCGGTCTGCCGGTGTGGACCCGGCAGGAGCTCATCGACGTCGTCACCGCGTTCGACGCCGACGGCTTCCAGGTGCACATCCACGGCATCGGCGACGCGGGGATCCGCAACGCGCTGGACGCGATCGAGCACGCGGCGAAGGTCAACGGGCCGCGCGACCGCCGACCGGTCATCGCCCACACCCAGCTGGTGCACCCGGACGACCTGCCGCGCTTCGCGGCTCTCGGCGTCGTCGCCAACTTCTCCCCGCTGTGGGCGTGCCTGGACGACTGCCAGACGCAGCTCACCGAGCCGCGCCTGGGCGCCGATCGCGCTGCCCGGCAGTACCCGATGGCCACCCTGCTGGCCTCCGGCGCCGTCCTGTCCTTCGGGTCGGACTGGCCGGTCTCGTCCTTCCGCCCGCTCGACGGCCTGGCCGTCGCCGTGACCCGGCAGACCCCTGACGGACTGCCGGACGGCGGCTGGCTGCCGCACGAGCGGATCCCGGTGGGCGCGGCCCTGTCGGCCTACACCCAGGGCCCGGCCTACCAGGCCTTCGAGGAGCACCGGCGCGGCACCCTCACCGTCGGCCGACGTGCCGACCTCGTGCACCTGTCCGGCGACCCGACCTCGGTGCCGGCCCAGGACTGGCCCGGGCTGCGGGTTCTGGGCACGTGGCTGGGTGGGCGGAAGACCGCCTGAGGCACCTCCCTCTGCGTGATCAAGCAGAGATGGTGGGTCCGGTCCGCGCGCCGCCTGCAACGGGTGGGCGCACGGTCGACGGCGCTGGTGACGGCGGAGCGGGCGGCTGCGCTTTCTGCGGCCGGCCGACGGTGCCGACCAGCTCGAGTGGAAGGCTGTTGTGCGACGTGCCGGCGGGTCGTGCACGAGCCCTCCAGTCGATCTTCGCGGCAGCAGCATGTGACGCTGATGCAGCGTTTCTCGGCGCTCCGCGACGAAACTGTCACGCTCTCCCGGGCTGAGGCCGCAGCCCGGCCGCCCGACCCGCCTACCGCCCCGCTGCTCCCGCCATCAGCGCCCTTGCACCCACCGCCGTCCGCAGCCTCGGAGCGGAGCCGGCGGGAAGCCCCGCTTGTCCCACCCCTCTCCGGGTAGGCGCGCCGCACCCGGAACAGAGGAGAACGCGATGAGCGACTACGCCGGTCCGTACAGCGGCGAGGAGCGAGACCCGGCCGAGATGATGACGCCCGAGGCCCGGGAGCGCGCCGAGGGCGACGCCGGTCATGACGACGTCTCGGCCAGCGCCGACCCCGCCGAGGAGCCGAGCGGCCCCCGCAGAACCGCTCGGAGGAGGAGCTGTCCGACTCCGGCGGCACCGTCTGATCCCAGCCGCACGCGCCCACGTCGCGTCTACTGTCCGGCGCATGGGAGACCGCCTCCGCCCGCTGTGGGACTTCGACGACCTCGCCGCCGCCGAGGCCCGACTGCGCGAGCAGCTGGGTCGCGAGCGGGACGACGTCGGACGCGCCGAGGTCCACACCCAGCTGGCGCGGGTGCACGGCCTGGCGGGCGACCGGAAGGGCGCGTCGCGCGAGCTCGACCGTGCCGACCACCTGGCCGGTGCCGACCCGCTGGTGCGCTGCCGGGTGCTGCTGGAGCGGGGCCGGGTGGAGAGGTCCACCGCACAGGACCTGCAGCTGGCGGAGGCGATGTTCGAAGCGGCCTTCGGCCTGGCTACCTCACCCGCCGCGGCCGCCTGGCGGCCGGACGGCACCGCCGCGTTCCTCGCCGTGGACGCCGCCCACATGGCGGCCCTGGCCGCGGACCGGCGCGAGCAGCGCGACTCCTGGTCCCGGCGCGCCCTCGACCTCGCCGAGTCCTCCGCGGATCCGGACGTACGGGGCTGGCTGGCCCCGCTCTACAACAACCTCGCCTGGGAGCACGACGACGCCGGCGAGCTCGACCGGGCGCTGGAGCTGTTCGCCGCGGCACTGAGCGAACGGGAGCAGCGACCCGAGCGGGCGTCCGAGCTCGCCGTGGCCCGCTGGGCGCTGGCCCGCGCGCTCCGGCGCAGCGGCCGGGCGCACGAGGCGCTGCCGCTGCTTGAGCAGGCGCTGGCCTGGACCGAGCAGGTCGGCCGCCCCGACGGGTGGTTCCACGAGGAGCTGGCGCTGGCCCTCGCCGCCACCGACGAGCGCCCGGCCGCCCGGCCGCACGCCGCCCTGGCACTGGCCCTCCTCCCCGAGGCCGACCCCTCCTTCGCCGACGACGCCGAGCGGGTCCGCGCCCTCACCGAGCTGGCCTGAGCCCGAGGTACGGAAGAGCTAGGCCGGAGAGCTCGCGCCCCTCGCCGTGACCGCCCCGGTCCCGCGCACCGCCTGCAGCGCCAGCAGCGCGACGTGGAGCGAGAGGCAGGACTCGACCGAGTCCAGGTCCACGCCCAGCACCTTCTCGATCCGGTGCAGCCGCTCGTAGAACGACGGCCGCGACAGGTGGGCGGCGTCGGCCGCCGCGGACTTGTTCCGGCCGCAGTCCAGGTAGATCTGCAGCATGCGCACCAGCTCGCCGCGGTGCTTCTCGTCGTAGGCCAGCAGCGGGCCGAGCTCGCGCTCGACGTAGGTCTGCAGCCGGGCGTCGTCCCGCAGCAGGTGCAGCAGACCGCGCACGCGGACGTCGGGCAGCCGGTACCAGGGCCGCTCGTCGCCCTGGTGCTCGGCGGCCTCGGCCACCTGGCCGGCCTCCAGCAGCGTCCGGCGCGCGTCGCGGACCGACCCGACGGCGGAGCCGGCGGCCACCACGAGCCGGGGGGACGCCCCGGGGGTCCGCGCGGCGCGCTGCCGCAGCGCCATGGCCAGCGCGGTGAGCACCTTCTCCTCCCGGTCGGTGCTGCCCATCGCCAGCAGCACCCCGACCGCGGCCGGCCCCCCGCGCTCCTCGAGCCCGCCCACCAGGGCGGGCAGGGCGGCGTCGCGCACCGCCGCGGCCACCAGGTCGGTCAGGTCCCGCATCCGGGCCTGCTGCTCCAGGGCGGCGGGTCCACCGGGCCCCACCGGGCGCACGACGACCCCCAGCAGCCGCCGCCCCTCCAGGGGCACCCCGAGCGCCCGGGCACGCAACGCCACCTCGCTCGAGGGCACCGAGTGGGTGAGGATCCCGGCCAGCAGGGTCCGGTGCGTCTGCCGCTCCAGCGACTCCAGGTCGCGCTGCACCAGGCGGTTGAGGGCCAGCGCCGACGCCGCCCGCTCGACGAGGATCGTGTGCCGGGGCAGGGGATCGCCGTCGCAGACGAGGACCAGGCGGCCCCAGTCCGTGCCCCGCGCCCCCACCGTCGTCACCAGCCACCCCGACACCCGGTCGTACTCGGTCCGACCGCTGGTCCGGACCTCGCGGGAGCGGTTCTCCCAGCGATCCAGCAGGGCGGCAGCGTCCACCCCGGCGGCGTCGTAGGCCAGCACCTGGTGCCCGAGGTTCTCCAGCACCGCGGGTCGACCGGACATCCGCGCCACCTGGCGCAGCACCTCGGCCGGCTCGGCGCCCTCCACCGAGAGCTCGGTGAAGGTCTCGTGCACCTCCTCGGTGGCGCGCAGCTCGGCCAGCTGGGCATCCACGATGAGGGCGTGCACGGCCTCGGTGACCGCGACGAACCGCGTCTCCCGGTGCAGCTCCACCACCGGCAGACCGTGCTTGCGGGCGCGGGCGACGAGAGCCGCGGGCAGCGAGCCGGAGAAGCGGCGGCCGAGCTCGACGACGAGGCCGGCGGCCCGCACCTCCACGAGGGTGTCGACGTAGCGGACCAGACCCGGGTCGTCGGCCGGCAGCCCGATGCCGGTCATGAGCACCAGCTCACCGCCACGGAGCATCTCGGCGATGTCCGGCACCTCGCCCACGTGCACCCAGCGCACCGGCGTCTGCAGCCCGGCCTCCCCGGCGACGACCCGGGGGGCGCCGCGGCGCACCGATTCCAGCGCCAGGACGTCGGCGACCGTCGGGAACATGAGCCCTGCCTAGGACGGTGGTGGGGGAAGGACGGCGAGGGAAGGGGCGGGGGGATGCGGCGGGAAGGCGTCAGCCTGTCAGGTGATCGCGGATCGATCCTGACGGTGTGCGCATCGACATCGTGGCGACGGCGCTGCCCGAGTGCAAGGACTTCGCAGCGTTTCGGCGCCTCGGACCGCTGTCTCCGCAAGTGAAGGTCACGTTCTGATCGCGATTCCGTCGTCCGGTGTGATTCTTGCGACGGAATCCCTTGTACGGCGCCCCGGGCTCTGACACGATCCCCTGCGGTACGCCGAGGACGACAACCTGTCGCGATCCGACCGATGGACGTCCTCGGCACCAGCGGCCGCACCGTGAACCGGAGGCCGCCAGGCTGGTCGTCCCGCGGCGCGCGGACGCTCAGCGACGACCAGTTGTCGACCGCGGCCACCGGCCGCCCGGCCCGCAGGAGGTGCCGTTGCCCTCCGCACGACAGCCCGTCGAGCCCCCGGCCGACCCTCGTCGCCAGGGCGAGCAGCTCCTGCAGCTCGTCGGCGGGGAGCGCCGCGCGGGATCGGGTGAGCGGTTCGAGGTCCTCGACCCCGCCACCGGCGAGCCGGTCGCCCACGGCACCCTCGCCACCGCCGCCGATGTCGACCAGGCGGTGGCGGCCGCCACGGCGGCGCTCCCGGAATGGGCCGGCGCCACCCCGGCCGAGCGCTCCGCGGCGCTGACCCGGCTGGCCGCCGTCCTCGACGGCCTGGCCGAGCCCCTCGCCCGGGTCGAGACCGCGCAGACCGGTAAGCCGATCCGCCTGTCCACCGGTTTCGACGTCCCGGGCACCGTCGACAACACCGCGTTCTTCGCCGGTGCCGCCCGCCATCTGCAGGGCCTGGCCACCGGCGAGTACAGCGCCGACCACACCTCCTCGATCCGACGCGAGCCCGTCGGGGTCGTCGGCTCGATCGCGCCGTGGAACTACCCGCTGCAGATGGCCGGCTGGAAGGTCCTTCCCGCCGTGGCCGCCGGGTGCACGATCGTGCTCAAGCCGGCCGAGATCACCCCGCTCACCGCGCTGCTGCTGGCCGAGGCCGCCCGCGAGGCGGGGATCCCCGACGGCGTGGTCAACGTCGTCACCGGGACCGGTCCGGAGGCGGGGGAGGCGCTGGTCACCCACCCCGGCGTCGCGATGGTCTCCTTCACCGGCTCCACCCCGGTCGGCAAGCGGGTCATGGCGCTCGCGTCGGGCACCGTCAAGCGCGTCCACCTCGAGCTCGGCGGGAAGGCCCCCTTCGTCGTGCTGGACGACGCCGACCTCGAGGCCGCCGTGCACGGCGCCGTGGCCGGCTCGCTGATCAACACCGGTCAGGACTGCACCGCCGCCACCCGCGCCTACGTGCAGCGCCCGCTCTACGACGCCTTCGTCGAGGGCGTGGCCGACCTGTTCGCCCAGGTGCGTCTCGGCTCACCGCTCGACCCGGCCACCGACGTCGGTCCGCTGTCCTCCCGCCGTCAGCAGGAGCGGGTCGCCGGCTTCGTGGCCCGGGCCCGCGAGGACGGCGCGAAGGTCGTGGTCGGTGGCGAGCCGGGGACGAGGGGTCACGACGGCACCGACCTGACCCGCGGCGCGTTCTACCAGCCGACCCTCGTCGTCGACGCCGACCAGCGGTCGGAGATCGTGCAGCAGGAGGTGTTCGGCCCGGTGCTCGTGGTGCTGCCGTTCGACGAGGACGACCAGGGGCTGCAGCTGGCCTCGGACACCCCGTTCGGCCTGGCGGCGTCGGTCTGGACCACCAGCGTCCTGCGCTCCCAGCGCTTCACCCGAGACCTGCGCGCCGGCTGCGTGTGGGTCAACGACCACATCCCCATCGTCAGCGAGATGCCGCACGGCGGCTACGGCCAGTCCGGTTTCGGCAAGGACATGAGCTCGTACTCGCTGGAGGACTACACCTGCATCAAGCACGTCATGTCCGACCGCACCGGCGTCGCTCGCAAGGAGTGGCACCGCACGATCTTCACCGCTCCGCAGTAGCACCGCACAGTCCCGCACGATCTCGTCCCCCGATCCGCGCACCCCGCCGATCTCGCAGTGTCAGGAAGGAATCCCCCAGATGCCCGAGAGCACCCCGATGCCGGTCTCGCTCCCCCTCGCCCGGGGCCTGCTCACCCGTCGCACCGTCCTCGCCGGTGGCGGTGCCCTGGGGGCTGCCGCGCTCCTCGCCGCGTGCGGCGGCGGGTCGTCGAACAGCGGCGGTACCAGCGCCAAGCCCGCCGACCAGTCCGCGCCCGACAAGTCCGACACCGAGAAGATCGTCAACTGGTCGAACTGGCCCGAGTACATCGACGTCGACGACAAGACCCAGGCGCACCCGACGCTGGACGACTTCCAGAAGCAGACCGGCATCAAGGTCAACTACACCGAGGAATACAACGACAACGACGAGTTCTTCGCCAAGGTCTCGCCGCTGCTGAAGAACGGCCAGGACACCGGTCGCGACACCTGGTGCAGCACCGACTGGATGGTCAGCCGCTTCATCCAGCTCGGCTGGGTGCAGAAGCTGGACAAGGCGAACATCCCCAACGCGAGCAACCTCGAGGCGAGCCTGCAGAACGTCGAGTACGACAAGGGGCGCGTCTACTCCCTGCCGTGGCAGAGCGGCTTCACCGGCATCGCCTACAACCCGAAGGCGACCGGCGGCAAGAAGATCGAGTCCGTCGACCAGCTGCTCACCGACCCGGCCGTCAAGGGCAAGGTCACGCTGCTCACCGAGATGCGCGACACCGTCGGCCTGGTGCTGCTGGCCATGGGCAAGGACCCGGCCAACTTCACCGACGACGACTTCGACGCGGCCATCGCCGAGCTGCAGAAGGCCAAGGACGCCGGCCAGCTCAAGGGCTTCACCGGCAACGACTACGCCAAGGGCCTGGCCTCCGGCGACATCGCGGCCTGCTTCGCCTGGACCGGCGACGTCGTCCAGCTCAAGGCCGACAACCCCGACCTCGGCTACGTGCTGCCCAGCACCGGCCACATGCTCTGGTCGGACAACTTCGTCATCCCGAACAAGGCGCAGCACAAGAAGAACGCCGAGACGCTGATCAACTACTACTACGACCCCAAGGTCATGGCCCAGGTCGAGGACTACGTCAACTACATCTCGCCGGTGAAGGGCTCCAAGGAGGCGCTGCTCAAGCAGGACCCGGAGGTCGCCAACAACGAGCTCATCTTCCCGACCGACGCCGTGCTGGCCCAGTCGCACGTCTTCAAGGGCCTCGACGCCAAGACGGAGCAGAAGTACAACCGCGCCTTCCAGGCCTTGATCGGGGGTTGATCGATGTCCGTACAGACCACTGCACCGGCGGGAACGGCGGACAGTGCCGCCGAGCACAGCGGCGACCTGCAGATGGAGTCGCTCACCAAGCGGTTCGGCGCCTTCACCGCCGTCGACGACCTCGACCTGGTCATCCCGCAGGGCTCGTTCTTCGCGCTGCTCGGTCCCTCCGGGTGCGGCAAGACGACGACCCTGCGCATGGTCGCCGGGCTCGAGGTGCCGACGGCCGGGCGCATCATGGTGGGGGACCGTGACATCACCACCGAGAAGCCGTACCGCCGTCCGGTGAACACGGTCTTCCAGAGCTACGCGCTGTTCCCGCACCTGGACATCTACGAGAACGTGGCGTTCGGTCTGCGCCGGCGTGGCCGCAAGGACGTCAAGGAGAAGGTCGACGAGGCGCTGGCGCTGATCCAGCTCGCCCACGTCGCCAAGCGCAAGCCCGCGCAGCTCTCCGGCGGCCAGCAGCAGCGCGTCGCCCTGGCGCGCGCCATCGTCAACCGGCCCTCGGTGCTGCTCCTGGACGAGCCGCTGGGGGCCCTGGACCTCAAGCTGCGCCGCCAGATGCAGGTCGAGCTCAAGCGCATCCAGACCGAGGTCGGCCTCACCTTCGTGCACGTCACGCACGACCAGGAGGAGGCCATGACCATGGCCGACACCATCGCCGTGATGAACGACGGCCGGATCGAGCAGCTCGGTTCGCCCACCGACCTCTACGAGAACCCGGTCACCACCTTCGTGGCCAACTTCCTCGGCCAGTCCAACCTGGTGAAGGCCACCGTGACCGGGAAGAGCGGCGGCGACCTGCTCCTCGATGTCCAGGGCACCCGCCTCACCATGCCGGCCGAGCGCTGCGCCGCCGAGTCGGACACCGTCTGGCTGGGCGTCCGGCCGGAGAAGCTGCACGCCTCGCCTCTCGCCAGCCCTGACCAGGACGGGCTGCGCGGCGTGGTCACCGACGCCTCCTTCATGGGCGTGTCCACGCACTACCTCGTGCGCACTCCCTGGGGGCAGGAGCTCGCGGTCGTCCAGCAGAACGACGGCACACCGCTGCTCCGCCGCGGTGACGAGGTCGTCCTCACCTGGAACCCGGCCCACTCCTTCGGTCTGGACGCCTCGCAGGACGCGCACGCCGGCGAGCAGCGGGTGGAGGAGGACGCGTGAGCGCACTCGCCCACGTCGGCGGCGGGGCGGGTGCGCAGGCTCCGGCGGCCGAGAGCGGCGGGAAGCGGCGGCTGACGCCGTACCTGCTGCTGCTGCCCGGCATCGCCTGGCTCGTGGTGTTCTTCGTGGTCCCGATGATCTCGCTGGCCCGCCAGTCGCTGGAGGAGCAGACGCTCGCGGGGGACTACGAGTTCACCTGGAACTTCTCGAGCTACTCCGACGCCCTGTCGACCTACGCCTCGCAGTTCATCCGGTCGTTCGTCTACGCCGGCATCGCCACCGCGCTCGCCCTGCTCATCGCCTTCCCGCTGGCCTACACCATCGCCTTCAAGTCCGGCCGGTGGAAGAACGTGCTGCTGGTGCTGGTGATCGCCCCGTTCTTCACCAGCTTCCTCATCCGCACGCTGGCCTGGCAGACGATCCTGTCCAGCACCGGCCCGGTCACCGGAACGCTGAAGTCGCTGGGTGTCCTGCACATCACCGACGCGCTGGGCCTCACCGCCAACCAGCAGCTGCTCAACACCCCGCTGGCGGTCATCACGGGTCTGACCTACAACTTCCTGCCGTTCATGACCCTGCCGCTCTACGCCAGCCTGGAGAAGATCGACCTGCGGCTGCTCGAGGCGACCGGGGACCTCTACGCGGTCCCGTTCACGGCGTTCCGCAAGGTCACCTGGCCGCTGGCGCTGCCCGGCGTCGTGGCCGGCACGCTGCTCACGTTCATCCCGGCGGCCGGTGACTACATCAACTCCAAGCTGCTGGGCAACCCGAACACCACGATGATCGGTCAGGTCATCGACGGGCAGTTCCTGCGCGTGCTGGACTACCCGACGGCCGCCGCCCTGTCCTTCTCCCTCATGATCGCGATCCTGGTGATCGTCATGGTCTACGTGCGCCGGGCCGGCACGGAGGAGCTGCTCTGATGGCCACCACGATCGAACGACCCGCCGCCGCGCGGCCCAAGGCTCCCGCACCGGCTCCCCGCCGGCGGCGCAGCCCGCTCACCTGGCTGCGCGAGAACATCATCGCGATCGTGGCGGTGCTGGCCTTCGTCTACATGCTGCTGCCCAACGTCGTCGTCGTCCTGTTCTCGTTCAACAAGCCCAACGGGCGCTACAACTACGAGTGGACGCGGTTCTCCCTGGACGCGTGGCTGCACCCGTGCGGGGCCGCGGGGATGTGCAAGGCGCTGGGGCTCAGCCTCCGGGTGGGCCTGGTGGCCACGATCGTGGCCACCATCCTCGGCACGCTCATCGCCTTCGCCCTCACCCGGCACCGGTTCGCCGGGCGCAGCGCCACCAACCTGCTCATCTTCATGCCGATGGCCACCCCCGAGGTGGTCATGGGCTCCTCGCTGCTGACGCTGTTCGTCACGCTGAAGAACCCGGCCACCGGCAACTCGCTCATCCCGCTGGGCACCCCGGCCATCCTCATCGCCCACATCATGTTCTGCCTCAGCTTCGTGGTGGTCACCGTGAAGGCCCGGCTGGCCGGCATGGACCCGAGGCTGCAGCAGGCGGCCATGGACCTCTACGCGAACGAGACGCAGACCTTCCTGCGGGTGACCCTGCCGCTGGTCGCGCCGGGCATCGCCGCAGCGGCCCTGCTCTCGTTCTCCCTGTCCTTCGACGACTACATCATCACCAACTTCAACGCCTCGCCGAGCTCGGTCACGTTCCCCATGTACGTCTGGGGCGCGGCCACCCGCGGCACGCCGGTGCAGATCAACGTCATCGGCACCGTCATGTTCGTCATCGCGATCCTCGCGGTGGGAATCGGGCAGCTGCTCGGCAGGAGGAAGGCTCGCGGATAGCGTGGCGACCTCACTCGTCACCGGCTCCAGCACGCACTCGCGCCATCTGGCCTCGCTCGCCGACGCCGAGCCGGTCCCGTTCTGGCTCGACGACCCGGCGCGGCCCGAGCCGTCGCCCGCTCTCGTCGGCGACGCCTCGGCCGACCTGGTCGTCGTGGGCGGCGGCTACACCGGCCTGTGGACCGCCCTGCTGGCCAAGGAGGCGGACCCCGGGCTCGACGTCCTGCTCCTGGAGGGGCACGAGGTGGGCTGGGCGGCCTCGGGCCGCAACGGCGGGTTCTGCGAGGCGAGCATCACCCACGGGCTGCGCAACGGCCTGGACCGGTGGCCGGGGGAGCTGCCCGAGCTTCTCCGAC
>JBQCIO010000189.1:0-22243 GCA_051953655.1 Motilibacteraceae bacterium
GGCTGCGGGCGGCGGCCTTGCGCCGGGCGGCCAGCAGCGCGGCGACCCGCCGCTGCTCGGCGGCGATCCGCGCGGCGATGGCGGCGGACTGCCGCTGCGCCGCGGCCAGGGCGTCCTGCTCCGCGGCGCGCTGGGCCTTGACGCTCGCCAGCGCCCGCTCCCGCTGCGCGGTGAGGGCGGCGACCGCGGCGCGGGCCGCGGCGGCCTCCCGGGCCAGCTTCTGCGAGGTCGCCAGCTGGGCCGCGGCCTGCTGGTGCAGGCCGGTCGCGCGGGCCTTCTCGGCGTCGAGCCGCTGCTGCTCCAGCGCCAGCTGCGCCCGCTGCAGGGCGAGCTGGCGGATCACCGCCTGCTCCTTCGCCGACACCGCGCGGGCCATCTCCTGCGCCCGGGTGTAGGTCGTGATGTCCGAGCTGTCGAGCAGCACGTCGACCAGCTGCAGCGGCTGCTGGCCGCCGGACATGTACTGCGTGCGCGCCACCTGGCCCACCGCGTCCCGGGTGCGCGCCATCTGCGCCTTCGTGGCCTCGATCCGCGCCACCCCCTGCTCGACCGCCTGCTGCGCGGCCTTCTCCTGCGCGGCCAGCAGCTCCTCCCGCTGCCGGGAGGCGGTGAGGGCACGATCGGCCGCGACCGCCGTGCGCTGCGCGGCCGCGAGCGCCGCCTGCGCCCGCTTCAGGGCCGCCGCCGCCCCCACCTCGCGGGCCGCGGTCCTGCGCAGCGCGCTCTGCAGCTGGGAGACCCGGCGGTCCGCGGCCTTCTTGCGCGCTGCGTCGGTGTCCGCCCCCGCGGGCGCCTCGGCGACAGCCACCAGCCCCGCGGTGAGCACGACCGCGAGAAGGGCCCGGAGCACGACGCCCCCTCGTCGCCGCGCCGCTCGGGCCGGGGAGGACACGGGCACGGGCGGCGGGGCGAAATGGTGCACGTCTGTCCCTCGGCACATCCGCTTGATCTCTTCAGGATGGAGCGGGGTGAGGAGGGGCACATCGGGCTGGTCGATCGGGATAGGTGGGGGTGATTCCGCCTTCGCGCGCTGCTCGCAGACGGTCCTGCTGCGGCTGGGTTACTCAAAGGCGCTGGTGGCGGCGGGAGACGGCGCGGGGTGCTCTCCGCTGCCGGCCGGCGGTCTGCCTGGCCCGAGTGGAAGGTTGTTGGGGCGACACGCCGGCGTGTCGCGCAACGCCGTTCCACTCGATCGTCGAAAGCGCGAGCAAGCGCCAGAGTGCGACCTTATTGATGACATTCCGGACGAAAGACAGCACTACCGTCACAGTCTGCGTCAGCAGGCCGCCGGCCGGCTGCAAGACCCGCCCCGAGCTTGGCTCCCGCCGTCACCAGCCGCCTGTGACCCCGGTGCGGTCCGCCGGCCGGCCGCACGACCGCACACCCACGAGCCGCTCAGCCCAGCAGCCCGACCTACGGCACCGGCGACGGGTACCCCGGCCCGCACATCGGGGCCACCTGGCGCATCGCGCCGCCGAACCAGCCCATCGGGTCCATGACGACGCCGTTGACGACGGTGTCGAAGTGCAGGTGGGGGCCGGTGGCGAAGCCGGTGGCGCCGACGTAGCCGATGACCTGGCCGGCGCTCACGGACTGGCCGTTGGAGACCGCCCGGGAGGACTGGTGGGCGTACCAGGTGGTGAGGCCGCCGGCGTGGGCGATGACGGTGACGTTGCCGTCCCAGGCCGAGTAGGAGGTGTCCACGACGACACCGTCGGCGGCGGCGACGATCGGGGCGCCGTAGCCGGCCGCGATGTCCATGCCGGAGTGGCAGGAGCGGGACCCGGTGGCCGGGTTGATGCGCGGGCCGACGCCCATGACCATCGGGCCGTTGGCCGGCCAGGTCAGGCCGCCGCTGCCGCCGCGGGACGCGGGGGCGGACGAGCGCTGCCGTGCGGCGCGCTCGGCGGCGAGGCGGGCGGCCAACCGGCGCTGGGCGTCGGCGATCCGCTTGGCCAGGGCCGCCGACTCGCGCTGGGCGGCCAGCAGGGCGGCCTGCTCGCGCGCCTTCTCCCGCTCGATGGTGGCCAGCGCGGCGGCCTGCTGCTTCTCCAGCGCGGCGACCTGCGCCTTGGCCGCGGCGGCCTTGTCCGCCAGCGCGGCGGAGGCGGCGACGGCCTGGGCGGCCTGGTCGTGCAGGGTGCTCAGCTGTGCCTGGCGCGCCTCGAGCTTGGCCTTCTCGTCGGAGAGCCGCTGCGCCGTCTGGACCAGGTCCAGGACGATCCCGTTCTCCTTGTTGGCCACCGCACCGGTGATCGCCTTGGCCTCGGCGAAGCTGGCCATGTCCTTGGCCGAGAGCAGAAGGTCGACGAGCTGCAGCTGGCCGGTCCCGCCGGTGATGTACTGCTGGCGCGCCACGGAGCCGAGCTCCTCGCGCACCTGGTCCAGGTGCGCCTGCGTGGCCGCGATCTCCGCCGCGCTGCGCTCGACGTCGGCCTGCACCTGGGCGACCTGGTCGGCGAGCGCACGCTCCTTCGCCTGGGCCGCGTCCAGCGCCGCCTGGGCGGCGGCCACGGCCTGCTGGGCCTGCGCGAGCTTGGTCCGGGTCTTCTCCAGCGTGGCAGCGGCCTGGGCCGCCTCGGCCGAGGAGTCCTCGAGCTGCCCCTTGAGCTGCCCGATCCGCTGGTCGACCTTGCTCTTGGCCGACCGGTCGTCCTGCGCGGACGCAGCGCCGGCGCCGGTCAGCCCCGCCGACAGCGCCAGCCCGGCCACGGCGAGGCCGGCGGCCCAGCGCAGGCGCAGCGGTCGGCTGGGACGGAGGCGCGGCAAGGTCACGAGGCGACGAGTCCTGACGTGCTGGAGGCGCCGGACCGGCGCCACGGGTGGGACGAGAAGACTCTAACGGTGCCCATGGTTTGGTTGGGGCAGTTGGGGCACGAGTCGGAGTCGACCGAGAGTCGGCCGAGAGTCGGCTAGTTCACCGTCACCAGCAGCCGCTCGAGCCCGCGGATGATGTAGCCCGGCGCCCACCGCGGCTCCTCGGCCGCCGCCAGGCCCGGCACCCGCCGCAGCACCTCGCCGAACGAGGCGGCCAGCTCCATCCGCGCCAGCGGCGCGCCCAGGCAGAAGTGGATGCCGGCCCCGAAGCTGATGTGCGGGTTCTCGGCGCGGCTGAGGTCCAGGCGCTCCGGCTCGGCGAACCGGGCCGGGTCGTGGTTGGCCGAGCCGAACAGTAGGGCGATCTCGGTCCCGCGCCGCAGCGTCTCGCCGTGCAGCTCGACGTCCTCGAGCACCCACCGCTCGAACATCTGCAGCGGGGTGTCGTAGCGCATGAGCTCCTCGAGCGCGCCCGGCAGCAGGTCGGGCTGCTCACGCAGCAGCGCCAGCTGGTCGGGGTTGCGCAGCAGCGCCCACCAGCCGTTCGTCGTCACGTTGACCGTCGCCTCGTGCCCGGCGTTGAGCAGCAGCACGCAGGTCCCGACCAGCTCGTCCTCGGTGAGCCGGTCGCCCTCGTCCGCCACCTGCGCCAGCGCACTGATGAGGTCCTCGCCGGGCTGGTGCCGCCGCTGCCGGGCCAGCTCGCGCAGGTACGCCGAGAACTCCTGGCTCGCCCGCACCGCGGTGTCCTGCGCCTCGCCGCTGGGGTTGAGCTCGTACATGCCGCAGATGTCGGCGGACCAGGGCCGGAGCAGGTGCCGGTCGGACTCGGGCACGCCGAGCATCTCCGCGATCACGGTGACCGGGAGCGGCTCGGCCACCAGCGCCTTGAGGTCGACCGGCGAGCCGTCGCTGCCGGCGTCGAGCAGGTCGTCGACCAGGCCCGCGGCCAGCTCGTGCACCCGGGGCCGCAGCTGCTCCACGGTGCGCGGGGTGAAGGCCTTGCTCACCAGCCGGCGCAGGCGGGTGTGGTCCGGCGGCTCGACGTCGAGCATCCCGGCCCGCACCAGCCGCCAGAACGGCGCGAGGTGCTCGGGGTCCTCCGGCCGGCCCATCTCGGCGTGCGAGGCGACGTGCAGGTAGGAGCGGCCCAGCCGGCGGTCGCGCAGCAGCGCGTTGACGTCGTCGTAGCGGCTGACCACCCACTGCTGGGTGGGCTCGAACCAGGTGACCGGGGCCTGCTCGCGCAGACGGTCGTAGACGGCGTAGGGCGAGGCGACGAAGTCGCGGGACCAGGGGTCGAAGCCGAGGTCTGCAGCGGAGGGCACAGCGGGTCCTTCAGGGCGACGGCTGGGGGCCGGGGTCCGGCGGGGGGACCGGGACCGCGCCACCGTATCGAGCAGCGGCCCCGTCGGTGGCCGCAACCGGGGTGGCCATCCACTGGTCCGGCAGGGCCGCCGCGCGCGCCGCCCGGGCCCGTTCGGTCAGCGCGAGCACGAGCTGCACCGCCTCGGTCTGGTCCCGATCGTCCGCCCGCACGGTGACCGGCCCCGGGCTGGTGTCCAGGTGCACGGTGGCCAGGCCGAGCAACCGCTGCAGCGGGCCCTGGGTGGCCCGCAGGCTCTGCACCCGCTCCAGCGGCATCGCGTCGGTCTCCCGGCGCAGCCGGCCGCGCCGGGTGACGACGTGACCGGCGTCCGCGCCGACGCCGAGCACCGGCCAGGACACGGGGTGCAGCCAGCGCGCCCGGGCCGGAGCCGGGTGCAGCGGGACGCCGGTCACCTGAGTGCGCGGGAGCACCGCGGCCAGCAGTCCCAGCGCCTCCGCCCGCGGGGCGACCGGGAGCAGCAGCGTCTGCGCCCGCTCCTCGGCGTTGCGGCGCTCGTAGGCGGCGACGTCGACCTCCACCCGCACCCAGTCGGTGCGCCACGGGCCGCCGAGCCGCCAGAACGCCGGCTCGGCCAGCCGCACGGCCTGCACCCGACCGGGCGGGATCGTCTGCGCCCGGGTCTCCAGCAGTCCGCGGCGCACCCGCAGCCCGTCGGGCGAGGCGGCCAGGGTGAAGTCGTAGTTGCCCATGAACTCGCGCACCGCGGCCTGCCCGAAGGCGACCAGGCCGGGCAGCAGCGCGATCAGCGCGCCGGGGCCGCCGTAGACGGTGGCGACCACGACGCCGACCGGCACCAGCACCGCCCCGACCAGGAAGGTCGGCGAGCGCAGCGTCGCCAGCAGCAGCCGGCCGTTGGGCACGACGTGCAGCACCTGCTCCGGTGCCTCCGGTGTGTCCTCGTGGAGCCCGGCGGCGCGGGCCAGCAGCTCGGCCCGCAGCGCGCGGGCCTCCTCCAGCCCGAGGTAGGCCAGCGGCGCCTCCGCCTTCGTGCCGCCGGCCACCTCGAGCCGCAGCTCGGCCAGGCCCAGCACCCGGGCCAGGAACGGCTGCACGACGTCGACGCTCTGCAGCCGGTCCAGCCGCACGCGCCGGGAGCGGCGGGTGAGGACTCCGGAGTCGACCCGAAGGTCGCCGCCGTCGACGCCGAACGACGTCGTGCGCCAGACCAGCCAGCCGATCACGGCGGCCACCGGAACCACCGCCAGCAGGCCGAGGGCCCACGGCCCGAGCGGCGTGTCGCCGCTCGCCGCGCCCTGCCCGACCTGCGGGACGGCGACCACGAGGAGACCGACGACCACGCGCCACCCGCGCACCACCGGGGTGAGCGGGTGCAGCCGGCGCAGCACCTGCGGGCTGCTCGGGCTGCTGGGGCCGCCGGCGCTCACAGCCCTGCCGCGCGGGCCTCGCCGCGGGCGGCGAGGCGGTCGCGCAGCCGGGCGGCCTCCTCAGGCAGCAGGCCGGGGATGCGGGCGTCGGTGGCGGCGGCCGCGGTGTGCAGCTGCACGCAGGCCAGGCCGAACCAGCGCTGGAGCGGGCCGCGCTTGACGTCGACGAACTGCATCCGGCCGTAGGGCACGACGACCAGCTCGCGCCAGGCGATGCCACGGCGCACCAGCAGGTCGTCGGCGCGCTCGGTGTAGCCCCACGCACGCTGGTTGCGGCCGATCCACCACCAGCCCCAGGCCAGCGCGACCAGCCCGGCGAGCACGACGACCGCCGCCACCCAGCCGGCCAGCAGCAGCCACCCGGCGGTGCCGAGCGCCGCCACGAGGACCAGGACGACGACGAGCAGCACGATCCGTCGCAGCGTGGCCAGCCGCGGGGAGACCGGGGTCCACTCGGTGCCGGGCAGGTCGAAGACGCTGTCGGGATCGAGAGCCCCGACGTCGGGCTCCCCCCGGGCGACGTCCATGACCTCAACGCTACCGGGGCGTCGCGGCGGCTCTGGCACGATCAGGGGGTGAGCGACACGGCCCGCGAGCGGACGCCGGACCTCCGCGAGAGCGAGGTGGGCCTCGGCCCGAACGCGCTCGACACCGCCGAGATGGTGCTCAACATCGGCCCCCAGCACCCGGCCACCCACGGTGTGCTCCGGCTGCGGCTCGTCCTCGACGGCGAGCGGATCGTCCACGCCGAGCCGGTCATCGGCTACATGCACCGCGGCGCCGAGAAGCTGTTCGAGGTGCGCGACTACCGGCAGATCATCGTGCTGGCCAACCGGCACGACTGGCTCTCGGCGTTCGCCAACGAGCTCGGCGTCGTCCTGGCCGTGGAGCGGATGCTCGGCATGGAGGTGCCCGAGCGCGCGGTCTGGGCGCGCACGCTGCTCGCCGAGCTGAACCGGGTGCTCAACCACCTGATGTTCCTGGGCAGCTACCCGCTCGAGGTCGGGGCCATCACGCCGATCTTCTACGCCTTCCGCGAGCGCGAGCTGCTGCAGGCGGTCATGGAGGAGGCCTCCGGCGGACGCATGCACTACATGTTCAACCGGGTCGGCGGGCTCAAGGAGGACCTGCCCCTGGGCTGGACCGGCCGGGTGCGCCAGGCGGTGGCCGGCGTCCGCACGCGGCTGCCGGAGTTCGACGACCTGGTGCTGGGCAACGAGATCTTCCGCGCGCGCACCCGCGGCGTCGGCGTGCTGCCGGTCGAGACCGTGCTGGCCTACGGCGTGAGCGGACCCATCGCGCGCGCCTCCGGGCTGGACATCGACCTGCGCCGGGACCAGCCCTACCTCGGCTACGGCGAGCTGTTCGCACCCGGCGGGCCGGGCCGCGTCGTCGTGCGCAGCGAGGGTGACTGCCTGGCGCGGTTCGAGTGCCTGCTGGAGCAGGTGCGCGTCTCGCTCGACCTCGCCGACGCCGCCCTGGACCGGTTCGAGGCGTGTCCGCCCGGCCCGATCAACCAGCGTCTGCCCAAAGTGCTCAAGGCCCCCGAGGGCCACACCTACGCCGCGACCGAGAACCCGTTGGGCATCAACGGTTACTACCTCGTCTCGCGCGGCGAGCGCACGCCCTACCGGCTCAAGCTGCGCACCGCGTCCTTCAACAACGTCCAGGTGCTGTCGCAGATGCTGCCCGGCCAGCTGGTGGCCGACATGGTGGCGATCCTGGGCTCGATGTTCTTCGTGGTGGGCGACGTCGACAAGTGAGGTGCGGGCTCCACCGCAAGCGTGCTCACGCTCGGGGCGGGTCTTCGGGCCGCCGGCGGTCCTGCCCGCAGAATGTGGCCGTACTGCACGCTTTCTCGGCGTGTCGCGGCTCTACTGTCGCACTTCGGGCGAGCGGACGATCGAGTGGAACCCTGGTGCGCGACACGCCGGCGTGTCGCCCAACAACATTCCACTCGAGCCCTCACCCCACCGCAGGACCGCCGGCCGGCCGCCCTCTGTCGCCCGCTCACCAGCAGGGCGTGCGCGCCGTGAGCCGCACCACGCCCCCTTCGGGACCTGTGGCCCACCTCTGGGCAGGGATGTCCGCCGACAGTGGGACCGGTGCCGCAGGCCGCGGGGGATGCCCGCCGCGGCGCCGCGAGGAGGACCGTCGTGACCGCCACCCGGACCGTCAGCGAGAGCCGGCCGACCATCCGCATCGAGCAGCCCGCCACCAGCCGGCCGCGTGCGGCGAGCTTCTGCCCCGACTGCCACAGCCCGGTGACGTCGTACGGCTGCACTCCTGCGTGCCGCGGCCTCGACACGGACTGAGGCGACGACCACCGGCTGGACAGCGTCCGACGCACCCGTCGTCGCGTCGGCCTCGCCGGCTCACGACGTCGAGGCGCAGCGCGTCGAGCTGCGCGGACAGGGCAGCGATCCCGGCGGCCACCGCCGCCAGGTCGTGGTGCGGCACCGGACGCGCCGGTCGCCCGGGCCCACGGCGACGACGGCCGACCGGACGAGGTGGCGCGAACAGGAGGAACCGCCGGGCACCGCGCGGACGGGCGCGCCGTCCGGACCGGTGCCGCCCCCTGCTCACGGACAGCGAGGGTAGGCCGGACGGGTGAGCCCGAGCCGCACCGCCACGCCCGTGACAGGCTGGGGCGATGTCGCTCGCCCTGCTGGACTGGCGCCGCCGCGTCGCGGCGCTCTACGCGCACCTCCGGGCCGAGAGCGACCCCGCCCAGGGCCACCGCGCCTGGGTCGAGGGCCGTGCGGACCTGCTCCGCCACCACCCCGAGTCCCCCGTCCCGCCGGACCGGCGCGCCACCTACCCCGGCCCACCGGTGGCGCCCTACGCCCCCGCCCTTCGCTTCGAGGTCCCGCTGGTCCGCGACGGCCGGACGGAGCGGCGCGAGGTGGCCACCGGCACCGACGGCGTCGTCCCCTTCGACCGGCTCGGGCTCGTCGAGCTGCCCGGGCTGGGGACCCTCGACGTCTGGTGGCTCGGCTCCTACGGCGGCGGCCTGTTCCTGCCGCTGCGCGACGGCCTGGCCGGCGCCCGCACCTACGGCGGGGGTCGCTACCTTCTCGACACCGTCAAGGGCGCCGACCTCGGCGGGGACGTCGGCCCGGACGGCGAGGGCACCCTCGTCGTGGACCTCAACTTCTCCTACAACCCGTCGTGCGCCTACGACCCGTCGTGGGCCTGTCCGCTGCCCGGCCCGGGCAACCGGCTCGACGCCCCCGTGGAGGCGGGCGAGCTCATGCCCTGAGCCGGGCGTGCGGGCAGCGGGTCAGACCAGCCCCTTGTCCTGCAGGTACTGCTTGGCGACGTCGGAGGCCTTCATCCGCTCGCCGTCCACCTTCTGGTTGAGCTGGGCCAGGTCGTCGGTGGTGAGCACCGTGGCCAGCTTGTCCAGCGCGTCGGCGACGGCAGGATCCCCGGCCTTCGCCTTGTTGACCACCGGCACGAGGTTGTCGGACAGCTGCAGGCCCTTGTCGTCCTCGAGGATGACCAGGCCGAAGGAGTCGAGGGTGCCGTCGGTCGTGCCCACCAGGCCGAGCTGCGCGGTGCCGTTCTTGACCGCGGTCTTCACCTGTGCGGTGCCGAAACCGAGCGGCAGGAGCTTGGAGACCTTGATGCCGTAGGTCTTCTCCAGGCCCGGCTGGCAGAACGGCCGCTGCGGGCACTCCTCCGTGGCGGCGAGCACGACCGGCTTGCCGGTGGCCCCGAGGTCGCTGAGGGTCGTGAGGCTGTTCTTGGTGGCGTAGTCCTTGGTGACCGCGAACGCGTTCTGGTCGGTGGCCTTGGCCGGCTCCAGGGCCTGCAGACCCAGCGGGCCGGCCAGCTTGTTCAGGGCGTCGACGGTCTTGCTGACGTCGGAGCTGGCCACCGGCGCGGCGTTCGGGCCGTTCACCTTGTGGTTCAGGAACTCGGTCATCGTCGCCGCGTACTCCGGCACCACCGCGATGTCGCCCTTCTCCAGGGCGGGCTCGTAGAGCTCGCGGTTCTGCACCACCTTGATGCTCGTGGTGTAGCCGGCCTTGTCCAGCAGCAGCTTGTACATCTCGGCCATCAGCTGGATCTCGGTGAAGCCGGCCGAGCCGATGACGAGATCGCCCTTGGCCGCGCCGCTGGCTCCGGACGACGCGCCCGGGCTGGTGCTTCCGCCGCCGGTGGCGCCGTTGCCGAGCTTGTCGCCGCCGCACGCGGTCAGCGGCAGCGCCAGGGCCGCCAGGGCGACGACGCCGGCGAGCGCACGACGGGGGGAACGACGGGGGCTTCGCATCGGGAGGGAACCGCCTTCATCGGTCGGGGCGACGCCCCGGGTGGCGCCGCTCGCTCGGGTACGCGGTGCTGCCCGCCCTTCCACCCCACCGGACCGGGCGGGTGTGCGCAACCTGCGTCCGGCGCGCAGCACACATCGTCACCGGATCGTCATGCCCCGACGTGGGCCCGGTCATTCGACCGGTCGCTCCGGTCCCGCACGTCGACCGGTCCGCCACCGGCCTCCTGCCTGGGGGAGGTCGCCTCACGCCGACTCCCCGGGGGCTCCGTCCACCGCTGCAGCAGGCCCAGTCCCACCTCGGTGAGCAGGGCGAGCGCGGCCACCAGCACCGCGCCGGCCACCACCTGGGCCTGGTCCTGGAGGCCGTAGCCGGCGGTGATGATCCGTCCCAGCCCCGGACCGGCCACCAGCGCGGCGATGGTCGCGGTGGCCACCACCTGCACCGCGCAGAGCCGGATCCCGGTCATGACGAGCGGAAGAGCGAGCGGCAGCTCCACCTCCCGCAGCAGCCGCCACTCTCCGTAGCCCATGCCGCGGGCGGCCTCCACGACGTCGCGGTCCACCCCGCGCATGCCCACGTAGGCGTTGGTGAGCACGGGCGGGATGGCGAAGAGCACCAGCGCGACGACGGTCGAGGTGGTGCCGAACCCCAGGCTGGTCAGGGCGAGCAGCACGAGCGCGGCGAAGGTGGGCACCGCGCGGCCGACGTTGGAGACGTTGACGGCGAGGGCGCCGCCCCGCCCGAGGTGACCCAGCCACAGCGCCACCGGCAGGGCGAGCGCGCACGCGACGGCCACGCTCACCGCCGAGATCGCGACGTGCTGCCCCAGGCGGACCAGGACGCCGTCGGGTCCGTGCCAATGCGAGCCGTCGGCGAACCAGGCGATGACATCCGTGAGCCAGCTCATGCCCGCCCCCGCTGCCACGGGGTCAGAAGTCGCTGCACGCCGAGCAGCCCGACGTCGGCCAGCAGCGCCAGCAGCACGCACACGACCGACGCGGTGAGCACCTGGGCCTTGAACAGGCTCGGCAGGCCGGCGTAGATGAGGTTTCCCAGACCGCCGTAGCCGACGATCGCGCCGATGGTGACCAGGGCCACCGTGCTCACCGTGGCCACCCGCAGCCCGGCCATGACCGCCGGCAGCGCCAGCGGGAGCTCCACGGACAGCAGCAGCCGGCCTGGGCCGTAGCCCATGCCGCGAGCGGCCTCCACGACGTCGGCCGGTACGGATGCCAAGCCGGCGAGGATGTTCCGCACCAGGATGGTGAGCGAGTAGAGCACCAGACCGATGACGACCGTGGACCGCGAGAGACCGGTGAAGGGCAGCAGCAACGAGAACAGCGCCAGCGAGGGGATCGTGTAGAGCCCGGTGGTGAGGGCCAGCACCGGGCCCTCGAGCCGAGCGAAACGTCGCGCGAGCAGCGCCAGCGGGAACGCGACCACCAGACCCAGCGCCACGCTGACCACGGTGAGGATGACGTGCTGGCGCGTTGCGGCGAGGATGTCCTCCTGACGTGTCCGCAGGTACTCCCCGCACACCCAGGCGTTGCGTGCGAGGCAGTCCCCGGCCGAGAGGGTCATCGCGTGAGCACCGACGTAGGCTCGGGCAGGAGTAGCACCATGGACAGCAGCACCATGGACAGCGACGCTACCTGCGAGCCGATGATCCGGCTCGACCGAGTCACCAAGCGCTACCCCGACGGCACGGTCGCGGTGCAGGAGCTCAGCCTCGACGTCGCCCCCGGCGAGCTCGTGGTGCTGGTGGGCCCGTCCGGGTGCGGCAAGTCCACCACGCTGAAGATGGTGAACCGGCTCATCGAGCCCTCGTCCGGGCGCATCTTCCTCGAGGGCGAGGACGTCACCCGCACCGATCCCGTCGCACTGCGACGGCGGATGGGCTACGTCATCCAGCAGACCGGGCTGTTCCCGCACCAGACGGTGCGGGCCAACGTGGGCACCGTTCCCCGGCTGCTCGGCTGGGACCGCAAGCGATGGGCTCAGCGCGTCGACGAGCTGCTCGAGCTGGTGGGGTTGGACCCCGCCGTCTACGGCGACCGCTGGCCGCACCAGCTGTCCGGCGGTCAACGACAGCGTGTAGGAGTGGCGCGTGCGCTGGCGGCCGACCCGCCCGTGCTGCTCATGGACGAGCCTTTCGGCGCCGTCGACCCGATCGTCCGCGAGCGGCTGCAGGCGGAGTTCCTGCGCCTGCAGGCCGAGGTGCGCAAGACCATCCTCTTCGTCACGCACGATGTCGAGGAAGCGGTCACCCTCGGGGACCGGATCGCCGTCTTCGCTGAAGGTGGGCGGCTCGAGCAGTACGACGCGCCCGCCACCCTGCTCGGCGCGCCGGCCAACGACTTCGTGGCCGACTTCGTCGGCGCCGACCGCGGCCTCAAGCGCCTGGCGGTGACGCGCGTCTCCGCCCGCGACCTCGAGCACCCGCCGGTCGTGCGGCTCAATGACCGCCTGTCGGAGGCGGCCGCCTCGCTGGCCGGCGCGCGCGCCCCGTGGGCGGTCGTCCTGGACGGCGACGGCACGCTGGTCGGGTGGCTGGCCGCGACGTCGGCCGAGGGGGGCGGCACGGTGGCCGACCGGGTGCGGCCGATGGACGCCCGGGTGCCGGCGGGCGCCTCGCTCAAGACGGCCTTCAGCGAGATGCTGCAGCGCGACGCCGGCTGGGTGGCCGTCGTCGACGAGCGCGCTGGCGGTCGCTTCCTCGGGGTGCTGACGCCCGCCACCCTGCACGAGGCGCTGCGCCGGTCGGTGGAGGCCGACCTGCGCGACGTGCCCGAGGACGAGGTCGACGTCGAGAGCGTCGCCCGGCTCTAGGACACGGCGCCCGCCGCCGCCCCCCTATCCGTGATCAAGCAGAAATGGTGAAGCGAGCGCTTCACCATTTCTGCTTGATCACGGCAAACGGAGGGGGCCTGTCGGCGGACCCGCCGCCGCGTCAGAGGTGGTGGTGCTGGTGCGGCTCGGGCTCGTCGGCGTCGTGGTCGGCGCCGTCGCGGGGCGGCAGCTTGCAGAAGCGCTCGAGGAGCAGCCCGACGAGCACCAGGCCGAGGGCGGCGAGCGCGGCCAGGCCGGCGAACAGCGCGTCCTGGCGTCGGGCCGCGCTGGAGGAGACGACGACCAGGGCCACGGCCAGGCCGCCGTAGGCCCCCGCCAGCACCGCGCCGGCATGGCTGCAGGCCTTGGCGAGCACCACCATGCGCGCGGCGTGCAGCGGGTCGTAGGGCTTCGCGCCGGGCAGCCCGCGCAGCCGGCGGCGGAAGGAGAGCGCGGCCACGAGCACCCCGAGGTCGACGACGGCCAGCGCCGCCGGCAGCGACCACGGGACCGGCGGCAGCTGGGCGTCGGAGAGCCGCACCGCGAGCAGCACCAGCACCGCCGCGCCGAGGACCAGCGCGACGAGCAGCCCGGGCCGGGTCCGGTTCACGCAGTGCCCGCCGAGGCGTTCTGCGCGGGCAGCTCCATGACGTCGTGGGTCGGCAGCGACAGGTCGAGGGCGAGGTCGGGCCGCCGGCGCACGCCCGCGGTCCCGACGGCCGCGAGCAGGTCGCGCACCCGCCCCCTGCCGGGCACCTCGAAGGAGGGGTCGACGTCGTTCCACGGCGCGAGCACGAACGCCCGCTCGGCCAGGCGCGGGTGCGGCAGCACCATCCCGGGCTGGTCCGGGTCGCCCCCGGGCCGGTCGTCGATCACCCGGTCCCCGACAGCGAGCACGTCGATGTCGAGCGTGCGCGGCCCCCAGCGCTCCTCGCGGCTCCGGTCGCGGCCGTAGGCCTCCTCGATGGCGTGCACCCGGTCCAGGACCGACCGCGGCGACAGCGTCGTGTCCAGCACGACCACGGCGTTGAGGAACAGGTCCTGCTCGACGCCGCCCACCGGGTCGGTCTCGTAGACCGGGCTGACGGCGTAGACGTTGACCCCGGGGGTGTCCAGCAGGCTGTCCAGCCCGCCCTGCAGGTTCTCCAGCCGGTCGCCCACGTTGCTGCCCAGGGACAGGGCGGCCCGACGGATGGGGCGCAGCGAGTCGGTGATGGTGTCCACGACCGACGCCGCGTCCACGGTGACGGGCCGGGCGGCCGGTGCCGGGTCGGCGGCGGTCGGGTCGGGCGCTGTCGGGTCGGGCGCGGTGGACTCGGTCGTGAGGGGATCGGTCACGGCGTCGCTCCTGTCGTGCGGCTGGTGCTTGTCGTGCTGCCGGTCGTGCTACGGGTGCTGCTGCTCCCTCGCGCGTCGTCTGGGTGGGACTGGGCTGGGTTCCGGGCTGGGTTCTGGGCGCGCGTCTGGGTGCGGGTGATCGTCACCGTGACGTCGGCGAAGGTCAGCGGGATCGGCGCGTGCGGCTTGTGCACGGTCACCTCGACCGCCTGCACCCGGGGATCGGCGAGCGCACGGTCGGCGATCCGCTGGGCCAGGGTCTCGAGGAGGTCCACCGGCTCCCCGCCGACGACGGCGGCGACGTCGGTGGCGAGCGCGCCGTAGTCGACGGTGTCGGCCAGGGCGTCGGAGGCGGCTGCCGGGCGGGTGTCCACGGACAGCACGAGGTCGACGAGGAAGTCCTGCCCGTCGCGCCGCTCGTGCTCGAACACGCCGTGGTGACCGCGCACCCGCAGCCCGCGCAGGGCGATGTGGTCGACCGTCACGGTGCCCCTCCTCCGGACGCGCCGTCCTCCGGGTCCGGGCCCGGCCGGTCCTGCGGCCCGCGGCCGAGGTCCGGCCCGGATCCGGTGGCGTCGGAGGCGTCGGAGGCGTCGGACGCCTCCTCCTCCAGTGCGGAGAGCACCGGAGAGGCGTGGTGGACCCACAGCCGCCAGCCGCCGGCGGTGCGCCGGAAGACGTTGGTGGTGGCCACCCGCCCCCCGGGGAAGCCGAAGCTGGAGCCGCCGCCCTCCTCACCGGTCAGCACGTTCTCGGTGCAGGTGACCACGGCCGCGTCGCCCTGCACGCTCACCTGGACGTCGGTGAGGAAGAACTGCACGTAGGACGTGCCGGCCATGATCGCGGCCCAGGAGCGCAGCACCTCCGAGCGTCCGTGCAGCGGCGGCCAGCCGGGGTGCACGCAGACGACGGAGTCGCCTTCGGACCCGTCCAGCCAGAGGGCCCCCATGAGGTCCAGGTCCGCCGACTCCACCGCGGTGTAGAGCGAGGTGTTGGCGGCCTCCACCGCGGAGGCGGCGTCCCGGGTCATGCCGGCACCCCCGCGGGAAGCCCCGGCTGCTGGCGCCCTGCGGACGGGTCGGGTGCGGACGGGGACACCGTCCGGGCGGTGTCCACCGCGGCGACCACGCGCACCGCGTCGGCGCTGGGCCGCACCGCGTGGGTCCGCACGCACCAGGCGCCGGCGGCGGCCGCCAGCGTGGTGACCGCGGTCGTCGCGTCCTCCCGGTCCAGCACCGGCCGCGGCTCGCCGTCCGCACCGGCCAGCAGCCGGCCGAGGAACGCCTTGCGCGAGGCCCCCACCAGCAGCGGGCGCCCCAGGGCGGCCAGCTCGGGCAGCCGCGCCAGCAGCGCCCAGTTGTGCTCGCCGTTCTTCGCGAAGCCCAGCCCCGGGTCGAGCACCACCCGCTCCGGGTCCACCCCGGCCGCCACCACGGCGTCGAGCCGGGCCGACAGCTCGTCCCGCACGTCGGCGACGACGTCGCCGTAGACCGCCCGGGACTGCATGTCGGTGCTGTGCCCGCGCCAGTGCATGACCACGTACGGCACGCCGGCCGCCGCGGCCACCCGGGGCAGGTCGGGGTCGGCCAGTCCGCCGCTGACGTCGTTGAGGACGGCCGCGCCGGCGCTCAGCGCGGCCTCGGCGGTGCTCGCCCGCATGGTGTCGACGCTCACGACGGCTCCGGCGGCGGCCAGCTCGCGCACGACGGGCACGACCCGCCGTCGCTCCTCGTCGGGGTCGACCCGCCCGGCACCCGGCCGGGTGGACTCCCCGCCGACGTCGAGCAGGTCGGCGCCCTCGGCCAGCAGCGCCAGCCCGTGGGCCACGGCCGCGGCGGGCTCGAGCCACACCCCGCCGTCGGAGAAGGAGTCGGGGGTCACGTTGACCACGCCCATCACCAGGCAGCGGCCCGCCGCGGCGAGGTCGCCGGGAAGGCCGTGCGGGGACGGGACGGGACGGGACATCGTCGCCACCCTAGGAGGGCTCCCGCGGGGCCGGGCAAGCCCGGACGTGCGCGAGAAGGGTCGTGAAGGGGGTCACTGCAGGGCCCTCGGGGTCGTCAGGGTGCCTAGTGGCCGAGGATGAGGCTCATCGCCTCGGCCCGGGTGGCCGGGTTGCGCAGGTGGCCGCGGACAGCGCTGGTGACGGTGCGGGCGCCCGGCTTGCGGATGCCGCGCATCGACATGCACAGGTGCTCGCACTCGATGACGACGATGACCCCGCGTGGCTGTAGGATCCGCACCAGCGCGTCGGCCACCTGGCTGGTGAGCCGCTCCTGCACCTGCGGGCGGCGGGCGAAGACCTCGACCAGCCGGGCCAGCTTGGACAGGCCGGTGATCTTGCCGTCCTCGCTGGGGATGTAGCCGACGTGCGCCACGCCGTGGAAGGGCACGAGGTGGTGCTCGCACTGGCTGAACACCTCGATGTCCTTGACCAGCACCAGCTCGTCGTGGCCGAGGTCGAAGGTGGTGGTGAGGACCTCCTCGGGCTCCTGCCAGAGCCCGGCGAAGATCTCGCCGTAGGCGCGGGCCACCCGGGACGGGGTCTCGCGCAGCCCGTCCCGCTCGGGGTCCTCGCCGATGGCCAGCAGGATCTCGCGCACCGCCCGCTCGACGCGCGCGGCGTCGTAGGGGGGTCGCTGCCGCGGACCGCCCGCCGCCGGCGCGTCCTGCGCGTCGGGGCGGGCGTCGTCCAGAGCAGTCACCTCAGCCCTCGCTGGGCAGCGGCGACGGCGGCACGTCGGTCGGGTTGCCCAGCCCCATGCTGGGGCCGTCGTCGGTCGAGCCGTCCACCGGCACCTCGCCGTTCCGCTGGCCGTTCGAGCTGCCGTTGGCGTGCCCGTTCAGCAGCTCGCGCTCCTTGTCGGTGAGCACGGGCCCGCGGTCGGAGACCTGGCGCTTGGTGGAGGACAGCCACACCGGTCGGGTCGGGCGCTTGCGCACCGGCTCGAAGATGGCGGCCACCTCGGCCTTGTCCAGGGTCTCCTTCTCGAGCAGCTCGAGGACGAGGCTGTCCAGGACGTCGCGGTTCTCGACCAGGATCTCCCAGGCCTCGTCGTGGGCGGTGTCGATGAGGCGGCGGACCTCCTCGTCGACGACCGACGCGACCTCCTCGGAGTAGTCGCGCTGGTGGCCCATGTCACGGCCCAGGAACGGCTCGCTGTTGTTCTCGCCGAGCTTGATCGCGCCGATCCGCTCGCTCATGCCGTACTGGGTGACCATCGCGCGAGCCACGCCGGTGGCCTTCTCGATGTCGTTGGCCGCACCGGTGGTGGGGTCGTGGAAGACGATCTCCTCGGCCACCCGGCCGCCGAGCATGTAGGCGAGCTGGTCGAGCATCTCGTTGCGCGTGGTCGAGTACTTGTCCTCGTCCGGCAGCACCATCGTGTAGCCGAGCGCGCGGCCGCGGGGCAGGATCGTGATCTTGTGCACCGGGTCGGTGTTCGGCAGCGCCGCCGCCACCAGGGCGTGCCCGCCCTCGTGGTAGGCGGTGATCTTCTTCTCCTTGTCGTTCATGAGCCGCGTGCGCTTCTGCGGCCCCGCGACGACCCGGTCGATGGCCTCGTCGACGGCGTCGTCGTCGATGAGCTTCTTGCCGCCGCGGGCGGTGAGCAGCGCGGCCTCGTTGAGCACGTTGGCCAGGTCCGCACCGGTGAACCCGGGCGTCCGGCGGGCCATCGCCATGAGGTCGACGTCGGCGGCGAGCGGCTTGCCCTTGGCGTGGACCTGAAGGATCTTGAAGCGGCCCTCGAGGTCGGGACGCTCGACGGCGATCTGCCGGTCGAAGCGGCCCGGGCGCAGCAGGGCCGGGTCGAGGATGTCGGGCCGGTTGGTGGCGGCGATGAGGATGATCCCGCCGCGCACGTCGAAGCCGTCCATCTCGACCAGCAGCTGGTTGAGGGTCTGCTCGCGCTCGTCGTGGCCGCCGCCGAGGCCTGCGCCACGGTGCCGGCCGACGGCGTCGATCTCGTCGACGAACACGATGGCCGGGGCGTTGGCCTTGGCCTGCTCGAACAGGTCGCGGACGCGGCTCGCGCCGACACCGACGAACATCTCGACGAAGTCCGAGCCGGAGATCGAGTAGAAGGGCACGCCGGCCTCGCCGGCCACGGCGCGCGCCAGCAGCGTCTTGCCGGTGCCGGGCGGGCCGTAGAGCAGCACGCCCTTGGGGATCTTGGCGCCCACCGCCTGGAACTTGGCCGGCTCCTGCAGGAACTCCTTGATCTCGTGGAGCTCCTCCACCGCCTCGTCCGCCCCGGCGACGTCGGCGAAGGTGGTCTTGGGAGTGTCCTTGCTGATCAGCTTGGCCTTGGACCGGCCGAACTGCATGACCCGCGAGCCGCCGCCCTGCATCTGGTTCATGAAGAACAGGAAGACGACGACGATCAGCACGATCGGCAGGAGCGTGAACAGCAGGCTCACGAACCAGCTCTGCTTCGGGACCGTGTTGTCCCAGCCCCCGGGCGGCGGGGTCTTCTCGAGGTCCTGCACCAGCTGGGTCTGGAGGCCGTCGACGTAGTCGGCCTGCACCTTGGGTGCGCCGTCGATGGTCTGCCCGTCCTTGAGCGTGACCTCGACCCGCTGGTCTCGGTCGACGATCCGGACCTTCTGGGCCTTGCCGTCCTGGATGGCGACGACGACCTTGGAGGTCTCGACGTTCTTGAAGCCGCCGGGAGCGGCGACCTGGAGCACCGCGATCACGGCGATGACGGCCAGGACGATCCAGATGATCGGGCCGCGGAAGATCTTCTTGACGTCCATCGATGCGGGGCGGGGTCGCCCCGTCCCTCCTGCCGACGACGGTTACGGTTCGGTCACCGGCGCGGTCCGGTCGTGGTGGGCCCGGGCTCGCGCTGAGGCGATCGACGGTACACCGGACCGCCTGCCCCCGCAGGGGCGGTGATCATCGGTGACCGGCACCCGGGCCGGCCCGTCCGTGCCAGCCGGCTTCCGTCGGGCACAACGACCCCCCTCCCCCGGCTGTTCCTCCCGGGCTCGGCCGGGCCGTTCGCCTGCGGCGAAGCGGGGGGCGGTGAGCTGCGGGCGGGGCGGTCGGGCGGGCGGTGCGTCCTGCCCCCGGCCGGCGGTCCGCCTCCTGGGGGAAGACGGCCGTTGACGGGGAGAGTCCGGCGGCGGGCGGCTCCCCCCGTCACCAGCGCCTTCGAAGAAGCCGACCCGAGCAGCACCGCCGGCTGCGGCGCGAAGCGCTGGAGGCTCCCTACGCCCCGTACACGTGCGGAGCCAGCGTCCCCACGAACGGCAGGTTCCGGTACTTCTCGGCGTAGTCCAGGCCGTAGCCGACGACGAACTCGTTGGGGATGTCGAAGCCGACGTAGCGCACCGGCACGTCCACCTTGGCCGCGTCGGGCTTGCGCAGCAGCGTGGCGACCTCGAGCGAGGCCGGCCCGCGCGAGCCGAGGTTGGCCAGCAGCCAGGACAGGGTGAGGCCGGAGTCGATGATGTCCTCGACGACCAGCACGTCCCGGCCGCTGATGTCCTTGTCGAGGTCCTTGAGGATCCGGACCACGCCCGAGCTCTTGGTGCCCGAGCCGTAGGAGGAGACGGCCATCCAGTCCATCTCGGCGTCGGTGTGCAGCGCGCGGGCGAGGTCGGCCATCACCATCACGGCGCCCTTGAGCACGCCGACGAGCAGCAGGTCGCGCCCGGCGTAGTCGCGGTCGATGTCTGCGGCCATCTCCGCCAGCCGGGTGCTGATGGCGTCCGCGCCGACGAGGACCTTCTCCAGGTCCTTGCCCATGTCCTCCGCGTCCACCGCACCGCCCTCTCTCGCCGTCAGGGTCCGCGACCGTCCGGTCCTGCGTCTGGATCGACGACCGGGCGGGCGAGCACGAGCCTGCCACACGCCCGGGAGGCGCTGACACCGCCGGGCAGGTCGAGCGGTCCCTGCCCGTGCCAGCGGGTGACGAGCCCGTCGACGGCGGCGACGTGGTCGGCGGCGAGTGCGCCGGCCGGGCACCCGGCGAGGACGGCCGCGCGGCGCAGCACGCGGCCACGCACCGCCACCGGCAGCGCCTCCAGGCCGGCGACGTCGAGGCTGCCGGGCGCAACGGTCACCTCGGCCAGGGCGTGGTCGGCCCATCGGTCCAGGGCGTCGGCGTCGGCGCGCAGCAGCCGGGCGGTACGGGCGAGCGCGGCGGACACCCCCGGGCCGAGCTCGTCCTCGAGCACGGGCAGCGCGCGGGTCCGCAGCCGGGAGCGGGTGTAGGCGGGGTCGGCGTTGTGCGGGTCGTCCCACGGCTCGAGCCCGAGCGCCGCGCACGCCGCGCGGGTCGTGCTCCGCGGCAGGTCCAGCAGCGGACGGCGCAGGAGACCGGCGACCGGGGCCATGCCGGCCAGCGACCGGGCGCCGGACCCGCGGGCGAGCCCGAGCAGCACCGTCTCGGCCTGGTCGTCCAGGGTGTGCCCGAGCAGCACCGTCACGGCCCCGTGGCGGGCCGCCGCGGCGCGCAGGGCGGTGTAGCGGGCGGAGCGCGCCGCGGCCTCGGGTCCACCGGGCCCGTGGACCGTCACGGCCACGACGTCGACGGGGGCCAGGTCGAGGCCGCGCAGGACCTGGGCCGTCCTCTCCGACCGTTCGTCGGAGCCGGCCTGCAGCCCGTGGTCCACCACGACCGCGCCGGCGCGCAGGGCACGGTCCCGCAGCGGCACCGAGCCGACGACGAACGCGGTGGCCGCCGCCAGGGCGAGGGAGTCCGCGCCGCCGCTGCAGCCGACCAGCACCAGGGCGCCGTCCGGCAGGCCGGCCAGGCTGTCCCGCACGGCCCGGCGGACGTCCGCGACCGCGGGGTGCGGACCGGCCACCTAGCCCTCGAGCGCGAGCGGTCCGTGCACCCGGGCCACCCACGACGCCGGGTCGGAGATCTCCGCGAGCGTCGGCAGCGTGGCCGGCGACTCCCACACCCGGTTGAAGCCCGCCATGCCGACCCGGTCGACGACGCCGCGCACGAAGCGCGCCCCGTCGCGGTACTGGGCCATCTTCGACTCCAGCCCGAGCAGGCGGCGGAGCACGCGGTCCGCCCGGCCTGCGCCCTGGCGCCGACGCTGGAACCGCTCCCGGATCTCGGCGACCGACGGGATCGCCTCCGGGCCGACCGCGTCCATCACGTGGTCGGCGTGCCCCTCCAGCAGCGACATGACGGCCGTCAGCCGGTCCAGGACCTCGCGCTGCGTCGGCGTCTGCACGACGTCGAGCAGGGAACGGCCACCAGCGCCGCCACCACCCTCCGACGGGCTGTCGGAGTCACGGACGGCGTCCACGACGACGTCGATGGCCGCACGCAGCCGCCGGAGCACGTCGGAGGGGTCGGTGTCGACCTCGTCGAGGAACGCCCGCACCTCACCCAGGACGTGCCCGCGCAGCCACGGCACCGCCCCGAACTGGACGCGGTGCGTCTCCTCGTGCACGCACACCCACAGCCGGAAGTCGTCCGGGTCCACGCCCAGCTCACGCTCGGCGGTCACGATGTTGGGAGCCACGAGCAGGAGGCGTCCGGGGGTGTCGGCACCGTCCGCTCCCGACCCGTCGCTCGAGCCCCCGTGCGGCGGGAACAGCTCGTACTGCCCCAGGACCTTGCCGGCCAGGAAGGCCAGCAGCGTGCCGGTCTCGACCCCGGTGAGGCGCGGGCCGACGGAGCCCACGAGACCGCCGTCCAGCGTCCCCGGTGCGCGACGCTCGCGCAGCCGCTCGATGACCGGCTCCAGCACGGTCCGGAACCCGGCGGCGTTGGCCCGCACCCACCCGGCACGGTCGATGACGGCCACCTTGCCGGCCTCCGACCCGTCCTCGACGTCGGCCACCAGCCCGGTGGTGGCCCGCACGAGACCACGTGCGGTGACCGCGTGGCGGCGCAGCGCGGCGACGACGTCGCGCGCCTCGGCCACGCTCACCTGCGGCCCGGGGCGGACCAGCCGGGTGCCGGTGGTCACGGCGAGGTCCCAGTCCACCATCGCGTGGCCCCTGCTCGACCCGCCGGCCGATCGGCCGCTGCCGCCGGTGCCGCCTCGTGCGTCGCTCATGGACCCACCGTACGGGCCGGGGACCAGCCCGACCGGCGTGCGCGGACACCGGCGATCGGGCGCGACAGAGGGCCGGGGCCCGCCCGGTGGTGTGGGCGCGCGGGCCCCGGCCCGGGGCCCCCCCGGGGCGGGGGGTACACCGGGGGGGCCCCGCCCCCCCCCCCGGA
>JBQCIO010000190.1:0-23765 GCA_051953655.1 Motilibacteraceae bacterium
CCGCTGGCCCAGCGCGGCGGCCCGGGCGAGCTCGGCCTCCTCGCGCACCCCCTCCAGCCGTAGGCGCAGACCGGCCAGCCGGGCCGGGCGCAGGCCCTCCACCGGCCGACCCGAGCGCAGGGCCGCCAGCGCACCAGGGGCGCCGAGGCGACGCACCAGCCCGCAGACGGCGACGTCGGCCGGCTCGGCGGCCCGGGCGAGCACCACGCGCGCGCCGCGCTCGAGCTCGGCGGCCGCACCGGGCTCCGGCTCGGCCGCTCCAGCGGCGGCGACGGCGACGGCAGCGACGGCGCGTGGCGCCGGGGCGGGCACGGCGAGCGGCAGCGGCGGGGCCGACCACGGGCCGGGCTCGGCAGGGACCGGCGCGTTCATGCCGGCGTCGCCCCGGCCAGGCGCAGCGTGAGCGCGGCGGACACGTCGTCGCTGCCCGGCGCGTCCCGGTCCGCGAGGTCGGCGAGGGTCCAGGCCACCCGCAGCAGCCGGTCCACGCCCCGGGCGGACAGCCGGCCCCGCTCGACGAACTGCTCCAGCCGGGCCGCCGCCCCGTTCGGCACCGGCCAGCGCCGGCGCAGCTCCGGACCGGGCACCTCCGAGACGGTCGTCCACGGGGTCCCGGTGAACCGCGCAGCCGCCCGCTCGCGCGCGGCCCGGACCCGGTCGGCGACCGCCGCGCTGCCCTCGACGAAGGACCGGTCGGCCAGCAGCGTGGCCCGGTCGACCGGTCCGACGTCGACCCGCACGTCCATCCGGTCCATCAGCGGCCCGGAGAGCCGGGCGAGGTAGCGGGTGCGGGTGAACGGGGCGCAGGTGCACGAGGCGGAGGGGTCGCCGGACCGCCCGCACGGGCACGGGTTGGCCGCCATCACCAGCAGGAAGCGCGCCGGGTAGCGGGCCGTGCCGCCGGAGCGGCTCACCATCACCTCCCCGGACTCCAGCGGCTCGCGCAGCGCGTCGAGCACGTGGCGCCCGAACTCGGGCGCCTCGTCCAGGAACAGCACCCCGCGGTGCGCCAGGCTCACCGCGCCGGGCCGTGGCACGCCGGCGCCTCCCCCGACCACTGCGGCCTGCGTGGCCGTGTGGTGCGGGTCCTGGTAGGGCGGGCGGCGCACCAGCGGCGTCCCGGCCGGCAGCGTGCCGGCGACCGAGTGCACGGCGCTCACCTCCAGGGCGGCCGGGTGCTCCAGGTCCGGGAGCAGCCCGGGCAGGCGCTCGGCGAGCATCGTCTTGCCGGCCCCGGGCGGCCCGAGCAGGAAGAGGTTGTGGCCGCCGGCGGCGCAGACCTCGAGGGCGTGACGCCCCTCCGGCTGCCCGAGCACGTCGGCGAGGTCCTTGGGGGGAGGCGGCGGCCCCGTGACGCCCGCCGGCGCCCCGGTGGGCGGGCCGGGGTCAGGTGGCAGTGCCTCGGCGTCGGGCTGCTCGCCGCACAGACGCGCGAGCAGCGCGCGCAGCGTGACCGCCCCGAGCACCTCGACCCCGGGGACCAGCGCGGCCTCCTCGGCGTTGGCGGCCGGCACGACGACGGTGCGCACCCCGGCGGCGGCAGCGGCCAGGACGGCGGGCAGCACCCCCCGGACGCCGCGGACCCGGCCGTCCAGCCCGAGCTCGCCGAGCACCACGACGTCCTCGAGCGTCTCGCGCGGCACGGCCCCGGCCGCGGCCAGCACCGACAGCGCGATCGGCAGGTCGAAGTGCGAGCCGCGCTTGGGCAGCGAGGCCGGCGAGAGGCTGACGGTGATGCGGTGCTTGGGCCAGGGCGCCCCGGAGTTGACCACGGCGGCGCGGACCCGGTCGCGCGCCTCGGTGAGCGCGGTGTCGGGCAGGCCGACGAGGACGAAGCCGGGCAGGCCCGGGGACAGGTCCGCCTCGACCCTCACCACGTGCCCCTCGACGCCGACGAGCGTCACCCCGAAGGCGCGGGCGAGCCCCATCAGGCCACCCCCCGCAGGTGCTCGACGTGCGCGGGGCCCCGGTCCGGGCGCAGCACCGCCACGACGTCGATCCGGATGGCTGCCGGCCGGACACCGCGCGCAGCCACCCAGCGCGCCGCCAGGTCGAGCAGCCGAGCGGCCTTGACCGGGGTGACGGCCGCCGCCGGCGGCCCGAAGGCGGTGCTGCGCCGGGTCTTGACCTCGCAGACCACCAGCGTGCCGCCCTCACGGGCCACGATGTCGATCTCGCCGGCCGCGCACCGCCAGTTTCGTTCGAGCACCACCAGCCCCGCGCCGACCAGGTGGCGCACCGCCACGTCCTCGCCGTACCGCCCCACCGCGTCGGTCGCCCGCACGGGCACCACCTCCTGCGCCCGACCGTGCCGCAGCGGGCCAGGAGCGGGTGGATCACCGACGGTCCGCTGTGGACGGTGGCAGGGGCCGAGGGCGCCTGTGGACGGAGGAGCGCCGCCGGTTCAGCCGTGGTGCAGCGGCGCGGGGCGGCCCAGGTGGTAGCCCTGCGCGGCGTCGACGCCGAGGGCCCGCAGCAGGCGGGCGGTCGCCTCGTCCTCGACGAACTCGGCCACCGTGCGCTTGCCCTGCCCGCGGGCGACGTCGACGACCGCCTTGATGACCAGCTGGTCGTCGCGCGAGCCCACCGCCCCGCGCACGAACTCCCCGTCGATCTTGATCACGTCGAAGGGCAGGTGCTTGAGGTAGGCGAAGGAGCCGAAGCCGGCCCCGAAGTCGTCCAGCGCGAGCTCGCAGCCCAGCGCGCGCAGCTGCTCGGTGAGCTGGCGGGCCAGCCCCATGCTGGACAGGGCCGCGGTCTCGGTCAGCTCCACGCACAGCCGCGCGCCCTCGACCCGGTGGCGCGCCAGCAGGGCCCCCAGGTCGACGGCGAAGCGGTCGTCGTCGAGGGATTGTGCGGAGAGGTTCACCGACAGGTGCAGCCCCGGGACGCGGGCGAGCAGGTCCACGGCCCGCGCCGCCACCCACCGGTCGATCCGGGTCGCCAGACCGTAGCGCTCGGCGACCGGCATGAACGCGGCCGGGGGGACCAGCGGCTCGTGGGTCTCCCCTGCGTGCTCGCCGACGGGGAGTGGCCCGCCGACGCCGACGCCCTCGCCCCTGCCTGCGCCGGCGCGCATCCGCAGCAGCAGCTCGCGGCTCACCACCCGGCCGTCGTGCAGGTCCACCACCGGTTGGGCGTGCAGCACGAAGCCGTCCTCCACCAGCGCCTGCTCGACCTGCTCGAGCCAGCCGAGGCGCTGCTGGAGCAGCGGGGTCCGCCCCGGCGCCCCGTCGTAGACCGCGAACCGGTCCCCGCCGGCCTCCTTGGCGTCGTACATCGCCAGGTCGGCGTTCACCAGCAGCTGCTCGGCGCTCGCGCCCGCCAGCACCGGGGCGATGCCGACGCTGGCGGTGATGCGCCGGCCGGTGGGCACGGCGTCGGCGGCGGCGTCGCGGACGGCCCGGCGCAGCCGCTCGGCCACCGCGGCGGCCGCCGCCACCGAGGCGCTCGGCAGCAGGGCGGCGAACTCGTCCCCGCCGGTGCGGGCGACCATCTCGCCCTCGCGCAGCTGCGCGGCGAGGGTGGCCGCCACCACCGCGATCAGCGCGTCGCCGGTGCGGTGACCGCGGGTGTCGTTGACGGCCTTGAACTCGTCCAGGTCGATGGCCAGCACGCACCCCCCACCCGGCTCGGCCCCGCCGCGCGCGCCGCCCACGTGCTCCGTGCGCTGCACGTGCGCCTCGAGCCCGGTGGTGAAGGCGCGCCGGTTGGGCAGCCCGGTGAGGGGGTCGTGGTCGGCCAGGTGCCGCAGCCGCTCCTCGGCCAGCCGGCGCGGGGTGACGTCGGACACCACGACCACGAGCACGTCGCCGAACTCCGGGTGCTCGAACGCGGACACGTGCGCCCGCATCCAGACCAGCGAGCCGTCCGCGCGGGCGCACCGCAGCTCCCCTTCCCAGGAGCCCGGACCTGAGCGCCGGCCGCCCTGGCCCAACGACCTGGCCGCGTCGCCCAGCAGGTCCCCGGCACCCACTCCCTGCTCGGGCTGCAGCAGGCTGGGCAGGGCCAGCCCGACGACCTCGTGCGAGGGGTAGCCGAACAGCTCCCCGAAGCGGGCGTTCGCGTGGACGACCACCTGGTCCTCGACCCGGACCAGGCAGGCCCCCTCGGCCATGTTGGCGGCGATGGCGCTGTGCAGCCGGAGCGTCTCCTGGGTGGCCAGCGTCTCGCGCACCCGCAGCACCGCCGCGGCGCAGTGCAGGCCGAGCGCCTCGAGCAGCGCCCGCTCGTCGTCGTCGAACGCGCGCGGCTCGTCCCAGGACAGGTTGAGCGCGCCCTGCACCTCGTCGTCGACCCGCAGCGGGATCGACGCGCAGGCGTGGTCCTCCCCGCGCAGGCGCACCAGCCCCGGGTGCTCGCAGCGCAGGTCCTCGTTGCTGGGGATGAAGAGCGCCTGGCCGCTGCGCACGGCAACGGCCAGCGGGTACGGGGCGTCCGGCGCCAGCTCGAGCGGCGCGGGGGGCTCGGTGAGCCGGGCGACGTGCAGGACCTGCAGCGGGGCTCCCGGGCGCGGCGACAGCGCGACGAACCCGGCGTCGGCGTCGAAGGCGGCCATGCCTGCCCGCAGGACCAGCAGGGCGACCTCGGCCTCGCTCCCGGCGTCCAGCATCGCGGCCGAGGCGTTCCACAGCCGCTCGAAGAGCCGCGCCTGGCGGAGCAGGGCGGCGGGGCTCGCGGGGGGACGCTCTGGCTGCAGCATCGCGATGGCACGGTAGGCCCGCGGCCGCGGGCAGGGGCGCCCTTCGCCCCATCGGATCCCTCATCGGCGCGGGATCCGATGCTTCCCACCCGCCGGGTGGGCCATGCCCCGCGCCGACGGCGACCCCGGCGCGGGGACGCCGGCCGGAGGAGCGGCTAGCCGGCCATCCCGTCCCGCGGCAGCTCGAGGTCGGCCTTGGCCAGCTCCTCGACGTTGACGTCCTTGAAGGTGAGCACCTTGACGTTCTTGACGAACCGCGCCGGACGGTACATGTCCCAGACCCACGCGTCGGACATGGTGACCTCGAAGTACGTCTCGCCCTCGCTGGTGGCGCGCACCTGCAGGTCGACGGTGTTGGTGAGGTAGAACCGCCGCTCGGTCTCGACGACGTAGCTGAACAGGCCGACGACGTCGCGGTACTCCCGGTAGAGCTGCAGCTCCATCTCGGTCTCGTACCGCTCGAGGTCCTCGGCGCTCATGCCCTCTCCAGCTCGTGCAGCTCGTCCTGCTCGTCCTGCGGCCCGTCGGTCAGGGCCTCGTCCTCGCCGGCCGCTGCGACGAGCACCTCGTCGAGGCCGCCCTGCTCCAGCGGCGCGAGCACGTCCGGCCCGCCCTGCTCCCCCTCCCGGTCCTGCCAGTGCCCCTCCCGGGCGAGCGTACGCAGGTTCCAGCTGCGCCGGTGCTCGACGCACGGGCCCAGCGCCGCCAGCCCCTCCTGGTGGCTCGGGCTGGCGTAGCCCTTGTTCTCCTCCCAGCCGTAGCCGGGGTGCTGGGCGGCGAGCTCGACCATGAGCGCGTCCCGGGTGGTCTTGGCGAGCACACTGGCCGCCGCGACGGCGGCGCAGCGCAGGTCGGCCTTGACCAGCGTGCGCACCGGGACCGGCGCGAGGTCACCGGCGCCGAGGACGGGGGCCGGCGGGCGCGGGGCGGCGTCGCGGGGGGCGCCGGCCGGTCCGCCGCGCGGCGCGGGCACGTCGAGCGTGGGCAGGTCGAACAGCGCCGGCGGCTCGGCGGGGCGGGTGAGCCAGTCGTAGTTGCCGTCGAGCAGCACCAGGTCGGGTCGGACCGGCAGCTGGGCCAGCGCGCGCTCACCGGCCAGCCGGAGGGCGCGCAGGATGCCGATGGCGTCGATCTCCGCGGCGCTGGCGTGGGCGACCGCCCTGGCCCGCCCCCACCGCACCAGCCGCGGGACCAGGGCCTCGCGCGCGGCGGGCGTGAGCAGCTTGCTGTCGCGCAGGCCGCGCGGGGCGGTGGTGACGTCGAGGTCGACCAGCACGACGCCGACGGTGACCGGCCCGGCCAGCGCCCCGCGGCCGACCTCGTCGACGGCGGCCAGCAGGCCCGCGCCCGACTCGCGCAGCAGCCGGCGCTCGGTGCGCAGCGTGGGCACGACGCCCGCGCCGGTGGCAGCAGCGGCACGGGTGGGACCGGGAGTGCTCCGTCGTCCCGACCTCACGGCAGCACCGACCCGAGGACGCGCACCGGGGCGGCCGGCGGCCCGTCGTGCAACAGCTCGGCCAGCCGCCGGGCCAGGTCCGGCGGGGCGAACACGTCGGTCTGCGCCTCCTCGGCCGCCGCGAGCTCGTCCAGCGTCCACCACCGGTGCTCGACGTGCGAGGACCGCTCCAGCGCGCTCATGCCGGAGGTGTCGACGGCGAACCGCGCGCAGCGCACCAGGTGGTAGGTCTCGCGCTGGTCGTAGTCGACGCCGAGGAAGGTGAACTCCGCCTGCCGGTCCCACACGTGCGGGCCCACCTCGACGTCGAGCAGCCCCAGCTCCTCGGCCAGCTCGCGCCGCAGGGTCTGGGCGCTGTCCTCCCCGGGCTCCATCCCGCCGCCCGGGGTGAACCAGAAGGTCTGGTCGGGCCGGTCCGGGTCGCCGCCGCGGAAGAGCAGCAGCCGGTCGTCGGGGTCGAGCAGCAGCACCCTGGCGGCTCGGCGCGGGACCCGGCTCTGCTCCGGCCGGGGGTGCTCGGGCTGCTCTCCGGCCGCCGTGCCGTCCCCGCTGCTGCCGTCCGTGCTGCTGCCGTCCCCGCTGGTGCCGCCGGCCATGCCCGAGAGCCTAGCCCGCCCGCCGGTGCGCAGCGGGCACCGGCGCCGGCCCGCCGGCGCCGATGCCCGGGTCAGTCCCAGACCTCGAAGCCCTCGTCCACGCCCTCCCCCGCGAGCAGGCGCGGCGCCAGCTCGAGCAGCCGGCCGGGATACGTGCGCTCGCCGCGGTCCACCGCGGCGGTCAGCTCGGACACCGTCCACCAGCGGAGGTCCAGCAGCGCGCCGGCCTCCTCGTCGGTGGGCAGCCGCTCGCGCCGCGGGGTGCCCGGGCGCAGCCGCACCACGTGCACCGTCTCGGCCTGCCAGCGGCGGGTGCCGTACCAGACGAAGGTGGCCCGCCGGGTCCACAGCCCCGGGCCGACGTCGTCGACGTCGACCTGCCAGCCGGTCTCCTCGGCCACCTCTCGCGCGCAGGCGGTCCGCTCGTCCTCGCCCGGCTCCAGCCCCCCGCCGGGCAGCTCCCACCAGGGCGCCTTGGCGGGGTCGCCCGGGTCGCGCATGTGCAGCAGGAGCAGCCGGTGCGTCCCGTCCGGCCCGGCGTCCTCACCGTCCCGCGCGTCGAGCAGGAGCGCCTTCGCGCTGCGCCGCCAGCGGACGCCGGCCGGAGGCACGACGTCCTGAGGCCCGCTGCCGGAGGGCTCGGTCATGCGCTCTCCCGGCCGGTCGCGTCAGAGGGCTCAGTGCGAGGTGAGCGCGGGCTGGTCGAAGGTGTCCGGGCGGTGCAGGGTCCGGAACCGGTCCAGCGGCCAGACGACCACGAACGCGCGGCCGACGACGTCGTCCTCGGGCACGAAGCCCCCGCCGGGCTCGCCGATGTGGACCCGGCTGTCCTCGGAGACGCTGCGGTGGTCGCCCATCATCCACAGGTCGCCCTGCGGCACGGTGACCTTGAACTTCTGCTCGCTGGGCACGTCGCCGGGATAGAGGTAGGGCTCGTCCAGCGGGGTGCCGTTGACGGTGAGCCGGCCCTTGGCGTCGCAGCACGCGACGGTGTCGCCGCCGACGCCGATGACCCGCTTGATCAGGTCGTCGTCGGAGGAGGACGGGGCCAGGCCGACGAACTCCAGCGCCCGGCGCACCGCTCCGGCCAGACCCGTGGCCTTGGGGGCGCTCGACTCGGACAGCCAGTTGGCCGGGTCGCGGAAGACGACGACGTCGCCCCGGTGCACCTCGCCGAACCGGGTGGTGAGCTTGTTGACGAACACGCGGTCGCCGACCAGGAGCGTGTTCTCCATCGACCCGGACGGGATGTAGAAGGCCTGGACGAGGAAAGTCTTGATCAGCAGCGAGAGGACAAGCGCGGCGACGAGGATGAAGGGGAGCTCGCGCAGGAAGGAGCCGCTCTCCGAGCGCTTGCGCTCGCTCCCGCGCGGTGGCGCGGCTCCGTCGTCGGTCCGGGAGTGCTCCGAGGCGGACGCCGTCGGCTCCACCCGCTCGGGCGTGCCGTCGGCCGTCGACCCCGGCGCCTGCTCGCCCGGCGCCTGCTCACCCATCCGCTCCCCGTTCCCCTCGCCGTCGTTGGTGCTCACAAGACCCTCTCGCACCGTGCGGCTCCGCACCGGCCGCAGCGCAGTCTTACCGATTCGTCCCCGCACAGCACGACGCCGCGCTCACCCCGCGGCGTACCCGGCGAGCCGGGGGCGGTGGGGGGCGCGGCGTCGGTCACGCTGCGAAGGAGGAGGGCTGCCTCACTTGGCGGCAGCCGGGGTCTCCCGCTTCTCCTTGATCTTGGCCTTCTTGCCGCGCAGGTCGCGCAGGTAGTAGAGCTTGGCGCGGCGCACGTCGCCGCGCGTGACCAGCTCGACCCGCTCGATGATCGGGGTGTGCACCGGGAAGGTGCGCTCGACGCCCACGCCGAAGCTCACCTTGCGGACGCTGAAGGTCTCGCGCAGGCCGTGGCCCTGGCGCCGGATGACGACGCCCTGGAAGACCTGGACGCGGGAGCGGTTGCCCTCCACGACCCGGACGTGGACCTTGACGGTGTCGCCGGGGCGGAACTCGGGGATGTCGTCCCGCAGGCTCGCGGCGTCGAGCGCGTCCAGCGTGTGCATGGCGTCTTCTTCCTCGTCGGTGCCACAGGTCACCGGCACGGGTCGGTGGGTCGGGATCAGTCGTTCGAAGTCGGTCCGGCGCGCACGAGGAGCGCTCCCCCTGTGGCAGGGGCGCGGGGCGCGCGGGCAACAGCCGGTCAGTCTGCCACAGCGCCTGGGGCGCGAGCGAATCAGCAGGGCGCGGGCGAATCCGGTTCAGGCGGGCGTGCGGACGAGCCGGCCTGCGGGGCCGGGGCCCCATCCTTGCTCCGCGAGCACGGCCAGGTCGCGCCGGTCCAGGCCGGCGACGTCGAGCGCGGCGAGCAGGTCGGGCCGGCGCGCAGCGGTACGGCGCAGCGCCTCGTCGCGCCGCCACCGGGCCACCGCGCCGTGGTCGCCGGAGAGCAGCACCGGCGGCACCTCGCGCTCACGCCAGGTGGCCGGCTTGGTGAAGACCGGGTACTCCAGCAGGCCGTCGGCGTGGCTCTCCTCCACCAGGCTCTCGGCGTTGCCGATCACGCCGGGCAGCAGCCTGGCCACCGCCTCCACGACCACCAGCACCGCCACCTCGCCGCCGTTGAGGACGTAGTCGCCGAGGGACACCTCGTCCACGCGCATCCGACCGGCCGCCTCGTCCACCACCCGGGCGTCGATGCCCTCGTAGCGGCCGCAGGCGAAGGCCAGCCACGGCTCGGCGGCCAGCTCGTGGGCCATGGCCTGGTCGAAGCGCCGGCCGGAGGGGCTGGGCACCAGCAGCCGCGGCGCGGGGGCGGGCGCGTCGGGGGCGGCCAGCAGCGCGTCGATGGCCTCGCCCCACGGCTCCGGCCGCATCACCATGCCCGCCCCACCGCCGTAGGGGGTGTCGTCGACGGTGCGGTGCCGGTCGTGGGTCCAGTCCCGCAGGTCGTGCACCCGGACGTCGAGCAGCCCGGTCTCCCGCGCCTTGCCCAGCAGGGACAGGCGCAGCGGCGCGAGGTAGTCCGGGAAGATCGTGACGACGTCGACGCGCACCGGCTACTCCCCCGGCTCCTGCTCGGGCTGCTCGTCCGGCTGCTGGTCGGGCTGCTCCTCCGGCAGCTCCTCGAGCAGACCGGGAGGCGGGTCGACCACCATCCGCTGCTGCTCGAGGTCGACCGTGGGCACGATCGCGGCCACGAACGGCACCAGCACCTCGCGCCCGTCCGGGCGGCGCACCGACACCAGGTCCTGCCCGGGCAGGTGGAGCATCTCGGCCACCTCGCCGACGTGCTCCCCGGCCACCGTGACGACGTCGAGGCCGACCAGCTGGTGGTCTTAGAACTCCTCGGGGTCCTCCGGGCTCTCGTCCGGGTCGACGTCGGCGACCAGGAGCGTGTCGCGCAGCGCCTCGGCGCCGTTGCGGTCATGGACCCCCTCGAAGCGCAGCAGCAGCCGGCCGGAGTGGACCTTGCCGCCGGCCACCGTGAGCGGGCCCCGCTCGGGCGGGTCCGTGGCCAGCACGGCGCCCGGCCCGAGGCGGCGCTCGGGGTCGTCGGTGCGCACCTCCACGGTCACCTCGCCGCGGATACCGTGCGCGCGGCCGATCCGGCCGACGACGAGCTGCATCGGAAGGTCCTCCGGGGGACGGGACGACGACGGGCGGGCGACGACGGCTGGGCGACGACGGGCGGGACGGCTGGACGACGGCGGGGAGACGACACGGCCCGCGGGCGACCGGTGCCGGTCGCGCCGCGGGCCGCGGGGTCGTGCAGGTCGTTCAGGTCTTGCAGCTGGTGCGGGAGCTAGCGGATCTCGTCCACGTCGAGGATGTCGACGCGGACGCCGCGGCCGGGCGCCAGCGCGCCGACGACGGTGCGCAGGGCCTTGGCGGTGCGGCCGGAGCGGCCGATCACCTTGCCGAGGTCGTCGGGGTGCACCCGGACCTCGAGCGTGCGGCCGCGACGGCCGTTGCGGTCGCGCACGCGGACGTCGTCGGGGTGCTCGACGATGCCCTTGACGAGATGCTCGAGCGCCTCGTCGAGCATGCTCAGGCCTCGGTGCTGCTGTCGGCAGCGCCCTCAGTCGCGGGCGCAGCGGCGGCCTCGACCTCGGCCGGAGCCGGGGTGGCGTCGGCAGCCTCGGCGGTCTCGACGACGGCCGGCTGCTCCGGCGCCTGCTCGGCCGGCGCGGCCTTCTTGCGCGGCGTCGTGGCACCGTCCTTCGGCGCGTCGAGGGTCTCCTTGGCGGCGGCCTCGAAGACGGCCCGCTTGTCGACCTTGGGGGCGGCGGTCTTCAGCGTGCCCTCGGCGCCGGGCTCGCCCTTGAACTTCTGCCAGTCGCCGGTGACCTTGAGGATCGCCAGCACCGGCTCGGTCGGCTGGGCGCCGACGGACAGCCAGTACTGCGCCCGCTCCGAGTTCACCTCGATGAACGACGGCTCGACGGTGGGGTGGTACTTGCCGATCTCCTCGATCGCGCGACCGTCGCGCTTGGTGCGCGAGTCGGCGACGACGATGCGGTAGTACGGCGCACGGATCTTGCCCATGCGGAGGAGCTTGATCTTGACAGCCACGGGTGCGTGAACTCCTGGTCTGATGAGGTGAGCCCCGCGCCCGGCTGTGGGGACGGCTGGCGGCGGCGCTCGGTGGACGCGTCCCGCACGAGGAGTAGAGGGCCCGTCGGCGGTCCGGTTCAGCCGGCCATCATGCCAGACGGGGTGGGGGCGGTCCCAATCGCCGGGGGCTCTACAAGATCAACAGCGGGAGGCGCTGGAACGGCGAGGCCCCTGGAGCGGCCGCCCAGGTGCCGACCGCCCCCTTCACGTCGTCGCCGCCCCCATGACATTTCGTGGGGGCGGCGACCATGGATCACGGGGCCGTGATCGTTCCGGCCGGGCCGGGGGTCATCAGCCGGGCAGGTCAGCGGCCGGGGGGCAGCAGGCCCTTGAACTCGTCGGGCAGCTCGAAGTCGGGCGGCAGCGCGGGACCGCCGTTGGCGCCGGCGCCGAAGGCGGCGCCGGGCTGGGCAGCACCACCCGCCTGGGCGCGCTCGGCCGCGGCGGCGAGCTCCTGGGCGCGCTTGGCCGGGTTGCCCGAACGGGCCTTGCCCTTCTTGCCCTTGCCGGCCTGTGCTTTGGACTGGGCCTTGCCGCGCGCCTTCTTGCCCATGCCCATCCCGGGCAGACCGGGCATGCCCGGCAGGCCGCCGCCGGCCATCGAGCGCATCATCTTCTGCGCCTCGCCGAAGCGCTCGACCAGGCCGTTGACGTCGGCCACGGCGGTGCCCGAGCCGCCCGCGATCCGGGCGCGGCGGGAGGCGTTGAGCAGCTTGGGGTTGTCCCGCTCGGCCGGGGTCATCGAGCGGATGATCGCCTCGACCCGGTCCAGCTCGCGGTCGTCGATGTTGTCGATCTGGTCGCGGAACTGGCTCATGCCCGGGAGCATCCCGAGCAGCTTGCCCATCGAGCCCATCTTGCGGATCGCCTGCAGCTGGCCGAGGAAGTCCTCGAGGGTGAAGTCCTGCCCGCCCTGCAGCTTGCGGGCCATCTTCTCGGTCTGCTCGGCGTCGAAGGCCTTCTCGGCCTGCTCGATGAGCGTGAGCACGTCGCCCATGCCGAGGATGCGCGAGGCCATCCGCTCGGGGTGGAAGACGTCGAAGTCCTCGAGCTTCTCGCCGTTGCTGGCGAACATGACCGGCCGGCCGGTCACCCCGCGCACCGACAGGGCCGCGCCACCGCGGGCGTCGCCGTCGAGCTTGGTGAGCACCACGCCGTCGAAGCCGACGCCGTCGAGGAAGGCCTGCGCGGTGACCACCGCGTCCTGACCGATCATGGCGTCGAGGACGAAGAGCACCTCGTCCGGCTGCACGGCGTCGCGGATGTCCGCGGCCTGCTGCATGAGGTCGGCGTCGATGCCGAGGCGGCCGGCGGTGTCGACCACGACGACGTCGTGCAGCTTGCGCCGGGCCTCCTCGATCGAGGCCCGCGCCACCGCCACCGGGTCGCCGACGCCGTTGCCGGGCTCGGGCGCGAACACCGCGCCGCCGGCCCGCTCGCCGACCACCTGGAGCTGGGTCACGGCGTTGGGACGCTGCAGGTCGGCGGCCACGAGGATGGGCTGGTGGCCCTGCTCCTTGAGCCAGTGGGCCAGCTTGCCGGCCAGCGTGGTCTTTCCGGCGCCCTGCAGGCCGGCGAGCATGATCACGGTCGGCGGGTTCTTGGCGAAGCGCAGCCGGCGGGTCTCCCCGCCGAGGATCGTCACGAGCTCCTCGTTGACGATCTTGACGATCTGCTGGGCCGGGTTCAGCGCCTGGCTGACCTCGGCGCCCTGCGCCCGCTCGCGCACCGCCGCGATGAACTCGCGCACCACCGGCAGGGCGACGTCGGCCTCGAGCAGCGCCACCCGGATCTCGCGGGTGGTCGCCTCGATGTCGGCGTCGCTGAGCCGGCCCTTGCCGCGCAGGTTCTTGAAGCTGGCGGCGAGGCGGTCGTGGAGGGTGTCGAACACGGCGGGCGTCTCTCCCTGCTGGGGTGATCTCCTGCTGCGGTGTTGTCGTGCTGCAGCTGACGGCGCGGGCACCGGAGGGTGCGCCGGCCCGGCAGCGCTCCAGCCTAACCGGCGGCCCCCACCGGCGACCGGCGACCGAACCCGCGGCGGACGCCGGGCCGGTCAGCCGGCCACGTCGCGCAGGATCCGCGCGGCCTCCCGGGCGCGGTCGTCCGGCAGCGCCCGCCCGGCCTCGTCGACGACGTAGAACACGTCGACCACCTCCGCCCCCAGCGTGGCCACGCGCGCGGCGCGCACGTCGAGCCCGGCGAGGGCGAGGGCACGGCCGAGCCGGTGCAGCAGCGCCGGGCGGTCGTGGGCGCGGACCTCCAGCACGGTGGCCGTGGCCGAGGCGCCCGGCACGACGTCGACCCGCGCCGGCGGCACCGGGGTGCGGGGCCGGGCCCGCGAGGCCTCGCGCTTGTCCAGCAGCGCGGCGACGTCGAGCCGTCCGGAGAGCGCGCGGCGGACGTCCTCGCGCAGCCGGTCGGCGTCGACCTCGTCGTCGAACTCGGGGACCACCCGCCAGACATCGAGGGCGACGTCGACTCCCTGACCGGCGCTACCCGCGCCCCCCGCTGCGCCGACGCCCCGCTCGGTGCGCATGTCCGCCCCCCGCACGGACAGCCGGTGCAGCGACAGCACCCCGGCCACGGTGCCGATCAGCCCGCGCCGGTCCTCCGCCGCCACCGTGACGTCCCACCCGTGGGCGGCCCGCTCGACCTGCACGGCCGGCTCGCCGGCCGCCGCCACCGCGTGCACCAGCCGCTGCTGCTCCGCGTCCAGGGCGGCCTCGCCCACGGGGACCGGCTCCCCCCGCAGCGACGCCGCGGTGCGGTGGACCAGGTCGTCCACCAGCGCCGCCCGCCACTCGCTCCAGGCGGCGGGGCCGGTGGCCAGGGCGTCGGCCTCGGTGAGGGCGTTCAGCAGCTCCAGGGTCTGCAGGTCGCCCACCGCCTCGGCGACGCCGGCGGCGGTGGCCGGGTCCTCCAGGTCGCGGCGGGTGGCGGTCTCGACCAGCAGCAGGTGGTGGCGCACCAGGGCGACGAGCACGTCGACGTCGGCCGGGCCGAACCCGAGCCGCGCGCCGACGACCCGGACGAGCTTGGCCCCCTCCCGGGAGTGGTCGCCGCGGCGGCGGCCCTTGCCGAGGTCGTGCAGGAGCGCGCCGACCAGCAGCAGGTCCGGTCGCTGCACCTTGCGGGTGAGGCGGGAGGCCTGCGCGGCCGTCTCGACCAGGTGCCGGTCCACCGTCCAGCGGTGCACCGCGTTGCGCTGGGGCCGGTTGCGCACGCTCGCCCACTCCGGGAGCAGCTGCACGACGACCCCGCTCTGGTCCAGCGCCTCCCACACCGGCACCGCCGGGCCGCCGGCGCCGAGCAGCGCCACGAGGGCGTCGAGGGCGGAGGCGGGCCACGGCTCGGGCAGCCGGGGCGCACCGGCCAGCCGGGCCACCGTGTCCGGGGCGAGCGGCAGCCCCTCCTGGGCGGCCACCGCCGCCGCCCGCAGCGGCAGCACCGGGTCGGCGGCCACCGGAGCGTCGGCGGCCAGCACCACCTCGCCCTCGTGCTCGAGCAGCGACGGGGCGAGCGGGCGCATCCGGGGCGGCCGGGTGAGCCGCAGCCCGCGCCGGCGCGGGGCGAGGGTCCGCTCCACCCGGCGCCAGGTGATCTCACTGGCGTAGGACACGGTGCGGGCGGCCTCCACGACCAGCCGGAGCACCGAGTCGGCGTCGGCCAGGCCCAGCCGCGCCGCCACCGCGTCCTGCTCCTGCAGCAGCAGCCGGTCCAGCGGCCGTCCGGTGGTCAGGTGCAGGGCGTCGCGCACGTCGAGCAGCCGCTCGCGCGCGCCGTCGACGTCGCCGTGCGGCCGGTCGGCCACCCAGCTGGCGGCGATGGCCCGCAGCACCACGACGTCGCGCAGCCCGCCGTGCCCTTCCTTGAGGTCCGGCTCGAGGGTGAAGGCGACGTCGCCGTGGCGCTCCTCCCGCTCCCGGCAGGAGGCCTGCAGCTCCGGCAGCCGCTTGCGGGCCTCGCGCCGCCAGTCCGACAGGACGTCGGAGCGCAGCTGCTGGGCGAGGGCGGCGTCGCCGACGACCGCGCGGGCGTCGAGCAGCCCGAGCAGCACCGGCAGGTCCTCCCCCGCCGTCCGGCGCGCCTGGGCGGGTGTGCGCACCGAGTGGTCCAGCCGCAGCCCCGAGTCCCAGACCGGGTACCAGAGCCTGTCGGCGAGCGCGGCCAGCTCGTCCGGCTCGCGTCGCCCGTCGTGCAGGAGCAGCAGGTCCAGGTCGCTGCCCGGGGAGAGCTCGCCCCGGCCGTGGCCGCCGACGGCGACCAGCGCCAGCCCGCCCGGCTGCCCGTCCGCAGCACCCGCGGCCTGCTGGAACAGTCCGCGGAGCCAGCCGTCGGTGAGGTCGGCCAGGGCGCGCCGCCGGCCCGGCCCGGTGGGTCCGGGCCGGGCCAGCAGGCGCGAGCGCTCCGCGGCGAAGTCCTCCAGCAGCTGCGTCGGCCGCTCGGTCGGCAGCCCGGTCGGCAGCTCGGTCGGCTCGCTCACGGTGCTCTTCTCTGCTCGGTACTCGGTGCGCTTTCTTCGTAGTCCTTCAGGGCCTCGGGGCAGTGCCTACAGGGCCTCGGGGCCACGTTCCCCCGTGCGGACGCGGACCACGGTGTCCACCGGCACGGCCCACACCTTGCCGTCGCCGATCCGCCCGGTCTGGGCGCTCTTGGTGACGACCTCGATGACGTCGTCGGCGTCGGCGTCGTCCACCAGCACCTCGATGCGCACCTTGGGCACGAGGTCCACGGTGTACTCCGCGCCGCGGTAGACCTCGGTGTGGCCCTTCTGCCGGCCGTAGCCGCTGGCCTCGCTCACGGTCAGGCCGCTGACCCCGAAGGCCTCCAGGGCCGACTTCACGTCGTCGAGCTTGAACGGCTTGATGACGGCGGTGACGAGCTTCATGCGTCCACCTTCTGGCTCGCGGGAGCGGTGACGGTGCGGGACGGGGCGAACCCGCCGCCCACGGTGGCGCCGAGCTCGTAGGCCGACTCGGCGTGGATGGTGACGTCGACGCCGGTCACCTCGTCCTCCTCGCTGACCCGGAAGCCCATGGTGAGGTCGATGACCTTGCCGATGGCGTAGGCCAGGACGAAGGAGAACACCATGACCGCGAGCGCCGCGACCGCCTGGCGCCACAGCTGGTCGAGGCCGCCGCCGTAGAACAGGCCGTTGACGCCGGCCGGGGCCTTGTCGGTGGCGAGCAGGCCGATGAGCAGCGTGCCGGTGATGCCGCCGACGAGGTGGACGCCGACGACGTCCAGGGAGTCGTCGAAGCCGAGCTTGAACTTCAGCGAGACCGCCAGCGCGCAGACCACGCCGGCCACGACGCCCAGCACGATCGCCCCGAACGGGTTGACCGCGGAGCAGGCCGGGGTGATGGCGACCAGCCCGGCCACGATGCCCGACGCGCCGCCGAGGGACGTGGCGTGCCCGTCGCGGATCTTCTCGGTGGCCAGCCACGCCAGGCTCGCCGCGGCGGTGGCCGCGAGGGTGTTCACCCAGGCGACGGCCGCGGTGTTGTTGGCGCCGAGGGCGGAGCCGGCGTTGAAGCCGAACCAGCCGAACCACAGCAGGCCGGCGCCGATCATCACCAGGGTCAGGTTGTGCGGGCGCATCGGGTCCTTGCCGAAGCCGATCCGCTTGCCCAGCACGAGCGCCAGCGCCAGGCCGGCGGCGCCGGCGTTGATGTGCACCGCGGTCCCGCCGGCGAAGTCGATGGCCTTGAGCTGGTTGGCGATCCAGCCGCCCTTCTCCGCCGTGTAGCCGTCGAAGGAGAAGACCCAGTGGCAGACCGGGAAGTAGACGACCGTCGCCCAGATGCCGGAGAAGACCATCCACGGGCCGAACCGGGTGCGGTCGGCGATGGCGCCGGAGATCAGCGCCCCGGTGATGATCGCGAACACGGCCTGAAAGGCGACGAACGCCAGCGGCGGGATGCCCGCCGCCTGCCCCTCGACCCCGCCGAGCGGGTCGGCCTGCATCAGGCCCTTGAGCCCGATGAAGTCGAGGTTTCCGAGCAGGCCGCCGCCGACGTCGTTGCCGAAGGCGAGCGAGTAGCCGTAGAGGACCCACAGCACGGTGATGAGCCCGAGGGCGCCGAAGCTCATCATCATCATGTTCAGGACGCTCTTGGAGCGGACCATGCCGCCGTAGAAGAGCGCGAGGGCGGGACCGGTCATGAGCAGCACGAGCGCGGCGCTCGTGAGGACCCAGGCGGTGTCGCCGGCACTAGGTGTCACGGAGTGCTCCTTCTCTCAACCCGCGCACGAAGGTCGCGAGCATCGCGGGGACGGAGCACAACCTGACGGGGCGTCGTTACCGGTCCGGACGCCGCGTGTTTCCCCCAGGTGACGATGCGGGCCCCTGCGTTTCGGCCAGGTGAACAGCTCCTCACCATGGCGGCGGAGCGGGCCTGAGCACTCGCCCTTGGAGGGGGGCCGGGGAGCGGTCAGCGGGTCCTCACCGCGCTCGTTCCATGCTTACCGCGACAGATCTGTCGCGGTAAGCATGGAAGGATCACGCCCGCGTGATCGTTCCGACCGGACCGGGGGGGCTCAGGCCTCCAGCAGCGCGTCGACGAAGGCCTCGGGGTCGAAGGGGGCGAGGTCGTCCGGGCCCTCGCCCAGGCCGACCAGCTTCACCGGCACGCCGAGTTCGCGCTGCACCGCGACCACGATGCCGCCCTTGGCGGTGCCGTCGAGCTTGGTGAGCACGATGCCGGTGACGGCGACGACCTCGGAGAAGACCCGCGCCTGCACCATGCCGTTCTGGCCGGTGGTGGCGTCCAGGACCAGGAGCACCTCGTCCACCGGGGCCTGCCGCTCGATGACCCGCTTGACCTTGCCCAGCTCGTCCATCAGGCCGGCCTTGTTCTGCAGCCGGCCGGCGGTGTCGACCAGCACGACGTCGGCCTCGACCTCGGTGCCGGCCTTGACCGCCTCGAAGGCCACGCTGGCCGGGTCGGCGCCCTCCGGGCCGCGGATGGTGGCCACGCCGACCCGCTCGCCCCAGGTGGTCAGCTGGTCGGCCGCGGCCGCGCGGAAGGTGTCGGCCGCACCGAGCAGCACGTCCTTGTCCTCGGCCACCAGCACCCGGGCCAGCTTGCCCACGGTCGTGGTCTTGCCGGTGCCGTTCACGCCCACCACGAGCACGACGGCGGGGCGGCCCCCATGCCGGTCGGTGCGCAGGGAACGGTCAAGATCGGGCTGCACCCGCGCGAGGAGCTCCTCGCGCAGCAGCTCGCGCACCTCCTGCGGGCTGCGGGTGCCGAGCACCTTGGTCCGCATGCGCAGCCGATCGACCAGCTCCTGGGTGGGCCCGACGCCGACGTCGGCGCCGAGCAGGACGTCCTCGACCTCCTCCCAGGTGGACTCGTCGAGCACGTCCCGGGAGAGCAGGCCGAGCAGCCCGCGGCCCAGCGTGGACTGGGAGCGGGCCAGCCGGGCCCGCAGCCGCACCATCCGGCCGGCGACCGGCGAGGGCCGCTCGACGACCGGCTCGGGCACGACCACCGGCGGCTCGACCAGGGCGCCCGGGGTCTCCGGCGCCTCGGGCAGCTCGACCGTGGCGACGGTGCGGGTGGGGGTGTCGCGGGGGGTCTCGGCGTCGTCGCCGACGCCGGGGGCGTAGTCCGTGCCGGGCCGAGGTCGCTCGGCCGGAGGCAGCGGCCGGCGCCGTCGTCCGGTGACGACGAGCCCGACCACCGCCACCAGGGCGAGGACGGCGATGACGACGACGAGGACGATGGTCTCGGCAGCGGTCACAGGACAGCAGTCTCCCAGACGGGCGAGCGGGCGGCCGCCGTCACCGGGGGCCGCTGGAGCGGAGGGACCGGGAGCTGCTGGAGCGGAGCGACCGGGGGCTGGTGGAGCGGCGCGCCGCCGGGCCGTCGGCCGGTCGGGTCGTGGACCGGCTGGCCGCGGTGGGCGGGCCGGCCACGCTCGGGCCCGGTCGGTCGGTGCTGCCGTCGCCGGTGCCTGGGCTGCCGAACGGGTCGAACACCCGGGCCACCAGGCGCTCGGTCACCCGGTGCACGACGGGGGGCAGGTGCGGGCGTCCGCGGGCCGGACGGGCCGGATCGGCGGCGCGGCTGCCGGAGGGCGGCAGCCCTGCACGCCCGGCCGCGGCGGGCTCGGCGACGCCGGGCAGGGCGACGGACCGGCGGAGGTCGACCTCGGCACGGTCGCGGGCCTCGACGGCGGTGAGATCGACGCGCGTAGGCGCGTCGTCGGCCGGGGCGACGACGGGGCCCGCGGTGCGGACGCCTGCACCGGGCCGGTCGCCCTCGGTCGGTGACGTGGACCGGGCGGGGCGGGCCGCTCCGGCCGCCACCGCCGTCGCCATCGCCGTCGATGCCGTCGTCGATGCCGTCGAGCGCGACGTCGCGCCGAGCCCCTCGGCGCCCGGCTCCCGCCGGCCGGGAGCGAGCACCCCCAGCCCGCGCCCCACCAGGTCCACGGCCCGCTCGAACCAGCGCCGGGCCCGCGCCCCGCCGTCGCGACGGGCCAGCAGGCCCGGGCCCTCGGCCGCGGCCACCGGGTCCTCGTCCCGCCCCGAGGCGGTCACGAGGATCACCAGGACCGAGAGCCCGACCGCCACGAGCAGCACGACGGCGAGCAGCGCGAACGCCCCGCTGAGAGAGCCGCTGAGAGAGCCACTGAGAGACCCCATGCCACCGGCCTACCCAGCCGGGCGGCGCCGCACAACGCCCGCCGGGTGACGAAGCGGTCACGGATCGGCGGACCGCCTCCCGACGGGCGCGGCGTCAGGCCGGTTCTGCCTCGCGGAGCCGCTGACTGATCACCGTGGTGACGCCGTCGCCACGCATGGTGACGCCGTAGAGCGCGTCGGCGATCTCCATGGTGCGCTTCTGATGGGTGATCACGATCAGCTGAGAGGACTCCCGCAGCTCCTCCATGATCACCAGCAGCCGGCCGAGGTTGGTGTCGTCCAGCGCCGCCTCCACCTCGTCCATCACGTAGAACGGGCTGGGGCGGGCCTTGAAGATGGCCACCAGCAGGGCGACGGCGGTGAGGGAGCGCTCCCCGCCGGACAGCAGCGACAGCCGCTTGACCTTCTTGCCCGGCGGGCGCGCCTCCACCTCGATGCCGGTGGTGAGCATGTCCGAGGGGTCGGTGAGGACCAGCCGGCCCTCACCGCCCGGGAAGAGGCGGGCGAAGACGCGCTCGAACTCGCGCGCGGTGTCGGCGTAGGCCGCGGCGAATACCTGCTCCACCCGCTCGTCGACCTCGCGCACGATGTCGAGCAGGTCGCGCCGGGTCGCCTTGAGGTCCTCGAGCTGCTCGACGAGGAACTGGTGGCGCTCCTCGAGCGCGGAGAACTCCTCCAGCGCCAGCGGGTTGACCTTGCCCAGCAGGGCGAGCGCGCGCTCGGCCGAGCGCAGCCGCTTCTCCTGCTCCTCGCGCACGAACGGGACGCCCTGCTCGACCGGCTGCTCCTCCGGCTGGGCGACCCGCTCGCTGGTGCCCGTGCCCTCCTGCGCGGCGCCCGCCTCCGCGGCGCCCTGCTGCGCGGTGCCCTCCTCCGGCCGGGCGGGCTGCTGCGCGGGCACCGGGATGGACGGCGGCACCAGCTGGTCCGGGCCGTACTCGGCCAGCAGCACCTCGGGAGCGATGCCGAGCTCCTCCACCGCCCGGGCCTGCAGCTGCTCGATGCGCATCCGCTGCTCGGCCCGGGCCATCTCGTCCTTGTGCACGGTGTCGACGAGCTGCTCCAGCTCCGCGGCCAGCTCACGGGTCCGCGCCCGCAGCGAGCCCAGCTCCTCCTCCAGGGCCGAGCGTCGGGCGTCGGCCGCGCCGCGCTCCTGCGCCGCGGCGGCGAGGGAGACCTCGAGCCGGGCGAGGACCTGCGCCGCGGCCGCGGCGACGGCCTTGGCCACCGCCGCCTCGCGGGCGCGCTGGGCCCGCCGTGCCTCGGCGCGGGCACGCGCCTCCCGCTCCTGGCGGGCGGCCCGCTCGAGCCCGTCGGCGCGGCCGGCGATGCCTCGGGCCCGCTCCTCGGCGGTGCGCAGCGCGAGCCGGGCCTCCATCTCGCCCTGCCGGGCCACGGTGGCCGCGGCGGACAGCCGGTCCCGCTCCTGCGTGGACGGCTCGCCCTCGTCCGGAGCCTGCTCGGCCGCCTCGAGCCGCTGCGCCAGCTCGGCGAGCGCCGTCCGGTCGGCCTCGAGCTGGGTGAACGCGGCGTCGCGTGCCTTCGCGTGCCGTTCGGCCTCCGCGCCGGCGGCCCGCACCACGCTGCCGAGCTGCCCCAGCTGCTCGGCCACCGCGGCCAGGCGCGCGTCGGACTCGTGCAGCTGCTCCAGGGCGGCGTCCACCCGGGTCTGTGCGGCGACCTTCTCCTCCTGCGCGGCGGCGAGCTGGAACCGCAGCCGCTCGCAGCGGTGCGAGGCGTCGGCCTGCCTCTGCACCGCCTCGTCCACGGCCGCCTGCACCTCGAGCAGGCTCGGCGCGCTGGCCGAGCCGCCGCTGGCGACGTCGGACCCGAGCACGTCGCCCTCCCGGGTGGCGGCGACCACGAGCGGCTCGCGCTCGACCAGCTCGCGGGCCTCGGTCAACCCCTCCACCAGCGCCACCCGGCGCAGGAGCCGGCGCAGCGCCGGCTCGAGCTCGGCCGGGCCGCGGACGGCGTCGACCGCCCAGCGGGCGCCCTCGGGCAGCTCGGCGAGCGAGGTCAGCCACGGCCGCTCGTCCTCGGGGTCGCCGAGGTCGAACGCGGCGCCGCCCACCAGGAGCCCGGCCCGTCCGGCGTCGTCGTCCTTGAGCAGGCGCAGCGCGTCGACGGCGGCGCCCACGCCGGACACCGCCACCGCGTCGGCGGTGGTGCCCAGCGCCGCCGCGACGGCGCTCTCCCAGCCCGCCTCCACGGTGAGCAGCGCGGCCACCGAGCCGAGCAGGCCGGACACCCGGTCCGAGGCCGCGAGCAGCGCGCCGGAGCCGTCCTTGCGGGCCAGTCCCAGCTCGAGCGCCTCGCGGCGGGCGGTAACGGCCGCCCGCTCCTGCTCGGCGGCCCGCTCCTGCTCGCGCAGCTCGGCGACCCGCGCCTCGACGTCGGCCAGCGCGCCCGCGGCCGCCTCGTGCTCGGCGTCGAGGCCCTCCTCGCCCTCGTCCAGGCCGGCCACCTGCTGCTCGACCTGCACGAACTCCTGCTGAGCCCGGTCCGCCCGCGCGCGGGCCTCGTCCAGGGCCGCCGCCAGCCGCCCGAGCTCGGCCTCGCCGGCCTCCACCCGCGAGCGCCTGGCGGCCACCTGGCCGGACAGGCGCGCCAGCCCCTCGCGCCGGTCGGCCGCGGCGCGCGCGGCGGCCGCCACCCGCTTCTCCTCGGCCGTGAGCGCGGCCTCCGCGGCCTGCTTCTCGGCGACGACGCCCTCGAGCCGCTCGCGCGCGGCGGCGACCTCGGCCTGCAGCCGGGCCTCCTCCTCGCGCACCGACGCGGCCTCGCGCTCGAGGTCCTCGGGGTCACGGCCCCGGCGCTCGTCCTCGGCGGGGCCGGCCGACAGCCGCACCCGCTCGGCGGCGAGGCCCGCCGTGCCGCGGAACCGCTCGCGGAGGCTGGACAGCCGGTACCAGGTCTCCTGGGCGCGGGCGACCTGCGGCGCCTGCTCCGCGACCGCGGCCTCCAGCTCGGCCTCGCGCGCCTGCGCCGCGGCGAGGGCGGACTCCACCTCGGTGCGGCGCTGGCGCAGCGCGGTCTCGTCGGCGACCTCGGCCTCCAGGGTGCCGGTGAGCCGCACGAGATCGTCGGCGAGCAGGCGCAGCCGGGCGTCGCGGACGTCGGCCTGGATCGTGGCGGCGCGACGGGCCACCTCGGCCTGCCGGCCCAGCGGCTTGAGCTGGCGGCGCAGCTCCGCGGTGAGGTCCTGCACCCGGGCGAGGTTGGCGGCCATCGCGTCGAGCTTGCGCAGGGCCTTCTCCTTGCGCTTGCGGTGCTTGAGGACGCCCGCGGCCTCCTCGATGAACCCGCGGCGCTCCTCCGGGCTGGCCGACAGCACCGCGTCGAGCTGGCCCTGCCCGACGATGACGTGCATCTCCCGGCCGATGCCGGAGTCCGAGAGCAGCTCCTGCACGTCGAGCAGCCGGCACGGCTGGCCGTTGATGGCGTAGTCCGAGCCCCCGTTGCGGAACATCGTCCGCGTGATGGTGACCTCGGTGTACTCGATGGGGAGCGCCCCGTCGGTGTTGTCGATGGTGAGGCTGACCTCGGCCCGACCCAGCGGCGGGCGGCCGGAGGTGCCGGCGAAGATGACGTCCTCCATCTTCCCGCCGCGCAGGCTCTTGGCCCCCTGCTCACCCATCACCCAGGCCAGGGCGTCGACGACGTTCGACTTGCCGGAACCGTTCGGGCCGACGACACAGGTGATGCCCGGCTCCAGGCGCAGCGTGGTCGCGGAGGCGAACGACTTGAAGC
>JBQCIO010000191.1:0-4263 GCA_051953655.1 Motilibacteraceae bacterium
GCCCACGCGGGGGGGGCCGGGCGGCAACCCGGCCCGCCCCCGGCGCTCGGGGGCCGGGCACCTACCAAGGAGACCCCCCCACTGGGGGCCGGGGCACGTTGGCAACGGGGGGGGGGGGGGGGAGTAGGCCCTCCCGGCGGCGTCAGCCCAGGTCGAGCGGGTCGATCTGCACCCGCACGTGCTCGCCGCCCTTGCGCGCGCTGCGCACCCCTTGCGCCGCCTTGAGCGCGGCCGCCAGCGCGGCGCCGTGCGCGCGGGGCACTCGGACCACCGCCCGCTGCGGCGGCTCCTCCCCAGACATACGTCGCCCGGCCGGCGTCTCGGCGGGCACCGGGCCGAGGACATCGGCGCCGGGCGGCAGCTCGGTGAGCGCCAGCAGCTCCTCGACGTCGGCCCGCACGCCGGTGAGCGAGGCCACCCGGGCGGCCGGGGGCAGGCGCAGCGCGGCCCGGTCGGCGAGCTCGCGCTCGGCGTGGCCGAGCGGGTCCCAGCGCACCAGCGACTCCACCGGCAGCAGGCCCGGCGCGGCCAGGAGCACGACCTGGCCGCCGTCGCGGGCCGGGCGGACGAGGGCGGCCGCGGTGAGCCAGCGCCGCAGCGCCTCCTCCCCGGCGCGCAGGTCGGGCCGGTCCAGCAGGGCCCACCCGTCCAGCAGCAGCGCGGCGGCGTAGCCGGCGTCGGCCACCGGCTCGGCGCCAGGGGTGGCGACGACGAGGGCCGGCTCGTCAGGCACCCGACCCAGCACCGCGCCGCCGCCGCTGGTGCGCACCGGCACCTGCGGGAAGGCGCGCCCGAGCTCCTCCGCCGTCCGCCCGCTGCCGACGACCACCGCCCGCACCCGGGTGCCCTCGCACACTGCGCAGCGCCAGTCGCCCGCCACCCGACCGCACCAGCGGCAGGTCGGCATCGCGTGGCCGCTGCTGAGGCCCAGCGGCCCGGAGCAGTGCAGGCACCGCGCCGGGGCGCGGCACTGCTGGCAGGCCAGGGTCGGCACGTAGCCGCGCCGTGGCACCTGCACCAGCACAGGTCCTCGCTCGAGCCCCTCGCGGGCGGCGCGCCAGGCCACGTGCGGCAGCCGGGCGCCGGCCGCGGCGGGGTCGCGGGCCTGCTCGGCGTCGTCGCCGGCCACCCGCACCCGCGGGGCGGCCGCGCGCAGCTCGGCCCGCGGCGGCCGGATGACCCGTGCCCAGCCCGAGGCCAGCAGGGCCGCGGCCTCGGCGGTGACCGCGAAGCCGGCCAGCAGCGCGGCCGCGCCCTCCTCGTGCGCGCGCAGGGTGAGCACGTCGCGGGCATGCGCATAGGGCGCGTGCGGCTCGGCGTGCAGGTCGTCGCCGTCGTCCCAGATCGCGACCAGGCCGAGGTCGGCCACCGGCGCGTAGGCCGCCGCCCGGGTGCCGACCACCGCCCGGACGGCGCCGCGGCGGACGGCCAGGAACCGCTTGTAGCGCTCGGCCGGGCCCAGCTCGGCGGTGAGCGCGACGTGGTGTCCCGCGCCGAGCCGCGCGGTGAGCGCGGCGTCCAGCCGGTCGACGTCGCGCTGGTCCGGCAGCACCACCAGCGCGCCGCGGCCGGCGGCGAGGGCGACGTGCACCGCGAGGGCCAGCGCATCGGCCCAGTCCTCGCCGGGCAGCGCCGTCCACACCGCGCGCGGGGACCGTCCCGCGGCGAGGCCGTCGAGGAATGCGGCCCCGGCCTCGTAGCGCGCCCAGGGACCGGCCCCGTCCGGGGCGGCCGGCGGCTCGGCGGGGGCGGGCGGCGCGGCCTTCTCGGCGGTGGCGTGCCGCGGCGGCACCGCGAGGCGCAGGACGTCGGCCAGGGTGCCCGCCCAGCGGTCGGCGACCAGCCGGGCCAGGGCCGCCACCTGCGGCGCGAGCACCGGCTCGGGCGAGACCACCCGCGGCAGCGGCGCGAGCCGGCCGCCGAACTCGCTGTTGGCGCACCGCTCGAGCACGAAGCCCTCGAGGTCCTGGCCCGCGAAGCGCACCCGCACCCGGGCGCCGGGCGCCGCAGCCGCGGACTGGGACTCTCGGACGAGGTAGTCGAAGGGCCGGTCCAGGTGCGCGAGGGGGACGTCGACGACGACGCGCGCCACCGGCAGCCCGGCGGCCGGCGGGTCCGGCGGCTTGGGCTTCGCGGCGCGGGCGGTGCGCCGCGTGCCCGCCTTCACCAGCGCGAGCTGCTCCCCGGCCGCCTCGTCGGCGGTCTCGGGCTGCGGCTCGGTCACCCGCGCAGTCCTACCAGAGCCGGACGACGGCCCGAGGGGCTGATCCACAGCCGGACGGGCAGGATCGCGGCGTGACCGGCTGCCCGTTCTGCGCGATCGTCGACGGCTCCTCCCCCGCCCAGGTGGTGCTGGACGAGCCGGGGTTCGTCGGCTTCCTCGACGTCCGCCCGGTGTTCCCCGGGCACGTGCTGGTGGTGCCGCGCGAGCACGTGGAGGTGCTCGCCGACCTGCCGGCGCAGCAGCTCGGCCCGCTCTTCGACGCGGTGCGCCGGGTCGGGCTGGCGGTGGAGAAGGGGCTGGGCGCGCAGGGCACGTTCGTGGCGGTGAACCAGAAGGTCAGCCAGAGCGTGCCGCACCTGCACGTGCACGTGGTGCCGCGCACCAAGGGCGACGGCCTGCGCGGCTTCTTCTGGCCGCGCCACCGCTACCCCGCCGACGGCACCCCCGGCGACGCCGCGGGCACCGCCGCCGCCCTGCGGGCAGCCCTGCCCCCACCGGGCTCCCTCACGTGATCATGCAACCGGGCTGATCATGCGATCGGCGCGATCTTGACGAGCAAGATCGCGCCGATTGCATGATCACGTACATTGCATGATCACGCGGATTGCATGATCACGAGTGGCCTCAGGCGCCGGCGGCGGCCTTGAGGGCCTCGACGCGGGTGGCCCGCTCCCAGGTGAAGTCCGGGACGTCGCGGCCGAAGTGGCCGTAGGCGGCGGTCTGGGCGTAGATCGGGCGCAGCAGGTCCAGGTCGCGGATGATCGCGGCCGGGCGCAGGTCGAAGACGTCGGTGACGGCCTTCTGGATGGTGGCCACCGGCACGGTCTCGGTGCCGAAGCACTCCACGAACAGACCCACCGGCTCGGCCTTGCCGATGGCGTAGGCCACCTGCACCTCGCCGCGGCGGGCCAGCCCCGCCGCCACGACGTTCTTGGCCACCCAGCGCATGGCGTAGGCCGCGGAGCGGTCGACCTTGGACGGGTCCTTGCCGGAGAAGGCGCCGCCGCCGTGGCGGGCCATGCCGCCGTAGGTGTCGACGATGATCTTGCGACCGGTGAGGCCGGCGTCGCCCATCGGGCCGCCGATCTCGAACCGGCCGGTCGGGTTCACCAGCACCCGGTGGCCGGAGTAGTCCAGGTCGATCTTGGAGTCCAGCGCGGACAGCACCGGCTTGATGACCTGATCGACGACGTCGGGCTGGAGCATGTTCTCCAGGCTCACGTCGCCGGCGTGCTGGCTGGAGACGACGACGGTGTCCAGCCGGACCGGCCGGTCGCCCTCGTACTCGATGGTGACCTGGGTCTTCCCGTCCGGGCGCAGATAGGGCAGCGTGCCGTCCTTGCGCACCTGGGCCAGCCGCTCGGCCAGCCGGTGGGCGAGCCAGATCGGCAGCGGCATGAGCTCGGGGGTGTCGTCGCAGGCGTAGCCGAACATCAGGCCCTGGTCGCCGGCGCCCTGGCGGTCCAGCTCGTCCTCGTCGCCCTCGACCCGCGCCTCGTAGGCGGTGTCGACGCCCTGGGCGATGTCCGGCGACTGCGCGCCGATGGACACCGAGACGCCGCAGGAGGCGCCGTCGAAGCCCTTCTTGGACGAGTCGTAGCCGATCTCGAGGACCTTCTCGCGCACGATGGTGGGGATGTCGGCGTAGGCCTCGGTGGTGACCTCGCCGGCCCCGTGCACCTGGCCGGTGGTGATGAGGGTCTCGACGGCGACCCTGCTCTTGGGGTCGTCCTTGAGCAGCGCGTCCAGGATCGAGTCGCTGATCTGGTCGGCGATCTTGTCCGGGTGGCCCTCGGTGACCGACTCGGACGTGAACAGGCGACGCGCCATGCTTCTCCCCATCTCGTGCGGGCTCGGCTGACGCCCGCGGACCTCGATCCACTCTAGTGCGAGGGCCGGACAGGCCCCGCGCCGCCTCAGCCGCGCTCGGGCAGGCGCGCGGCGACTACCCCGACAGTCGCGCCGCGACTACTCCGACCGTCGCGCCGCGACTACTCCGACAGTCGCGCCGCGACTACTCCGACAGTCGCGCCGCGACT
>JBQCIO010000192.1:0-5030 GCA_051953655.1 Motilibacteraceae bacterium
GTGTACGTCGTGTTCCGGCTGTATCCGCTGTTCGAACAGGCACCGGTGGCGCTCGCCGTCCTGGGTGTGATTGCGACCGTGACGTTGCTGCTGGGCGCGCTGGCGGCCACCGCCCAGGACGACATCAAGCGGGTGCTGGCCTGGTCCACGGTCAGCCAGCTCGCCTACATGTTCGGCGGAGTGGCGGTCGCCGCGCCCACCGCCGCGCTGTTCCACCTGCTCAGCCACGCCGCGTTCAAGGCGCTGCTGTTCCTCGCCGCCGGCGCGGTGATGCACGAGCTGGGCACCGCTCTCATGCAGGACATGGGCGGGCTGCGCCGGGCGATGCCCGTCACCGCCGCCACCACCGCGATCGGGCTCGGTGCGCTGGCCGGGGTGCCGCCGCTGGCCGGCTTCTGGTCCAAGGACGCGGTGCTCGCCGTGGCCGAGGAGCGCGCCGTGCACGGGGGTCCGGTGCCGCACTGGGTCGGCTGGCTGGTGCTGGTGGCCGGGCTGCTGACCGTGGGGCTGACCGCCGCCTACGCCACCCGGGTCTGGCTGCGCGCCTTCGCCGGGCAGCGGCGGGGGGCGTCACCCGTGCACGAGGCCCCCGGCTTGATGCGCTGGCCGCTCGTGCTCCTCGCGGTGCCCACCGTGCTGCTCGGGCTGCTGGCCCTGCCCGGCGCGCTGCCCGTCGCCGTCGGCGACCTGGTGCCGCGGCCGGTCCGCTACGCACGGACGGCGTCCGAGGCCGGCGTCGACCTCGCCCCGTCCGTGCCCACCGCCGTCGTCGGCCTGCTGCTCCTGCTCGCCGGCGCCGGCGCCGTCTGGTCGGTGTGGCGGCGCGACCCGGCGGCCGACCCGGCGCTCGCCCTCGGCCGGGTCCGGCCGGTGCTGGCCCGCGCCTTCGGCGTCGACGCCGCCTACGACCGGCTCGTCGTCCGCCCGGTCGACGCCCTCGCCCGGCTCGTGGTCACCGGCGACCGGGACGTCGTCGACGCCTACGTGCGCGGCGCCGGCCGCGGCGCGGTGCTCCTCGGCGGGCTGCTGCGCGGCGGCCGCTCGGGCAGCGTGCAGCGCTACCTCACCGTGGTGCTCGCCGGCGCCGTGGTGGTCGCCGTGGCCGGGGTCCTGGTGGGGGTCTCGTGAGCGCGCTGCTGGTGCTGCTGCCCGCCCTGCCGCTGGCCGGGTCGCTCGCGCTGCTGCTCTGCCCGCCGCCGGTGCGCGACCGCGTGGGACGGGCCGTGCTGCTGGCCGTGGCGGCCTCGGTGCTGGTGCTCTCGATCCCTTCCACCCGCGCGCCCGACGTCGACCTGGTCTGGATCCGGTCCCTGGGGGTGCACTTCCATCTCGGCATCGACGGCGTGAGCGGTCCGCTCGTCGTGCTCACCGCCGCGCTGGTGCTGCTCTGCGCCGTGCACCTGCTCCGGCACGCCCCCGAGCCGGGGCGGGTGGGCGCCCTGGCCGGGCTGCTCCTGCTGCTCGAGACCGGTGTGCTCGGCACCTTCCTCGCCCTGGACCTGCTCCTGTTCTTCGTCTTCTTCGAGACCGTGCTGATCCCGATGTACTTCGTCATCGCGATCTGGGGCGGGAGCCGCCACAGCTCCGACGGGCCGTCGGAGGCGGACCCCGTCGCCCGGGCTGCGGCGCTCAAGTTCATCCTCTTCACGCTGCTGGGCAGCGCGGTGATGCTCATCGGGCTGCTGCTGGTGCGCGCGCGCACCGGCACGACCGACCTGGTGGCGCTGGCCCACTCCGGCGGGGCCGGCATGAGCCACACCGTGCAGGTGCTCGCGTTCCTGGCCATCGGGCTGGGTCTGGCGGTCAAGGCCCCGATGTGGCCGCTGCACACCTGGCTGCCCGACGCCCACACCGCGGCCCCCACGGTGGGCTCGGTGCTGCTGGCCGGGGTGCTGCTGAAGATGGGCACCTACGGCCTGGTCCGCATCGCCCTGCCGGTGCTGCCCGACGGCGCCCGCACGCTGGCGCCCTACCTGGCCGCGCTCGGCGTCGTCGGCATCGTCTACGGCTCGCTGGCCTGCCTGGCCCAGCGCGACCTCAAGCGGCTGGTCGCCTACTCCAGCGTCGGCCACATGGGCTTCGTGCTGCTGGGCCTGTCCACGCTCACCCCGGCCGGCGTGAACGGCGCGCTCTACGCCAACGTCGCCCACGGGCTGATCACCGGCCTGCTGTTCTTCCTGGCCGGCGCGGTGAAGGAGCGGCACGGCACCACGGACATGCAGGTCCTGGGCGGTGGCCTCTACGCCAGGGCTCCGCGGCTCGGCGGGGTGCTGGCCTTCGCCGCCGTCGCCAGCCTCGGGCTGCCGGGCCTGGCCGGCTTCTGGGGCGAGATGCTCGCGATGCTCGGCGCGTTCCGGCCCGCCGGCGCGCTGGACCGCCCGCTCTACCTCACCCTGATGGCGCTGGCCGGGGCCGGAACGGTGCTCACCGCCGCCTACCTGCTCGGCATGGTGCGCACGGTCGACCAGGGGACCAGCGACCCGCGGTGGGAGAGCGCGCCGGCCGAGGGGACCGAGGCCCACGAGCACGTGCCGGTCCTGGACGCCGCCCGCGACGAGGTCGCCGTCTGGGCGCCGCTCGTGCTGGCCGCGCTGGTGCTCGGGCTGTGGCCCGGGTTCCTGCTCCGGATCACCGACCCGGCGGTGCGCGCGCTGATCGGCCAGCACCTCGCCCTGTGGGGGGCGCGATGAGCGGGCTGCCGGCCCAGGCGCAGTCGGTCGACTGGGCCGTCGTCGCCCCGGCCGTCGCCACCGCCGCCACCGCCGGCGCGGTGCTGATCGCCGACCTCGTGCTCGGCCCCGCCCGCCGGGCCGTCCTGGGGTGGATCAGCGCGGCCGGGCTGGTGGTCTCGTTCGCCCTGCTGCTTCCGCTGGTCGGCAGTGCGCGCTCCACGTTCTGCCTGCCGGGCGGCCCGGCCACCTACCCCTCGTGCAGCTACCGGGTCGACGCCCTCACGGTCGCCTTCCAGCTGCTCACCGTCCTGGCCTCGCTGGTCGTCGTGCTGCTGTCCGTGGGCGTCCTGCGGGACGAGCGGCTGCCCGCGGGGGAGTACTGGTTCCTGCTGCTGTGCTCGGTCACCGGCGCCCTGGTGCTGGCCGCCGCGCGCGACCTGCTCACCCTGGTGGTGGCTCTCGAGGTGGTCACCCTGCCGACCTACGCCCTGGTGGGGCTGCGCCGGGACGACCCCCGCTCGAGCGAGGCGGCGCTGAAGTACTTCCTGGTCTCGGTCGTCTCCAGCGCGCTCATGCTCTACGGCGTCGCGCTGGTCTACGGCACCACCGGGCAGGTCCTGCTCGACCGGGTCGCCACCGCGCTGTCGGCCCCCGGCCAGCCGTCGGTGGCCCGGGCCGGCGTCGTGCTCACGGTCGCCGGCTTCGCCTTCAAGGTGGCCGCGGTGCCGTTCCACGTATGGGCGCCGGACACCTATGTCGGCGCCCCGGTGCCGGTGGCCGCCTACCTGTCGGTCGTCTCCAAGGCGGCAGGGTTCGCCGGTCTGCTGCTGGTGCTGGCCGTCGCGTTCCCGGCCTACTCCGGCACCTGGTCGCCGGTCGTCGCCGTCGTCGCGGCGCTCACCATGACGGTCGGCAACGTCGTGGCGCTGCGCCAGCGGCACGCGGTTCGCCTGCTGGCCTGGTCGTCGGTGGCGCAGACCGGCTACATGCTCGTGCCGCTCGGCTCGGCCGGGCACGACCTGTCCGCCGCGGTGCAGGCCACCGTCGCCTACGTCCTCGCCTTCGGGGTGATGGACCTGCTGGCCTTCGGGGTCGTGGTGCTCGTCTCCCGGCACGCGGTCCGTCGTGGCGGAGCGGGCGGGGAGCTGGCGGACTACCGGGGCCTGTGGCGCACCGAGCCGCTCACCGCGGTAGCCCTCGCCTTCGCCCTGGCGTGCCTGGCCGGGCTGCCGCCGGGGCTGCTCGGGCTGTGGGCCAAGCTCACGATCCTGCAGGTGCCGGTGGCCGCCGGGCAGGGCTGGCTGGCCGTCGTCGTCGCGGCCAACATCGTCGTCGGCCTGGCCTACTACCTGCGCTGGGCCGGGCTGCTCGTCGCCCGGCCGGCCCCGGGCACCCGCCCGCCGTCCTACCGGCTGCTGGTGCCCGAGGGGCTCGCGCTGGGCCTGGCCCTGGGCGCCGCCGTCGCCTTCTCCGTGGTGCCCGGGCCGCTGCTGGAGGCGCTCTCCTCCGGCGCGCCGTTCCTGCACTGACGGCTTCCCGCGGGGCCGGGGCCAGGTCGTCGGCCGCACGCCGGGCGCCCGGATCGGGGGACGGGAACGCTGCGGCCGGGCAGCGACGTTCTGGCTGGTGAGCGACCCCCTCCCCGCCCGACGGCTCCGCCACCACCCCCGCACCTGCCCCTGCCTGGAGGACCCAGTGCACCCGCACCGCCAGCACAACGGCTTCAAGACGGCCGCCCTGCTGGGACTCCTCTCCGCGATCATCCTGTGGGTCGGCTCCTTCTGGGGCCGCACCGGCCTGCTGCTCGCCCTGGTGATCGCCCTGGTCACCAACGGCCTGGCCTACTACAACAGCGCCGGCATCGCCCTGCGCTCGATGCGCGCCCGGCCGGTGAGCGAGGCCGAGCAGCCGGCCATGTACCGGATCGTCCGCGAGCTCTCGACGTCGGCCCGCCAGCCGATGCCGCGGCTCTACGTCAGCCCGACCATGGCGCCCAACGCGTTCGCCACCGGCCGCAACCCGCGCAACGCCGCGGTCTGCTGCACCACCGGCATCCTGCAGATCCTCGACGAGCGCGAGCTGCGCGGTGTCCTGGGCCACGAGCTCTCCCACGTCTACAACCGCGACATCCTCATCAGCTCGGTGGCGGCGTCGCTGGCCAGCATGGTGATGTTCCTGGCCAACCTCGCCTGGTTCCTGCCGATGGGCCGCGACGACGAGGAGGGCGGCGGCGCGCTCGGCGGCCTGCTGCTGCTCCTGCTCGGCCCGCTGGCCGCCTCGCTGGTGCAGCTGGCCGTCAGCCGCAGCCGCGAGTACCAGGCCGATGCCAGCGGCGCCGCCGTGACCGGCGACCCGCTC
>JBQCIO010000193.1:0-25825 GCA_051953655.1 Motilibacteraceae bacterium
GCTGGTTTTGTGGTCGGGGCCTCCCTGGGGGGGGGGGCCCCCGTGCCGGGTTGGGGGGGGGGTGGGGGGGCCCCTCACGCCATCAGAGGCTGGGGTGTCCGGGTCAGACGGCGTAGCTGTGCGCCACCGCGTCGGTCCAGCCCGCGACCTCCTCGGGCTTGCGCGGGCCCTGGCCGATGTAGTCGGCCGACGGGCGGACCAGCCGCCCGGTGCGCTTGTGCTCGAGGATGTGCGCGGACCAGCCGGCGGTGCGCGCGCAGGTGAACATCGGGGTGAACATGGTGGCCGGCACCTCGGCGAAGTCGAGGATGACCGCGGCCCAGAACTCGACGTTGGTGGCCAGCACCCGGTCCGGGCGGCGGTTGTGCAGCTCCTCCAGCGCGGCCTTCTCCAGCGCCACCGCCACCTCGGCGCGCGGGGCGCCGAGCTCGAGCGCGGTGCGCCGCAGCACCCGGGCGCGGGGGTCCTCGGCGCGGTAGACGCGGTGGCCGAAGCCCATCAGCCGCTCGCCGCGGTCGAGCACGCCCTTGACGTAGCCCTCGGCGTCGCCGGTCTCCTCCACCGCCTCGAGCATGTGCAGCACCCGGGAGGGGGCGCCGCCGTGCAGCGGGCCGGACATCGCGCCGACCGCGGAGGACAGGCAGGCCGCGACGTCGGCGCCGGTGCCGGCGACCACGCGGGCGGTGAAGGTGGAGGCGTTCATGCCGTGCTCGGCGGCGGAGACGAAGTAGGCGTCGACGGCCTTGACGTGGCGCGGGTCCGGCTCGCCCCGCCAGCGGATCATGAACCGCTCGACGATGCTGTGCGCCTTGTCGACCTCGCTCTGCGGCACCATCGGCTTGTCCAGGCCGCGGGCGGACTGGGCGACGTAGGACAGCGCCATGACCGAGGCGCGCGCGAGGTCGTTGCGGGCGGTGGCGTCGTCGATGTCGAGCAGCGGCTTGAGGCCCCACGCCGGGGCGAGCATGGCCAGCGCGCTCTGGACGTCGACCCGGACGTCGCCGGAGTGGACCGGCAGCGGGAACGGCTCGGCCGGGGGGAGGCCGGGGTTGAACTCGTCGTCCACGAGCAGGCCCCACACGTTGCCGAACGACACCCGCCCGACCAGGTCCTCGATGTCGACGCCGCGGTAGCGCAGCGAGCCGCCGGCCTTGTCCGGCTCGGCGATCTCCGTCTCGAACGCGATGACGCCTTCGAGACCCGGCTTGAACTCCGACATCCGCACTCCTGCGAGCTGCTCGTGGCCTGCGTGCGGCCCCGGACATGGACGCCCCGGGGGGAGCACCACGATGTGCCGGCAGCCGTGCGGTCGGGTGGACCGCGAGCGCCATTCTGGACCGGACCGCTCCCCGGGTACCAACCCCTGTCCACCCTCTGGCCCGCGGTGTGGCCCACCCCACAGCACGGCGACCTCGAGCCCCCGCGCCGCCGCGCCGTGCGCGTGGCCGGCTGGGACGATGGGGCGGTGCCGGACACATCCCCCACCCAGCCCGACCCCGCCCAGCCCGACCCCGCCCCCCGGGAGTCCGACGTCCCCACGCTGGACCGCGAGGCCCTCGCCGCGCTGCGGCGCACCTACCTGCGCGGCCGGCTCGACGTCGCCGACCTGGCCGCCGACCCGTTCACCCAGTTCTCCCGCTGGCTCGCCGAGGCGGTGGCGGTGGGGCTGCCCGAGCCGAACGCGATGGTGTTCGCCACCGCCGACGCCGAGGGGCAGCCGTCGGCCCGCACGGTGCTGCTCAAGGACGTCGACGCCCGCGGCTTCGTCCTCTACACCAACTACGGCTCCCGCAAGGGGCAGGAGGCGAACGCCAACCCGCGCGCCTCGCTGGTGTTCCCGTGGTTCCCGATGGAGCGGCAGGTCGTCGTCGTCGGGGCGGTGGAGCGGGTCTCGCCGGAGGAGTCGGCGGCCTACTTCCACTCCCGCCCGCACGCCTCGCAGCTGGGGGCCTGGGCGAGTCCGCAGAGCACGCCCATCGGCTCGCGCCAGGAGCTGGAGGACCGGCTGGCCGAGCTGGAGGAGCGCTGGCCGGAGGGCAGCGAGGTGCCGCTGCCCGAGCACTGGGGCGGCCTGCGGGTGGTGCCGGCCACGGTGGAGTTCTGGCAGGGCGGCCCGGCCCGGCTGCACGACCGGTTGCGCTACGCCCGCTCCGACGACGGGTGGTCGGTGGAGCGGCTGGCGCCGTGAGGGGGCCTGGAGACGCAGACGACCCGCGGGCTTTCCCCTCTGCCGGAACCATGTCCGGCGGAGAGGACCGGGTGGACGATCCCGGCGGCCCGCGGGTCGGGTGACTGCCTGGTACTCGCCGGCCATCGACGGCCGGTGGGTATCCCGTGGCGTCGGCGGCTAGCTGGCAGCCACCTCACGCGTCCGATGGGTACTCAAAGCTCGGACCACCTCCTTTCCCGTGTACGCCACAGGTTAGGTCGCCTCCGCAAGGCGCACAACGGTTTATCCCGGCGGGTCTCGCGCCCCTGACGGGACCGGCCGTCAGGGGCACCCGCGCGAGCGGTCCTGACCGCGGGGTGGCACCGTGGTCCGCCGTGACCCCACCGACCGGCAGCGTGACGGCGTCGCCGCTGCGCCGGCTGGCCCGGTCCGTCGTCGCCGACGTCCGCCCGCTGCGCGAGAGCGCCGACTACCGGCGCCTGTGGGCCGGGCTCACCGTCTCCCAGCTCGGCCAGCAGATGACCGCGGTGGCCGTCGGCCTGCAGGTCTTCGCCATCACCCGCTCCTCGTTCTCGGTCGGCCTGGTGGGCCTGTCCGCGCTGGTGCCGCTGGTCGGGTTCGGGCTCTACGGCGGCGCGATCGTGGACGCCGTCGACCGCCGCAAGGTCGGGCTGGTCACGGCGTTCGTGCTGTGGCTGCTGTCCATCGCACTGGTGGTCCAGGCGGTGCTGCACGTCGGGTCGGCCGGCCTGCTCTACGGGATCGTGGCGCTGCAGTCGGCCTGCTTCGCGGTGAACTCCCCGGCCCGCTCGGCGATCATCCCGCGGCTGCTGCCGCAGGAGCTGCTGCCGGCGGCCAACGCCCTGTCCAGCCTGTCGTTCAACCTCGGCTTCACCGCCGGCCCGCTGCTGGGCGGCCTGCTCATCGGCTTCGGCTCGTTCCAGGCCGCCTACCTGGTCGACTGCGTCACGTTCACCGCCGCCCTCTACGCCATGTGGCGGCTGCCCCCGGTGCCGCCGGAGGGCGACGTGCGGCGCGCCGGGCTGGCGTCGGTGCTGGAGGGGCTGCGGTTCCTGCGCACCCGCCCGAACGTCCTGATGACCTTCCTGGTCGACCTCTGCGCGATGATCTTCGCCCAGCCGCGCTCGCTCTACCCCGCCGTGGCCGGGCTCTGGTTCGGCGGTGGAGCCCGGACCGTCGGCCTGCTGGCCGCCTCGCCGGCGATCGGCTCGCTGCTGGCGGCGCTGTCCTCGGGCTGGCTGTCCCGGGTGCGCCGGCAGGGCTTCGTCGTCCTCTGCGCGGTGGTCGCCTACGGCCTGTCGGTGGCCGGCTTCGGACTCACCTCGGCGCTCGCCGCGGCGGTGGCGCTGCTCGCCCTGTCCGGCGCCGCGGACATGGTGAGCGCCGCCTTCCGCTCCACGATCCTGCAGGCCGCCACCCCCGACGAGCTGCGCGGCCGGCTGCAGGGCGTCTTCATCGTCGTGGTGGCCGGCGGCCCGCGGCTGGGTGAGTTCATGGCCGGCACGGCGGGTTCGGTCCTGGGGGCGCGGGTGGCCGTCGTCGGCGGCGGGCTCGCGTGCGCGGCCGGCGTCGTCGCGCTGGCGGCGCGGTACCGGCGGTTCGCCGCGTACGACGCGCGGCACCCGACGCCGTAGGGCGAGCTCGACGTCGTCCTTGAGACCTGCGCGCCCCGCTGCGGGTCGCGAGGTGCACGGCCAACGGCGCTGGTGACGGGAGGAGTCGGGCGCCCCTCGGCTTCCGACGCCCGCTGCCGGTCTCCTCTCGCATGGGTGGACCTCCGCTACGCATAGATGCGCAGCGGAGGTCCACCGATCGATGATCTTGGGTCGACTGGGGGCGGAACGATCACGTCCCCGTGATCCTTCGCCGCCGCCCCGCGGAATCCCACGGGGGCGGCGACAACGGAGCGGGGGCGGTACCGGTGGCCGGCAACGCAAGCAGCCCGCCGCGCGGTCGCTCCCGTCACCAGCGCCGTTGACCTTGAGGTGCGGGCAGCGGAGCGGGAACGATCACGTCCCCGTGGTCTTTTGCCGCCGCCTCCACGGAATCCCGCGGGGGCGGCGACAACGGAGCGGGGGCGGCGGCGCGTCAGGACCGCCCGATCCGGGTGGGGTCCACCTCGATCCACACCGCGTGGGCACGGCCGAGGACCCGGCCGTCGCCGTCGTAGAGGGTGGAGGCGCTGAAGGACTTGCGGCCCTCCTGGCCGAGGACGCGGCCCATGACCACGCACGCGTCGCCGACCTCGGGCAGGGCGTCGCCCTGCGCGGTCATCCGGCCGAGCACCGCCGGGCGGCCGACGAGGTCGACGGCCCAGCCGCCGGGGCAGTCCAGGGCGGCCCACACCATCTCGGCGGGCACGGTGCTGCTGCCGTCGGGGACCAGCGAGGCGTCGGGGCGCCAGGCGGAGGCGGTGGTGTCCGGCCGGTCGGCCAGCCGACCGGGACGGAGGGCGAGGCCGTCGGGGACGTCGCGGTCGCTGCCGCAGACGAAGCAGGTCGGGAACGGATGGTTCTGCAGCCCGGCGTAGGTGCCGGCCAGCTCGGCGGCCATGGCGAAGGACACCGGGTCGATCGGGTCGACGTCGAGGGCCGACAGCGCCGCCTCGGCCACCAGCGCGCCCCCGAAGGTCGCGCGCACGCCGTCCTCGGTGACGACGACGTCCATGGCGGCGTCCAGCGGCGGGGGCTGGCGCAGCGTCACCTGCACGGCCGGGGCCTCGAGGTAGGCGGCCAGGCGACCTGCCAGGTAGCCGCCGTTGGCCGAGCCGGGCGGCCCGTTGAACCGGGCCGGGACCACCAGCGGGTCACCCGGCCGGGGGTGGTGCGCGCCGGCCTGCGCCGGTGTGAGGGGTGCGGGGGCGAGCTGCCCCGAGCGACTACTGCCGTCCTCCATGGCCGGACACCCTAACGGCGCGCACCCGCTCCTCGAAGGCGCCGGGGTCACAGGTCCGCGACCGACCGCGGTCCGCGCAGGACGAAGAGCGCCACCGCGGCGGCCAGCAGACCGAGGAGCGCGGGGACGCCCAGCCGGTCCAGCGCGCCGGTGACCGCCTGGCGATCGTTGAGCTCGACGTAGACCGACACCAGGGCACCGACCAGCGCGGGCAGCCAGCCGAGCGACCCGAGCAGGCAGACGCCAAGGACGGCGAGGGTCATCAGGGCCAGCAGCAGGCTCCAGGGGAAGCGGGACGCGTTCAGCGCGACGGCGGGCAGCAGCGAGGCGACCGACAGGCCGCAGGCGAGCACCGCGGCGCCGGTGCGGTCGACGGCGGCACGGGCGAACGAGCGCTCCAGCAGCCCGAACCGGCCCGGCAGCGGCACGCCGGCGATCACGACGACGACGAGCAGCAGCATGATCGGCATCTGCACCGGGTTCCTCAGCAGGGGGATCCGCACCGTCTCCTGCGCGGCGACGCCGCCCAGCAGGGCGACGACGGCCAGCAGCGCGGCCACGAGGGGGAACCGGCGCGAGCGCAGCCAGCCGACGAGCAGGGCAGTCACGACGCGGGGACCTGAGGCAGGCCCGCAGGACCTGAGGGCTGGCAGGAGGACAGTGCGCGGTAGGCCCGGAGCACCGGCTCCGGAGCAGCACCTCCGCCTCCGGAGGTGAGCGCCTGCCGGAGCCAGGCGCTCACCTGCGCCTGGGCGTCCACGAGCGGACCGGTGTCCGGGCCAGGCTGGTACATGGCCGGGCAGTCGCGTGGCATGGCGAGGGCGTCCGCGATCGCGCCCGGCCGCCGGTCGTCGTGCAACTGCGCCGGGGAGGCCCAGACGAGCGTGCGGGTCTCCGCCGGGTCGGGCGGGGCGGCCGGCGTCGCCAGCAGGTAGGCGCTGGGGAGGGGGAGCGCGGACCCGGCCAGCGTGGACCTCGCCTGCTCCAGGGCGGCGGCGAGGTCGACCAGGTGCCGACGGGCCAGACCCGGCCCGCACACGCTCACCTCGCTCCGGACCACGCAGAACTCGTGGCCGGCGACCGGTCGGTACTCCCGCGGCAGGGCGCTGCCGGGGACGGCGACGAGGGCGAGCACCGCCGCTGCAGCCACGCCCACGCCCGCGCCCCAGAGTCCCTTGCGTGCGCTGCCGCGCAGGGCGAGCACGAGCGCGAGGGCGACGACGCCGACGTCCAGGAGGACAGCGAAGGCCGCGGCCGGGGGGTTGCGCTCCAGGCCCAGCAGGCTGCCGGCCGCCGCCTGCGGCGAGAAGGTGTTCATCAGCCCCAGCGGGCCGCCGAGCGTCGCGATGCCGATGACGACGACGGCGGCGGCCGGCGCGGCCAGCCCGGGCGGGGCGACCGTGCCGAGCACCAACCCCACCGACGCCGCGGCCACCAGGGCGGCCAGGAGCTCGGCCGGAAGCCACAGGTCCGGGCGCCCCATCGCGTGGTCGACGGCGAGGCGGACGACCGCTGTGCCCGACACCAGGGCGATGCAGCCGAACGCCCAGGCGACGTGCGCGGCGGGCACGGCGAGGGTCGCGGCCCGCCAGCGGCGGGTGGAGGGCCCCAGGGCCGTCGCCACCGGCTGCCAGCGGGCGACGTCGAACGCCACCGCCGCCGCGAGCACCGGCGTGACGAGGACGAGGAACCGCATCGGGACCCGCAGCCCCCACACCCACTCGTACTTCCAGCCCTCGACCGAGTACTGCGCCCACAGCAGGGCGACGACGTAGAGCGGTGCCAGCCGCGGGGCCAGCGAGCGCCGCAGCCAGGTGCGCCACGGCGTCACCGGGCCGGCACCTCGTCGGCGATGACCGCCAGGAACCCCGCCTCGGCCCGGCGGCCCTCCGCGGTCCCGGCCGGCGCCAGGTCCTGCAGCTCCGGCACCGGGCCGTCGAAGCGGACCTGGCCCTCGTGCAGCACCACCACGCGGTCGGCCGCGTCCACGACGTCCTCCATGACGTGGCTGCTGAGCAGCACCGTGCCGCCGAGGGTCTGGACCACCTCCACCATCCGGCGGCGCTGCAACGGGTCCAGCCCGGTGCTCGGCTCGTCCAGCAGCAGCACGTCCGGCGCCGCCACGAGCGCCTGCGCCAGCGCGACCCGGCGGCGCATGCCCCCGGACAGCGCCCTGACCCGCTCGCCGGCCCGGGCCGACAGGTCGACGGTCTCCAGCGCCGCCTGCGCATCTGCTCTCGCGGTGCGGCCGGGCAGGCCGCGCATCCAGCCGATGGTCGTCACCGCCTCGAGCGCGGTCAGCGACCCGGGGAGCTCCAAGGTCTGCGGCATCAGCGCGACCCGGGGCAGCACCTCGCGCCGGCCCCTGCCGTAGAGGTCGCGGCCGTCGACGTGCACCGTGCCCGCGGTGGGTCGCAGCGCGCCGGCCAGGACCGACATCAGCGTCGACTTGCCGGCCCCGTTCACGCCGACGAGCGCGGTCACGCCCGGCGTCAGCTCGAGGTCGATGTCGTGCAGGGCCCAGAAGTCCCCGTCGTAGCGGTGGCGCAGGCCCGTGACGTCGACCTGCCCCCGCCCTTGCTCAGCAGCGCCGACGCTCATCGATCCCCCCCAACGACCCCTGCCGCCCGCGCGGGCGGCGGTGCCTGCACAACGTGACCGACCCGTGGCGGCGTTCCGGTCGGCTCAGCTCCCCGAGCTGAGTCCGACGGGGACGGCCTCGAGGGCGTCGAGGTGCCCGTCCCGCTGGCTGCTGACGACGACGAGCCCACGAGTTCCTGCTGCCTGGACGGGATAGTTCAGCTGCGCGTACCAGTCGGTGCCGCCGTCGACCTGCTCGGTCCAGGTGGCCAGGGGTGCGGCGCGTCCCTTGGCGAGCAGGGTCACGGTGACCTGGGCGTCGCCGGACGTCCGGAAGGCCACCGACAGCGGCGGGTCGAAGCTGGCTCCCGCCTGCGGGCTCCGCACGGCCACGTCGGGCGTCGACGCCGAGAGGACCCGCCAGCCGGCCAACGCGCCAGGCGGCGAGAGGACGACGTCGGAGACGACCGTGCCGTCGCTCCGGCGCAGCTGGAGGCGCGTCGAGTCCCCGGTCCCTCCGGGAAGAGTCGCCCGCAGCCCACCGAGGGGAGCGACGGCGTCCCGGGCGAGGGCGAGAGCGGCGTCCGCAGCGGCCGTGACCGGTCGGGCCTCGTCGAGCGCGGCCGGGCTGAGCGGGGTGACGTCCGTGGACGAGCCCGGCAGCGCCGCCAGGGCGACCCCCGCGGCGACGCCGAGCGCCATCAGGGGAGCGAGGGTGCGCCGCAGCACCCGCTGGGACGACAAGGCTTCTGTCATGGCCGGGCCACGAGAAGCGGGCTGCATCGATCTCCCCCCGAAGACCTTCCAGGACCGACGGGCGGCCGAGCCGACCGACGTCCGCGCACCGTAGCAGCGGCGCGCCCCGCTCACTCCGCCGTGAGCAGCGCGGCGCCCACCCGCAGGTCGGCCACCAGCGCGGCGTAGGCGGCGTCGCGGTCGTCCGAGCGCAGCACGGACGAGGGGTGCACGGTGACCAGGAAGGTGCGCGGTCCAAGGCTGGTCTCGCGCTCGACCAACGTGCCGCGGTCGCGCATCACCTTCACCTGGGTGCCCAGCAGCTGGCGCACCGCGGTGGCGCCGAGGCAGATCACCAGCTCGGGGTCGACGGCGCGCAGCTCGGCGGCCAGCCACGGCTTGCACGCCTCCAGGTGAGCGAGGTCGGGGGTCTGGTGGATGCGCCGCTTGCCGGGGCCGTCCTGGCGGAAGCGGAAGTGCTTGACCGAGTTGGTGACGTAGGTCTGCGCGCGGTCGATGCCGGCGGCGTCGACGGCCTTCTGCAGCAGCCGACCGGCCGGGCCGACGAACGGCAGGCCTCGGCGATCCTCCTCGTCGCCGGGCTGCTCGCCGACCAGCGCCACGCGGGCGTTCGGGTTGCCGGCGCTGAAGACGACCTGCGAGGCGCCCTGCCACAGCTCGCAGCCGCGGCAGGACGGTGCAGCCTCGCGCAGCTGCTCGACGTCGGCGCCGTCGGGCACCCACTGCTGCGCGCCGGGGCGCTCCATGGGGTCGGTGCTCTGGGCCATGCCCGCGCCCCTACCCCTTGCGCCGGCGTCCACAGCCGGTCGGGCCGCCGTCCGCCCAGTGCTGAAGGATCTCCACCGCCAGCTCGGCCGGCGTGGTGCCGAGCGTGACGGCCTCGGCCTTGAGTCGCTTGCGCAGCGGCTTGGGCAGCTCGAGGACCAGCTGCTTGCGCTCGGTCTTCTCGCCCTTCCCCGTCTTCTCCGACGATTCGTCGGAGTCAGCGACAGCGGGCTCCGTGTCCTCCAGCCGCGGAGCCGCCGGGTGCACCGACGCGTCGTCGGACTTGCGCAGCGCGGGACGCGGGCGCGGGTTGCTCACCGGGATCCTCCCTTGGCTGCCAACGGTCCTTCGCTGACGTCGTCGTGCAGCAGATGCTCGAGGTAGTCGTCGTAGATCTCGGCCACCTCCCGGGCTCCGGCCGAACGCCAGGCCTGCACCGGCACGTAGGCGCCCTGCGCCTGCTGCACGGCCGCCCGGTCCGGCAGGGGGGGAGTGAGCAGCAGATCGCCGTAGGCGTCGGACAGCTCCTGCAGCCGGAACGCGTGCTCGTTCTGGTTGGCGCGCACCCGGTTCACCACGATCCCGGCCGCGCGCAGGCGGAGGTTGTAGCCGGACTGGACGACGTGCACGGCGTCCAGCGCCTGCTGCGCGCCGTGCAGCGCGAACAGGGTCGGCTCGGTCACCACGACCGCGCGGTGGCTGGCGGCCAGCGCGTTCTTGGTGAGCGCGCCGAGCGACGGCGGGCTGTCCACCAGCACCAGGTCGTAGCCGGCCAGGCCCTCCATCGCGATCCGCAGCCGCAGCGCGCCGTCGCGGGCCCCGGCGTCGACGTCGCGGTTGCGGTGCTCGAGCGCCCGCTCGGCCGCGACGACGTCGACCTCCGGCCCCCAGCCGCTGCGCACCACGGCGTCGGCCAGCACCCCGTTGCGGGCGTCGGCCAGCACGTCGTTGCTGGTGAACCGGACCTCTGCCGGATCCAGCACGGTGGAGGCGTTGGCCTGCGGGTCGAGGTCGACCACCAGGGCGTGCAGCCCGCGCTCCCAGGCGGCGCCGGCCAGCCCGAGCACGACGGAGGTCTTCCCCACCCCGCCCTTGAGGCTCACCACGCTCACCACGAGCACGTGGGCGAACCTACCGGTGACCCGCCCCCGCCCGCCTAACCCCCGAGGGTGAGGGTGCGGGCGCCGGTCAGGAGGAGCGGACGTCCTGGTAGCGGCGCAGCGCCTCGACGCGCTCGGCCGCGTGGTCGACGATCCGCTCCGGATATCCGGTCGGCAGCCCGCCGGGCAGGTCCCACGGCTCGTGCACGCCCGGGCCCTCGACGTCGCGCAGCTCGGCGACGTAGCGGCGCACGTAGTCACCCGAAGGGTCGAACTTGCGGCCCTGGCTCACCGGGTTGAACACCCGGAAGTAGGGCGCGGCGTCGGTGCCGGAGCCGGCCACCCACTGCCAGCCGTGCTGGTTGGAGGCGAGGTCGCCGTCCACCAGGTGCTGCATGAACCAGCGCGCGCCCAGCCGCCAGTCCACGTGCAGGTCCTTGGCCAGGAACGAGGCCACGATCATCCGCACCCGGTTGTGCATCCAGCCCTCGGCCAGCAGCTGGCGCATGCCGGCGTCGACGATCGGGAAGCCCGTGCGGCCCTGGGTCCACGCCTCGAACGCCGGGCCCGGCTCGTCGTACTCCATCCGCGCGATCTCGGGCTTGAGGTACTCCCGCGCGGACTGCGGCTGGTGGAACAGCACGTCGGCGTAGAACTCGCGCCAGGCCAGCTCGCCGCGGTAGGTCTCCGCGCCCTTGCCGGCGACGTCGGCGAGGTCGGCCAGCAGGGTGCGCGGGTGCAGCTCGCCGTACTTCAGGTGCACCGACAGCCGCGAGGTGCCGGGTACCGCGGGCAGGTCGCGGGCCTCGGCGTACTCCCGCAGCGCGCCGTCCCGGAAGGCGTGCCACCGCTTGATCGCGGCCTCCTCGCCGGCGTGCGGCAGGGCGACGTCGAGCCTGGGCTCGGCCGGGATGCCGGTGCCCTTCTGCGGCAGCTCCCAGCGGACGGATCGCGGCGTCGTGGCCGGGGCGCGCCAGCCGTGCGCCCGCCAGGCCCGGGCGAAGGGGGTGTAGACGCGATAGGGGGTGCCGTCGTCCTTGGTGACCCGGCCGGGCGCGACGGCGTAGGGGGAGCCCGTGCGCACGAGCTCGACGCCGACGTCGGCCAGCGCCTTCTCCACCCGCTCGTCCCGGGCCCGGCCGTAGGGGCCGTAGTCGGCCGCGACGTGCACGCGCTCGGCGCCGGCGGCCTTGGCCGCGGCCACCACCTCGTGCACCGGGTCGCCGCGGCGGACCAGCAGCGGCGCGCCCATCCGCTCCTCGAGCGCGTGCAGGCTGCGCACCAGGTAGGCGCGGCGGGTGTCGCCCGACGGGTCCCACAGCGCCGGGTCGACCACGAACAGCGGCACCACGCCGCCGGCCTCCGCGGCGGCCACCAGGGCCGGGTTGTCGCGCAGCCGCAGGTCGCGGCGGAACCACATGACGTCGGTCGGCACGCCCCTACGGTCGCCGAGACGGGCCGGATGCGCACGTCGCGGCAGAATGGTCCGGGCGATCGGCGTCCGGCCGGTGGCGCGACGGGAGCAGGCGTGAGCGACCTCATCGACACCACGGAGATGTACCTCCGCACGATCTTCGAGCTGGAGGAGGAGGGCGTCGTACCCCTGCGGGCCCGCATCGCCGAGCGGCTGGGGCAGAGCGGGCCGACGGTGAGCCAGACCGTGGCCCGGATGGAGCGCGACGGCCTGCTGCAGGTGACCGGCGACCGCCACCTCGAGCTCACCGACACCGGCCGCTCCCTGGCCACCCGGGTCATGCGCAAGCACCGCCTCGCCGAGTGCCTGCTGGTGCAGGTGATCGGGCTGCCGTGGGAGGACGTCCACGCCGAGGCCTGCCGCTGGGAGCACGTGATGAGCGAGCAGGTGGAGCGCCGGCTGCTCGAGCTGCTCGACCACCCCTCGCAGTCCCCGTTCGGCAACCCCATCCCCGGGCTGGACGAGCTCGGCGACCCGCTGGCGGCCGGGAGCCTCGACGGCCTGCGCACGCTGGACCAGGTGGTCGACGGCAGCGCGGCGCGGGTGGTGGTGCGGCGCATCGGCGAGCCGATCCAGGACGACCAGGAGCTGATGGCCACGCTGCGCCGGGCCGGGGTGACCCCGGGGACCGTGGTGACCGTGGAGCCGGCGGCCGGCGGGGTGCTGGTGGGCTCGCAGGGCGAGGCCGCGGAGCTGCCGCTGCAGGTGGCCGCGCACGTGTTCGTCGCGGCCGGCGAGGCCTGAGCGGGTGGCGGGGCGCGCGCATCTGAAGGCCGTACCGGACTGGGACGACTACCTGTCCGGCTTCCACACCGAGCGGGCCGGCATCACCGAGCGGGTGCTGCGGCCGGCGACCTCGGGCGGTCGCGACGCCTACGCCTGGCTGCTGGAGGCGGTGCCCGACCGGCCCGGCGACGTCGTCGACCTCGCCTGCGGCTCGGCGCCGCTGTGGCCGGCGCTGGGGGAGAGCGCCCGCTCCTGGACCGGGGTCGACGCCTCCGACGGCGAGCTCGCCCTGGCCGCCGAGCGGGGCGCCGCCAGGCTGATCCGCGCCGACGTCACCGCACTGCCGCTGCCGGACCGCTGCGCCGACGTCGTCGTGTGCGCGATGTCCCTGCAGCTGGTGCAGCCGCTCGAGCACGCGCTGGCCGAGGTGGCCCGGGTGCTGCGGCCGGGCGGCACCTTCGTGGCCACCGTGCCGGTCAACCGGCCGGTGCTGCCGCGCGACCTGCGCACGCTGCTGCCGGTGCTCACTGCGCTGCGCTCGAGGCTGGGCTACCCCAACGACGACGCCCTGGAGGACCCGGCCCGCACTTTCGCCGATGCCGGGCTCACCCTGGGCGGCGACGAACGGCTGCGCTTCGGGCTGCCGGTGCCCGACGTCGACGCCGGGCGGCTCTGGCTGGAGTCGCTCTACCTGCCCGGCGTGCCGGCCGAGCGGGTGGCCGCGGCCGCGCGGGCCGTGGAGCGCGCGGTGCCGACGGTGCTGCCGGTGCCGGTGCGGCGGCTGGTGGCCACCCGCCGCTGACCCTCGGCCCGCCCGGGTCGGAACGATCACGACCCCGTGATCTTTACTCGCCCACCCGGGACAATTCGCCTCGGGGGGCGAGCCGTCGCCTCGGTCGGGACGCCGCGCCGGGGCCGGGGGAAGTGGACGACGCCGCGGCCTCCCGGCTACGTTGCGTGCGCGACCGAGCCTGCCCCGCGACGACGGGACGGGCTCGTGCTGCGGCCGGCCCGTCCGGCCGCCCCCGGACGCGAAGGGCCCCGTGGCTTCCCCCCGCCGCGAGGCCCTTCGCCCGTCCGGTCCCGGCCTCGATCGGGCCCCGCTTCAGTGCCCCGGCGCGTTCCACTGCAGCAGCGCCGGCCGGTCGTGCTCGAAGCCGAGCACCGACCAGGTGGCCGGGTCCAGCCGGAGCAGCTGGCCGCCGGTCGTCCCCAGCCCGAGCCAGCGGGCGGCCAGCACCCGGATCAGGTGCCCGTGCGCCACGACGACGACCGGCCGGCGCGGGTCCAGCGCGGCCCGCACCCGCTCCAGCGCACGGTCCACCCGCTCGCCGAGCGCCTCGATGCTCTCGCCCCCGGGCGGGCCCGCGTCCCACACCGTCCACCCCGGGTGGTCCTTGCGGAAGGCCTGGGTGGTGATGCCCTCGACGTCGCCGTAGTCCCACTCCATGAGGTCGTCGACCGGCTCGAGGTCCACCAGGCCGGCCAGCTCGGCCGTGCGCCGGGCCCGCTGCAGCGGGCTCACCAGCACCGCGGCCGGGTCGGCGCCGCGCAGCAACGCCGGCAGCGCCTTGCCGGCCGCGCGCGCCTGCTCCTCGCCCCGCGCGGTGAGCGGGATGTCGGTGCGCCCGGTGTGCCGGCCGGTGCGGCTCCACTCGGTCTCGCCGTGCCGCAGCAGCAGCACCCGCGGCCCGAGCGTGGCCCCGCTCGGGTCGCCGGCGTGCTCGCCGGGGAGGGTCGTCTCGTCCGTGCTCTGGCTCATGGGGCGATCCTGCCCGGGATCAGTCACTTCCTCCCCTGACGGCAGGCGCAAGGTCGAAAGCGCTGGTGACGGCGGCAGCGGGTGGGCGCCCCGTCGGGCTGCCGGCCGCCGGACCGTCGGGGGCGCTCGAGTGGAGAGCTGGTGCTGGACACGCCGGCGGTTCGCTCAACAACCCTCCACTCAAGGGACCGACCGCCAGAGTGTGGCGGTAGTGCAGGTCCGAGCGGCGTGTCGCGACAACGAGGTCGCACTTTCCCGGTTCCGGGCCGCAGCGGGCGGCCCCACCCGCTCCCTGCCCGGCCGCTCCCGTCACCAGCGCCCTTCCACCCAGCGCAGAAGCCCAGCTCGTACCCGCTCGACCCGCCGCCCGCCCGCTGGGCCGCTGCCGAACCCTGCGCGAGGATCTCCCCGTGCGCCCCACCCTCGACGAGCTGGTCGCCCGCGTCCAAGGGCTGGCGACCAAGCAGCCCACCCGGGTGCTGCTCGGCCTCGCCGGCCCTCCCGGCGCCGGCAAGTCCACGCTGGCGACGGCGCTGGTGGAGCGCCTGGGCGAGGCCGCCGTGCTGGTGCCGATGGACGGCTTCCACCTGGCCCAGGCCGAGCTGGTGCGGCTCGGCCGCGCCGACCGCAAGGGCGCGCCGGACACCTTCGACATCGCCGGCTACGTCGCCCTGCTGCGCCGCCTGCGCGAGCGGGACGGGACCGTCTACGCCCCCCGCTTCGACCGCCACCTCGAGGAGCCGGTCGCCGGCGCGATCCCCGTCGGGCCGGACGTCCAGGTCGTGGTGACCGAGGGGAACTACCTGCTCCACGATGCCGGCGGCTGGGAGCAGGTGCGCCCGCTGCTGGACGCCTGCTGGTTCCTGGCCCTCGACGACGCGGTGCGGGTCGAGCGGCTGGTGGAGCGGCACGTCGCGCACGGGCGCAGCCGCGCGGCGGCGCAGGAGTGGGTGCTGCGCAGCGACGAGGCCAACGCCCGCCTGGTGGCCGCAGGAGCGGCCCGGGCCGACCTCGCGGTGCGGCTGGACGCCCCGGCGTGAGCCGTCAGACCGCCCGGGGCGGGTGCGCCCGCAGGTCCCGGCGCATCACCACCCGGGGGCCGAGCTCGTTCAGCCCCAGGTCGCGCTCGTGCTCGCGGACGGACGCCAGCGTCCCGGCAGCGGGGATCTCCACGAAGCCCCGGCGGCCGTAGAACGGCCCGTTCCACGGGACGTCCCGGTACGTCGTGAGGGTCATCGCCTCGTGCCCAGACTGCACCGCCCACGCGCAGGCGGCCTCGAGCAGCGCGCTGCCCAGCCCGCGCCCCACCTCGTCGGCCACCACGGACAGCTGCTCGAGGTGCGCGGTGCCGTCGACCAGCTCGAGCCGCGCGTAGCCGACCGGCGGGTCGCCGACGACGAGCAGGCACGCCGCGGCGGCCAGCTCGGCGGGCGTGGCGACCGTGGCGTCCGCGGGCAGGGCCAGCCCGGCCCGGGCGAACAGCGCGTCGGAGGCCGTCTCGACCTCCGGCAGCAGGGCGAGCTCGCCGGCTGCGGGCTGACGCACCCGACGATCGGCCTCACCCATCCGGCCTCCTCCTCGCGGGGCTTCCTCCCCATCCCAGCGTGATGGTCCGGTTCCGTCCGGTGATCATTTTCGCCGAACGCCCTGACGGGGGTGCACGCGGAGGGATTCGCTAGGGACGTTCGGCCCTCGTGCCGCGCGCCCGTCGCTTGTCACCCTCGACACTCGATCGCTCACTCCGGCTGCGTCCCCCCGCCGCCCGGCCTGGCAGGAGCCAGCATGGCCCACGCGTCCGCCGCCCGATTCGTGCCCTCCTCCGTCGACGCCCTTCCCGCCCCCCGCCCGGCCACCGGCTGCGAGGACATCCTGCGCCGCAACGCCGTCACCGTCACCGGGCCCGAGGGGGCCCCCACCGTCGTGCTCGCGCACGGGTTCGGCTGCGACCAGACGATGTGGCGGCACGTCGCGCCGCTGCTGGCGGTCGACCACCGCGTCGTCTCCTTCGACTACGTCGGCGCCTCGGACCTGTCCTGCTACGACCCGGTCCGCTACGCCTCGCTCGACGGCTACGCCAAGGACCTGGCGGAGGTGCTCGAGGCGCTGGACCTGCGCGGCGCCGTCGTCGTGGGCCACTCGGTCAGCGGGATGATCAGCGTGCGCGCCTCGCTGCTGGTCCCGGACCGGATCGGCGCGCTGGTGATGATCGCCCCTTCGCCGCGCTACCTCGACGACGACGGCTACCGCGGCGGGTTCTCCGAGGCCGACGTCGAGGGGCTGCTCGAGGTGATGGCCTCCAACTACCTCGGCTGGGCCGAGGGTCTGGCTCCGGCCGTGATGGCCAACGCGGACCGGCCGGAGCTGCGCGAGGAGCTGCACGAGAGCTTCCTGCGCACCGACCACGACGTCGCCCGGCAGTTCGCCCGCGCCACGTTCTTCTCCGACACGCGGTCGGAGCTGCACCGGGTGTCGGTGCCGACCCTCGTGGTGCAGGCGCTCGAGGACGTCATCGTGCCGCCGGAGGTGTCGACCTACCTGTGCGAGCGGATCCCGCACTGCGAGCTCGTGCTCCTCGACGCCCGCGGCCACTACCCGCACCTCAGTGCACCGGAGGAGACCGCCGGCGTGGTGCGCGAGTTCCTCGCCCGGCACCTGAGCGCTTCACCCGGGAGGTGATATGAGCGACGGGGACAGCAGTACCGAACGGGGAACCCTGCCGACCGAGCTGAGTGCGGACGAGCTGCGCGACGCCTACGAGCACGCGCCCTGCGGCTTCCTCACCTCCGGCCCCGCCGGCCACCTCGTCGGGGTCAACCAGACCTTCTGCGACCTGACCGGCTGGAGCCGGGAGCAGGTGCTCGGGTGCCGCAGCCTGCTGGAGCTGCTCACTCCCGGGTCGCGGCTGTTCTGGCAGGCCCGGCACGCCACCCTGCAGCACCTGGACGGCCGGCTGCGCGGCGTCGCGGTGGACCTGCGAAAGGCCGACGGCACCGACCTGCCGGTGCTGCTGGCCACCTCGCCCGTGCCCGGGCACGAGGGCGCCGCACCGCTGGTGCGCACGAGCGTCCTCGACGCGAGCGACCGCCGGGCCTACGAGCGGGAGCTGATCCTCGCCCGCCGCCGGGCGGAGGTGGCCGAGTCGCGCAGCGCAGCGGTCGTCCGTTCCGCGCTGGACGCCCTCGTCGTGCTCGCCTCCGACGGCGAAGTGGTGGAGTGGAACGCCGCCGCCGAGCGGCTGTTCGGGGTGGATCGCGCCGACGCCGTGGGGCAGCCCGTCGACGGGCTGCTGTGCCGGCAGCTGCTGGAGCTGGCGGCGTCGGACGGCGAGCAGGACGCCGCCGGGTGGCGCCGGCAGGCGGTGCTCTCCACCGCCCACGGCGCGCCGCTGCCGGCGGAGGTCTCGGTCACCCGCGCCTACGTCGACGGCCGGGCGCTCACCGTGCTGTCGGTGCGCGACCTGCGCACCGAGGCGACCCTGCGCGACGAGCTGGACCGCTCCCGCTCCACCCTGCAGGCGGTGCTGGCCGACGCGCCGGTGCTGGTGCTCGGGCTGGACGCCGCGGGCGCCGTCGTCATGGCCGAGGGCAACGGCGCGGCCGCGTTCGGGCTGGCGTGGGAGGACGCGGTGGGTGCGCCGGTGGAGCAGCTGCTCGGGCACCGGCCCGCGCTGCTCGCCGACTGCCGCCGCGCCCTGGCCGGGGAGACGCTGCTGGCCACCCACCCCACCGGCGGGCGGGCCTGGGAGACCGCGTTCCGCCCGCAGCGGAACGAGCGCGGGGAGCTCACCGGCGTCACCGTGGTGGCCGTCGACGTCACCGAGCACCTGGCCCTGGCCAACCGGCTGGAGCGGCTGGCCCGGCACGACCCGCTCACCGGGCTGATGAACCGCAGCGCCTTCCAGGAGGAGCTCGCCCTCGCGCTGGCGGAGGAGCGCGGCGGGGTGGCCGTGCTCTACCTCGACCTGGACGACTTCAAGGACGTCAACGACTCCTACGGCCACTCGCTGGGCGACGAGGTGCTGGTGGAGGTGGCCGGCCGGCTGCGCGCCGCGGTGCCCGTCGGCACCGTGCTGGCCCGGCACGGCGGCGACGAGTTCGTGGTGCTGCTGCGCGGTCCCGCCGCCCGCTCGGCGGCGGCGGTGGGGCGCCGGCTGGTCCGCTCGCTGGTGCAGCCGGTCGACCCTCCGGGCAGCGCGACGCCGCTCTCGGTGCGGGCCAGCGTGGGGGTGAGCGTGCTGGGCAGCGACGCCCGCGACGCGAGCACGCTGCTCGCGCACGCCGACGCCGCCATGTACCGGGCCAAGCGCCTGGGCCGCAACCCGGTCGCCGTCTTCACCCCCGCGCACGACGACCCGTCGGTGCGGGTCGCGACGACCGCCCGGCTGCGCCACGCGGTCGAGCGCGGCCTGGTCGTCCCGCACTACCAGCCGGTGGTCTCGCTCACCGACGGCCGGCTCATCGCCGTGGAGGCCCTGGCCCGGTGGACCGACGACGAGCTCGGTCCGGTGCCGCCGGCCACCTTCGTGCCGCTGGCCGAGTCCGGCCGCCTCATCGTGGAGCTCGGCGAGCTGGTGCTGGACCAGGCGCTCGGCCAGCTGGCGCTGTGGACGGCGGCGGGGGTGGAGGTGCCCTCGGTCGCGGTGAACGTCTCCCCGCACCAGCTGCGCTACGGCCGCTTCCCCGAGCTGCTCGACGCCGCGCTGCGCCGGCACGTGGTGGCCCCGGACCGGGTGATGGTGGAGCTCACCGAGACGGTGGTGGTGGAGGCGGCCGGCGAGGAGCTGGCCGCGATCGCCGCGGTGCGCGAGCTCGGCTGCCGGGTGGCCATCGACGACTTCGGGACCGGCCACTCCTCCCTGGCCCGGCTGCGCGACCTGCCCGTCGACGTCGTCAAGCTCGACCGCGCGTTCGTGGCGCCGCTGCCCGAGCCCCGCGCAGGCGCGCTGGTGGCGGCCTTCCTCCGGCTGGCGGACGCGCTGGGCCTGCGCACCGTGGCCGAGGGCGTGGAGAGCGAGGCGCAGCGGGCCCACCTGGCCGACGCCGGCTGCGCCGCCGCCCAGGGCTACCTGCTCGGCGCCCCGGTCCCCGCCGCGGACCTCACCCCGGTGCTCGAGCGCGGCCCGACGCCGTTCCCGCTGTCGACCGGGAGGGTGCACGGGCTGCGGTGAGCGGCCCCCTCAGGAGGCGGAGCCCGGCGGCCGGGAGACGTCGCCCGGACGCACCAGACCGGACTCGTAGGCGAGCACGACGGCCTGCACGCGGTCTCGCAACCCGGCCTTGGCCAGGATGTGGCCGACGTGCGTCTTCACCGTGCCGGTGCTGAGGAACAGCTCGGCGGCGATCTCGTCGTTGGACAGCCCCTGGGCCACGAGCCGCAGGACGTCCCGCTCCCGCTCGGTGAGCGGCGCCAGCCGTCCATCGGTGCCCGGGCGCGGCGAGGCGACGAAGTGCTCGACCAGGCGCCGGGTGACGGCCGGTGCGAGCAGCGCCTCGCCGTCGTGAGCCGCGCGCACGGCCGCCACGAGGTGCTCGGGGGACACGGTCTTGAGCAGGAAACCGCTGGCCCCGGCACGGAACGCGTCGTAGACGTGCTCGTCGAGATCGAACGTGGTGAGGATCAGGACGCGCGTGGGGGACCCCGCGGCGGTGATCCTCCGGGTGGCCTCGATGCCGTCGAGCTCGGGCATCCGCACGTCCATGAGGACCACGTCCGGCGCCGAGGCCGTCACCACCTCGACCGCCTCGGCGCCGGTGCCCGCCTCCGCGACGACGTCGACATCCGGCTGGGCGCCGAGGATGGCCCGGAACCCGCCGCGCACCAAGGCCTGGTCGTCGGCGATCGCGACGCGGATCACGCCACCCCGCCCAGTGCTGGCAGGGCCGGCTCGGGGGCGAGCGGGAGCACGGCGCGCACGAGGAAGCCACCCTCCGGGGTCGCGCTGGCGTGCAGGTCGCCGCCGTAGAGCTGCACCCGCTCGCGCATCCCCACCACACCGTGCCCGGCACCGGCGACCACCGGGCGGCGGCCGGTTCCGTCGCGCGGGGCGGCGTTCTCCACCTCGATCCGCAGTCGGCCGTCCGCGCACACCACCTGGACCCGCGTCGCGGTCCCGGCGTGCTTGAGGGCGTTCGTCAGCGCCTCCTGCACGATGCGGAAGGCCGCCAGGTCCAGGCCCGCCGGCAGGACGTCGACGGGGGCAGTCTCGGTGTCGAGGGTGACCTCGAGCCCCGCCGAGCGCACCTGGGCGACCAGCTCGTCCAGCCGGCCGAGCCCGGGCTGCGGGGAGCGCTCCGCCGAGGTCCCCTCGTCCTGCCGCAGCAGTGCGAGCAGCCGCTGCAGCTCGGCCACCGACGACCGAGCAGCCGACTCGACCTCGAGCAGGGCCGTGCGGGCGGCCTCGACGTCGTGGTCGAGAAGTGTCCGCGCGGCCCCGGCCTGCACGCCCATCAGGCTCACCGTGTGGGCGACCACGTCGTGCAGCTCTCGCGCGATCCGCGTCCGTTCCTCCGCCAGGGCTTCGGCGGCGGCCGCCTCGCTGCGGGCGAGCAGCACCTGGGCGTCGCCGAGCGCCCGTTGCGCGTGCCGCGCCCGGGTGCGGACGACGTCGCCGATGAGCCAGGTGCCCAGCGCCACGAAGACGCCGAAGAGGACCTCCCCGCTCAGGCGCTCGGCCGGGATCCGGGCGTACACCAGAGATTCGACGAGGAGGACGAGCGCGAGGCTCGCGAGCCGCAGCCGGCCGCCGTAGGCCGCCGCGGTGTAGTTGGCGACCGCCATCGGGACCAGCCCGACGAGGAACGGGACGTAGGGCGCCACCGCCAGCAGCTGGACGGCGATCCCGGCGCAGATGACCGCTGCCACCGGCAGCGGCCGTCGCCGTCGCCACGCCCGCGGCGCGGCGAACCACACGACCATGGCGGCCCGGGCCAGCCGGTCGCCGTGCGGTGGGGTCCCGATGCCCCCGTCCTGCCAGCCGCCCCACACCTGCCACTGGCCGAGCACGACCAGGGCGGCCGCGATGGCGGCGTCGGCCGTCAGGGGCAGGCGGCGAGGGAAGGCCGGTGGCACAGCGGGAACGGTAGACGGCACGCGGCCTCGGCACGTCTGCCTCCGGGGAGATGCCGCTCTGCTCCCAGGCAGAGGACGACCGGCACGAGAGGGAACCAGCGGCGCCGACGCCTGGCCGCCGGACGGACGACGGGCCGCCGTCGCCCGGGCCACGGTGAGCGGCGCCGGAACGACCACCCGCCCGATCTTCCGCTCGTCCTCTTGGAGGAAACCGTGACCAGCACTGCATCTTCTGTCCCCGGCCCGGCTGCTCGACCGGTCCGCCGGCGCGCCGACGCCCGGTACCTGCCGCTGGCCGGGGCCGCCTACACCGCCCTGATGGTCGTCGCGGCGGCCGCCTTCCCGATGCCACCTGGTGGCGACGTCTCTCCGGCGGCAGCGCCGGAGTGGCTGGCGGCCCACGTCGGGGCCGCCGTCCTCCAGGGCTACGTGCGGGCCCTGGCGGCACTGGCCTTCGTCGCCTTCGGCGCCTCGGTCGCGGCCGCCTGCCGCCGGGTGCTGCCGGCGGGTTCGGCGTTGCCGGCCCTGGCCCTGGCGGGCGGGGTGCTCGCGGGTGGTCTACTGCTGCTGGCCCAGGCCGCCAACCTCGCGGCCGCGCTGTTCGTCCGCGACGGCGGTGGTGCGGAGGCGACGAAGGCGCTGGCAGCCTTGCAGGACGGGCTGCTGGACATGTCGGCCGTCCCGGCGCTGCTGCTGTTCGCGGCGGCCGGGCTCACCGCGCTGCGCACGGGTCTCCTGCCCCGGTGGCTCGCCCTGGTGAGCCTCGCCGGGGTCCCGTTCGCGCTGATGGACGCGGCGAGCTACGACGGCGGGCCGCTGGAGGCCGTCGGGCTGCTGGGCCTGTTCTACTTCCTGGCCTGGAGCCTGGTGACCGGGGTGCGGCTGCACCTGGTCGCCCGCCAGGACGTCGAGCCGGCGCCCTCGCGCGAGCCGGTGCTCCTAGGGTGAGTCGGAGGTCGCCGCAGCGAGAAGGCCGGCGCGCACCTGCGCACGCTCGAGCCCCAGGCCCACCGCGGTGCCGACCACGTCGTGGACCGGTTCGACGACCGGCTCGTGGCGCTCGCTGCCGAGCTGCGCGAGGTGGCGGCGGACGACGTCGACACGCCCGGCGCGCCTTCGAGCTCTCCCGCGACGAGGTCCTGCACTCGTGGGACGCGCAGGACCGCACGGTCACTGTCAACGCCTCCGACGTCCCGGAGGAGAAGGTGGGCCTCCGCTTCGGAAGGCGGACGACATGGTCGTGCTGTGCGCCGGCGGCCTGCCGGCCGAGCCGACCGGGCGGCTGGAGCTGGCCGGGTAGCGGCGTGTCGCCCGACCGGTGTCCCCGGCGCGCGTGCGACAGAATGCCGGACGTGCGCATGGGGGTGACCGACCGGCTGATGGCGAGCACGACGAAGACGACGACGCGTTTCAACCCACCGCCGAACTGGCCGCCCCCGCCGCCGGGCTGGACCCCGCCGACCGGCTGGCGCCCGGACCTGTCCTGGGGACCGCCCCCGCCGGGGTGGCAGCTGTGGGTCGAGGTGCCGGCGGGCCACCGCGGGGCCGCTCGTCCGGACCGGCGTGGATGGGTCCGCCGGCACAAGGTGCTCACGGCTGGCGGTGGAGTGCTCGCCCTGTTCCTCGGCCTGGGCGCGGTGGGTGCGAGTGCGGGTCAAGAGGCCGGCACGGTCGGAGCGGCGGTGAAGGGGAACTCGCGCCCGAGCAGCGCCGCGTCGAGCAGGGACGCGACCAGCGCCGCGACGGCGTCGGGCAGCCCCGGGGCGACGGGCTCGCCCTCGGGCTCGAGCGTCGCTGCGGAAGGTGCGACGCCGGCGGGCTCCTCGGTGTCGTCGGCGAGCGCGGACGCGAGCGGACCGTCGAGCGCGGCCGCCGCCGCGAGGCCGGGCACCGCCCTGGCCGCCCTGGCCGCGCTGAAGGTCAAGGGCCGCGCGCCGATGACCGGCTACAGCCGCGACCAGTTCGGCCAGGCCTGGGCCGACGTCGACCGCAACGGCTGCGACACCCGCAACGACGTGCTCCGCAGAGACCTCGTGGACGTGGTGCTCAAGGCCGGCACGCACGGCTGCGTCGTGCTGGCCGGTGACCTCGCGCCCGAGCCGTACTCGGGGCAGCAGCAGCACTTCGTCCGCGGGGTGGGCACGAGCACGCAGGTGCAGATCGACCACGTGGTGGCGCTCGGCGACGCCTGGCAGAAGGGCGCGCAGCAGTGGCCGGCCGCCGAGCGGCTGGCCTTCGCCAACGACCCGCTGGAGCTGCTCGCCGTCAACGGCCCGCTCAACCAGAGCAAGGGCGACGGCGACACCGCGACCTGGCTGCCACCGAACAAGACCTACCGCTGCGCCTACGTGGCCCGGCAGGTGTCGGTGAAGGCCAAGTACCGGCTGTGGGTGACCGCCGCCGAGCGGGACGCGATGGCGCGCATCCTCACTGCCTGCCCCGCCCAGCCCCTGCTGACGTCGTCGCAGCCGACCGTGGCGAGCATCGCGGGCTCCGCGGTGAGCCCGCCGAAGGCCACCGCGACGGGCGCGACCACTCGTTCGGCGGCGCCGGTCCGGACCAGCACGCCCATGCGGTCCAGCGCGCCGGCGCCGACGAAGACGACGTCGGTGCTGGATCCCCGTTTCTCGACCTGCAAGGCGGCCAAGGCCGCCGGCTACGGGCCCTACTACGAGGGGAAGGACCCCGAGTACGCCTGGTACCGCGACGCGGACCACGACGGCGTCGACTGCGAGTGACGCACCGCTCCGGGCATCGCGCGGCCGGAGGGCATCATCGTCGACCCGGCCGGGGGAATCGGGTGAGACAGAGCCCGGCGACGACCCGTGCCGGCGCGATGCGGGCGGGAATGTGGCCACCCCGATCGCTCGTCGCTATGGTGCGGTCTGCCCGGCTTGCCCGGGATCCGAATTGATGTCGATTCCGGGCCGGTGCGGCCGGCTCGGGGGACGGGGGCTCCGATGTCCGGTGGTCTGATCAAGGTCACTCCGGAGCAGCTGGCCGCGGTGGCGGGGCAGCTCAACGGCGGCGCGGGCTCGATCGAGACGACGCTGGGGCAGCTGGCGGGCAACGTGGCGCCGCTGGGCAGCGACTGGGCGGGTGTGGCGCAGGGCCGGTTCCTGCAGCTGTGGGAGCAGTGGCAGACCTCCTCGCGTCAGCTGCACCAGGCGCTGGTGGAGATCTCCGCGCTGATGAACCGCGCCTCGGGCGCCTACGAGCAGAACGAGCAGTCGGTCGCGGCGTCCTTCGGGCGCTGAGCGGGCGCAGCGCCAGCACCGGCCGGCATGTCTGACGCGCTGCCGGGCGCCGCGTCCCCCCGGGCCCAGGCCGGGGGCGACGTCGGCTCGTCGACCATGGGGGTGTTCACACGTGGGTGAGTTCTGTGGGTGAGCTGTCGGTCCGCCCGGACGCGCTCGCAGCCGCGGCGTCCGCCCTGGAGCAGGTGCGCTCCGAGATCGGCTCGGTCGACGGGCACTTCAGCGGGGCTGCGGGCGGCGCGAGCGGGTGCGCCCCGAACGCGGCGTCGGCCTTCGAGCAGATGCAGTCGGCGTGGCAGGCGGAGCTGGCCCGGCTGGTCACGGTGGTCGACGGCGTGGCCGGCGCGCTGAAGGCCGCCGAGCAGGACTACGTGAGCACGGACGCCACGATCATCCAAGGCTCCTCCGGCGACGGGGGCGGTCTCGGCCCGCTGCTGCTGGGGACGACCCCGTGACCGTGTCCACCTTCGGGGTCGGCATCGACACCGGGGCCGCGCCGCAGATCAGCGTCCCGCCGGGCGACCCCGATCAGCTCGCCGCCGCCTCGCGGGTCTACGCCGCCGCGGGCGAGTCGATGAGCCGACTGGCCCACAGCGTGCGGGGGACCGGCCAGTCGGTGGTGGGCGCGCAGTGGTTCGGCATCGCCTCGTTGGCCTACCTGTCCACCTCCGACCACGCCGCGGACTGGCTGACCAACGCCTACCAGGCGCTCAGCCTCGGGGCGAGCGCGCTGGCCACCTACGCCCTCGAGCTGCGGCAGGCGCAGGACACCGCCAGGGCGGCCCAGTCCGCCGCGGCCGAGCTCGACACCGCCGCCAGGCACCTGCAGGCCCAGGTGGCGAGCGACCCGACCCAGGCGCTGCTACCGAGCCCGCAGTCCCGGCAGGCCGCCGACCTCATCGCGCAGGGGCGCCAGCGGGCCGGCGCCCTGGGTGCCCAGGCCGAGCAGATGGCCCAGGCCGCGGCGGCGAAGGCCGCCGCCGCCTTCGCGCACACCGCCGCGATGACGCAGGCCGGGCGGATCGCCGCGGCCAAGGCCGCGGCCGCCCAGCAGGCCGCCCACGAGTCCCACCACTCGTTCTGGCAGGTCGCCGGCGTCGTCGGCCTCGGCCTCGTCGATGCCGGACTGACCGTCGCCAACGTCGCCCAGCTGGGCCTCGACCCGCTCACCGACGCCGCCGAGGCCGGCACCGTCAGCGCGACGGCCGGCCTGGCCGCCGACCTGGCCGAGGGCGGAGCCGCCGAGGCCGC
>JBQCIO010000194.1:0-31448 GCA_051953655.1 Motilibacteraceae bacterium
GACCTCGCCCGTGGCTCGCTCGGCGTCGCGCTGAAATGGATCGAGGCCGGCGTGATCGATCCGGCCCGCCAGCTCATGGCGCAGATCGACGCCATTTTCCAGGGTAAACCGCCGACCGATCTCCCCGCCTGGTTCAAGACCGCCGCCGACGCCGAGGCCGCCGGCTTCGTCGAGGCCGGCACCAAGGCCGCCCCGGCGACCGAGGAGGGCGACAAGTGAGCACGTTCCACAAGGACCACCGCGACGTGCTGATCGCGCCGGTCGTCAGCGAGAAGAGCTACGGCCTGCTCGACGCGAACAAGTACACCTTTCTGGTGCGCCAGGACGCGAACAAGACCGAGATCAAGATCGCGGTCGAGAAGGTGTTCAACGTCAAGGTCACCTCGGTCAACACGATCAACCGCCCGGGCAAGACCCGGCGTACCCGCAACGGCCTCGGCAAGCGCAAGGACACCAAGCGCGCGATCGTCTCCCTCGCCGAGGGCGACCGCATCGACATCTTCGGAGGACCGGTCTCCTGACCGGCCGCGTGACGAGAACGATCGAGGGCTCCTGACATGGGTATCCGCAAGTACAAGCCGACGACGCCTGGCCGTCGTGGCGCGAGCGTCGCGGACTTCGTGGAGATCACGCGGTCCGAGCCGGAGAAGTCGCTGGTCCGGCCGCTGCACTCCAAGGGCGGGCGCAACGTCCACGGCCGCGTGACTGTCCGCCACCAGGGTGGCGGTCACAAGCGCGCCTACCGCGTCATCGACTTCCGCCGCCACGACAAGGACGGCGTGCCGGCCAAGGTCGCTCACATCGAGTACGACCCCAACCGCACCGCCCGCATCGCGCTGCTGCACTACGCCGACGGCGAGAAGCGCTACATCCTGGCTCCCACCCGCCTGAAGCAGGGCGACACGGTGGAGAACGGCCCCGCGGCCGACATCAAGCCGGGCAACGCGCTCCCGCTGCGCAACATCCCGGTGGGCACCGTGGTGCACGCCATCGAGCTGCGGCCCGGTGGCGGCGCCAAGATCGCCCGCTCGGCCGGCGCCAGCGTCCAGCTGGTCGCCAAGGAGGGCCCCTACGCCCAGCTGCGGATGCCCTCCGGCGAGATCCGCAACGTCGACGTGCGCTGCCGCGCCACCGTCGGCGAGGTCGGCAACGCCGAGCAGTCGAACATCAACTGGGGCAAGGCCGGCCGCCTGCGCTGGAAGGGCAAGCGCCCGACCGTCCGTGGCGTCGCCATGAACCCGATCGACCACCCGCACGGCGGTGGCGAGGGCAAGACCTCCGGGGGTCGCCACCCGGGCTCGCCCTGGGGCCAGCCCGAGGGCCGCACCCGCAAGCCGGGTCGTCCCAGCGACAAGCTCATCGTCCGTCGTCGCAAGACCGGCAAGAAGCGCTAGGAGCAGTCTCGATGCCGCGCAGCCTGAAGAAGGGTCCCTTCGTGGACGGCCACCTCATCAAGAAGGTGGACGTCCAGAACGAGAAGGGCACGAAGAACGTCATCAAGACCTGGTCCCGGCGTTCCATGATCGTGCCGGCCATGCTCGGCCACACGATCGCGGTCCACGACGGTCGCAAGCACGTCCCGGTCTTCGTCACCGAGTCCATGGTCGGCCACAAGCTCGGCGAGTTCGCGCCGACGCGGACCTTCCGTGGCCACGTCAAGGAGGACCGGAGGTCGCGCCGTGGCTGAGAACAAGGCCGTCAAGCTCGGTTCCGACGCCGCGCTGGCCCAGGCCCGCTACGTCCGCATGACCCCGATGAAGGTCCGCCGCGTCGTGGACCCGATCCGCGGCATGAAGGTCGACGAGGCGCTGGCGCTGCTGCGCTTCGCCCCGCAGGCCGCCAGCGAGCCGGTCGCCAAGGTGCTCGCCAGCGCCGTGGCCAACGCCGAGCACAACAAGGGTCGGGCCGCCGACTCGCTGTGGGTCTCCGAGGCCTACGTCGACGAGGGCCCCACGCTCAAGCGGTTCCGGCCGCGGGCGCAGGGCCGCGCCTACCGCATCCGCAAGCGCACGAGCCACATCACGGTCGTCGTGCAGTCGCGCCCGCAGGGCGCCACCAAGAACGGGAGGGCCCGGTAGTGGGACAGAAGGTCAACCCGCACGGGTTCCGCCTCGGCATCACCACCGACTTCAAGAGCCGCTGGTACGCCGACAAGCTCTACAAGGACTACGTCGGCGAGGACGTCGCGATCCGCCGGATGATGACCAAGGGCATGGAGCGCGCGGGCATCTCCAAGGTGGAGATCGAGCGCACGCGCGACCGCGTCCGCGTCGACATCCACACCGCGCGTCCGGGCATCGTCATCGGCCGCCGCGGCGCCGAGGCCGAGCGCATCCGGGGCGACCTCGAGAAGCTCACCGGCAAGCAGGTGCAGCTGAACATCCTCGAGGTCAAGAACCCCGAGCTCGACGCGCAGCTGGTCGCGCAGGGCGTGGCCGAGCAGCTCTCGAGCCGCGTCTCGTTCCGTCGAGCCATGCGCAAGTCGATGCAGAGCACGATGAAGGCCGGCGCCAAGGGCATCCGGGTGCAGTGCTCCGGCCGTCTCGGCGGCGCGGAGATGTCGCGCTCGGAGTTCTACCGCGAGGGTCGCGTGCCGCTGCACACCCTGCGCGCGAACATCGACTACGGCTTCTACGAGGCCCGCACCACCTTCGGCCGCATCGGCGTGAAGGTCTGGATCTACAAGGGCGACGTCAACAGCGTGCGCGAGGGCCGCGAGGCCGCCGCCGCCGCGTCGGGCCGTCCGGGTGGTCGTGGCGGGGCCGGTGGCCCCGGCGCCCGTCCGACCCGCTCGCGCCGTCCGGGCACCGGTCGTGAGGGCGCCCGCGAGGGCGGCCAGAGCACCGAGGCCCCGGCCGCCGACGCCGCCCCCGCCACGGAGAGCGCTGCGCAGAGCACGGCGCCGACGACTGGGACGGAGGCCTGACCATGCTGATCCCCCGCAGGGTCAAGCACCGCAAGCAGCACCACCCCGACCGGTCCGGCGCGGCCAAGGGCGGCACCCGGGTCACGTTCGGCGAGTACGGCATCCAGGCGCTGGAGCCGGCCTACGTGACCAACCGGCAGATCGAGTCCGCACGTATCGCCATCACCCGGCACATCCGCCGTGGCGGCAAGGTGTGGATCAACATCTACCCGGACCGTCCGCTGACCAAGAAGCCGGCCGAGACCCGCATGGGTTCCGGCAAGGGCTCGCCGGAGTGGTGGATCGCCAACGTCAAGCCCGGCCGCGTCATGTTCGAGCTGAGCTACCCCAACGAGGCCGTGGCTCGGGCCGCGCTCACCCGCGCGATCCACAAGCTCCCGATGAAGTGCCGGATCGTCAAGCGCGAGGCAGGTGAGGCGTGATGGCCACCGGCACCCAGGCGGTCGAGCTGCGCGGCCTGGAGGACGACGAGCTCGTCACCAAGCTGCGCGAGGCCAAGGAGGAGCTGTTCAACCTCCGCTTCCAGGCGGCCACGGGCCAGCTGGAGAACCACGGCCGGCTCAAGGCCGTGAAGAAGGACATCGCGCGGATCTACACGATCATGCGTGAGCGCGAGCTCGGCATCACCTCGGTCGAGACGGGTGGTGCGGCATGAGCGAGCAGACTGTGAGCGACGTGAAGGACGAGATGACTGACGAGCACCGCGGCTTCCGCAAGACCCGCGAGGGTCTCGTGGTCAGCGACAAGATGGACAAGACCGTCGTCGTCGCCGTCGAGGACCGCGTGAAGCACCCGCTCTACGGCAAGGTGCTCCGCCGCACCAGCAAGCTCAAGGCGCACGACGAGCAGAACGCGTGCGGCGTGGGCGACCGGGTGCTGCTCATGGAGACCCGTCCGCTGTCGGCCACCAAGCGGTGGCGCGTGGTCGAGATCCTCGAGAAGGCCAAGTAGTCCGGCTGCGGCACCTTGGGCGCTCGTCCTAGGGGCCGTGGTCCGCAGCAAGGCCAGCAAGCAAGCCGTCTTTGTTCCGCCAGGCTCGACGCCGGTCCGGACCGGTGACCTCCAGGTCAACGGGTCCGGGCCCGGCGGGAGAACCGGCGCGACGACAGGAGAACCCAAGTGATCCAGCAGGAGTCGCGGCTTCGCGTCGCCGACAACACGGGTGCCAAGGAGCTGCTCTGCATCCGCGTTCTCGGCGGGTCGGGGCGCCGCTACGCCGGCATCGGTGACGTCATCGTCGCCACCGTGAAGGACGCCATCCCCGGTGGCACCGTCAAGAAGGGCGACGTCGTCAAGGCCGTCGTCGTCCGCACCGTCAAGGAGCGGCGCCGCGCCGACGGCTCCTACATCCGCTTCGACGAGAACGCCGCGGTCATCATCAAGGACGGCGGCGACCCGCGCGGAACGCGCATCTTCGGCCCGGTCGGCCGCGAGCTGCGCGAGAAGCGGTTCATGCGCATCATCTCGCTCGCTCCGGAGGTGCTCTAACCATGGCGGCGATCCGCAAGGGCGACACCGTCCAGGTCATCACCGGCAAGGACCGTGGCGTCAAGGGCAAGGTCATCGCGGTCTACCCCGAGGTCGAGCGGGTGCTCGTCGAGGGCGTCAACCGCATCAAGAAGCACACGAAGGTCGGCCAGTCCGCGCGCGGTGCGCGCACCGGCGGCATCGTGACGCAGGAGGCGCCGATCCACGTCTCCAACGTCATGCTCATCGACCCCGAGGACGGCCGTCCGACCCGGGTGGGCTTCCGCCGCGAGAAGGTCGAGAAGCGCCGCCCGGACGGCACCACGTACGAGGCCGAGCGCAGCGTGCGCATCTCCCGGCGCACCGGTAAGGACATCTGATGACGGTGACTGAGACGAGCACCAGCGACACCCCGCGCGTCCAGCCGCGGCTGAAGACGCGCTACCGCGAGGAGATCCTCCCCGCCCTGCGCGAGCAGTTCGGCTACGACAACGTCATGCAGGTGCCCGGCCTGACCAAGATCGTGGTCAACATGGGCGTCGGCGAGGCGGCTCGCGACTCCAAGCTGATCGAGGGCGCCACCAAGGACCTGGCCGCGATCACCGGCCAGAAGCCGGCCGTGACCAAGGCCCGCAAGTCCATCGCGCAGTTCAAGCTGCGCGAGGGCATGCCGATCGGTGCCCACGTCACGCTCCGCGGCGACCGCATGTGGGAGTTCCTCGACCGGCTGCTCACGCTGGCGCTGCCCCGCATCCGCGACTTCCGCGGGCTCTCGCCCAAGCAGTTCGACGGCCGGGGCAACTACACCTTCGGTCTCACCGAGCAGGTGATGTTCCACGAGATCGACCCGGACCGGGTCGACCGCGTCCGCGGCATGGACATCACGGTCGTCACGACCGCCCAGACCGACGACGAGGGGCGTGCCCTGCTGCGCCAGCTCGGCTTCCCGTTCAAGGAGTCCTGACCGTGGCGAAGAAGTCGCTGATCACCAAGGCCGCCCGCAAGCCGAAGTTCGCCGTCCGCGCCTACACCCGCTGCCAGCGCTGCGGGCGTCCGCACTCGGTGTACCGCAAGTTCGGCCTGTGCCGCGTCTGCCTGCGGGAGATGGCCCACCGCGGCGAGCTCCCCGGCGTCACCAAGAGCAGCTGGTAAACGACTACGCCGCAGGCCCCCGGCACCCCCGGCGGGAACCACGGTGAGAGAGGCCTAGAGGCCAACCATGACCATGACCGACCCCATCGCGGACATGCTCACGCGGCTGCGGAACGCCAACTCGGCGTACCACGACAGCGTGACCATGCCGTACAGCAAGCTCAAGAGCCACATCGCGGAGATCCTCCAGCAGGAGGGCTACATCGCCGGGTGGAAGGTCGAGGAGGCCGAGGTCGGCCAGAACCTCGTCATCACCCTGAAGTACGGCCCGAACCGCGAGCGCTCGATCGCCGGCGTCCGCCGCGTCTCCAAGCCGGGCCTTCGGGTCTACGCGAAGAGCACCGCGATCCCGCGCGTCCTCGGCGGCCTCGGCGTCGCCATCATCTCGACCTCGTCCGGTCTGCTGACCGACCGGCAGGCATCGAAGCGTGGCGTGGGCGGGGAAGTCCTCGCCTACGTCTGGTAAGGGAAGGGAGGAAGCTCATGTCGCGTATCGGACGGCTCCCCATCCCGGTCCCTGCCGGGGTCGACGTCGCCATCGACGGCCGCGCCGTGACGGTCAAGGGCCCGAAGGGCACGCTCAGCCACACCCTGGCTGAGCCGATCGAGATCGCCAAGGCGGAGGACGGCACCCTGCAGGTGACCCGTCCCAACGACGAGAACAAGGTGCGGGCCCTGCACGGCCTGAGCCGGACCCTGGTGGCCAACATGGTCACCGGCGTCACCGCCGGCTACACCAAGGTCCTGGAGATCCAGGGCGTCGGTTACCGCGTGGCCGCCAAGGGCCCGGACCTGGAGTTCTCGCTCGGGTTCAGCCACCCCGTGGTCGTGCCCGCTCCGGAGGGCATCACCTTCGCCGTCGAGTCGCCGACGCGGTTCAGCGTCAGCGGCATCGACAAGCAGAAGGTCGGCGAGGTCGCCGCGAACATCCGCAAGATCCGCAAGCCCGACCCCTACAAGGGCAAGGGCGTGCGGTACCAGGGCGAGGTCATCCGCCGCAAGGTCGGGAAGGCTGGTAAGTAGTCATGGCGATCGGTGTGAAGATCGGCAAGGGCAAGGGCGTCGCCCGGGCCCGCCGGCACCTGCGGGTGCGCAAGAAGGTCACCGGCACGCCGGTGCGCCCGCGCCTCGTCGTGACGCGCTCCAGCCGGCACGTGTTCGTCCAGGTCGTCGACGACACCGCGAGCCGCACGCTCGCGTCGGCGTCGACCATGGAGGCGGACCTGCGCGCCCTCGACGGCGACAAGACCGCCAAGGCCAAGCGCGTCGGCGAGCTCGTCGCCGAGCGTGCCAAGGCCGCAGGTGTCGACTCGGTCGTGTTCGACCGGGGCGGCAACCGCTACCACGGCCGGATCGCGGCCGTGGCCGACGGCGCCCGCGAGGGCGGGCTGGCGTTCTGACGTCCGCGACTCGACCACACAGCAGGAAGAGGTAAATCCCATGCCTGGACCCCAGCGCCGCGGTAGCGGTGCCGGAGGCGGCGAGCGTCGCGACCGTCGGGACCGCGACAACCGTCGCGGCGACAGCGCGGCCGAGAAGACCGCGTACGTCGAGCGCGTCGTCGCCATCAACCGCGTGGCGAAGGTCGTCAAGGGCGGCCGTCGCTTCAGCTTCACCGCGCTCGTCGTCGTCGGCGACGGCGACGGCACCGTCGGTGTCGGCTACGGCAAGGCCAAGGAGGTGCCGGCCGCCATCGCCAAGGGCGTGGAGGAGGCCAAGAAGCACTTCTTCAAGGTCCCCCGCATCCAGGGCACCATCCCGCACCCCATCCAGGGTGAGGCGGCGGCCGGTGTCGTGCTGCTCAAGCCGGCCTCGCCCGGTACCGGTGTCATCGCCGGTGGCCCGGTGCGCGCCGTGCTCGAGTGCGCGGGCATCCACGACGTGCTGAGCAAGTCGCTCGGCTCGTCGAACCCGATCAACATCGTCCACGCGACGGTCGCGGCCCTCAAGGGTCTCGAGCGTCCCGAGGCGGTCGCGGCCCGTCGTGGCCTGCCGATCGAGGACGTCGCGCCGGCTTCGCTGCTGCGCGCCCGGGCCGGGGTGGGTGCGTGATGGCGCGCCTGAAGGTGACCCAGACCCGCAGCGGCATCGGCGGGCAGCAGAACCAGCGGGACACCCTGCGCACCCTGGGCCTCAAGCGGATCGGCGACATCGTCGTCAAGGAGGACCGCCCCGAGATCCGCGGCATGGTGCGCACCGTGGCCCACCTCGTCTCGGTCGAGGAGGTCGACTGACATGACCCTCAAGGTCCACCACCTGCGCCCGGCTCCGGGCGCCAAGACCGCCAAGACCCGCGTGGGTCGCGGTGAGGGCTCCAAGGGCAAGACCGCCGGTCGCGGCACCAAGGGCACCAGCGCCCGCTACCAGGTGTCCGCGGCGTTCGAGGGCGGCCAGACCCCGCTGCACATGCGCCTGCCCAAGATGCGCGGCTTCAAGAACCCGTTCCGGGTCGAGTACCAGGTCGTCAACCTCGACAAGCTCGGCACCCTCTACCCCGAGGGTGGCACGGTCAGCGTCGAGGACCTGGTCGCCAAGGGCGCGGTCCGCAAGGGCCAGCCGGTCAAGGTGCTCGGCACCGGCGAGCTGTCGGTCAAGGTCGACGTCACCGTCCACGCCTTCTCCGGCAGCGCCAAGGAGAAGATCGCGGCGGCCGGCGGGTCCACCACCGAGCTCTAGCCGGTTCGGGCACAGCCCACGCACGCACGTCCCAGGGGTGTCGCGCAGCTCGCGCGGCACCCCTGCGGCATGTGCGCAGGTGTTATCGTCGCCGAGCGGGGTGTACCGATCCCTGCCCGTGCTCCGTCCTGGAGCCGGGTCGGGGCGGACCCCCCGTGCCTCGAGAAGCTCGCGGCGGTTCACAGCAGTCCAGGTCAGTTCGAGTCGTACGTCTTCAGGTCCATCGGGACCGCGCCCCGGCCCTCCGGCCGGCGGCGGAGCATCGCGCAGGAGGAAGCGTGCTCACCGCGTTCGTCCGGGTCTTCCGGACGCCAGACCTGCGCACCAAGGTGCTGTTCACCATCGGCATCGTCGCGCTGTTCCGCCTCGGGTCGGTGCTGCCGACCCCGGGGGTGGACTACAGCGCGGTGCGCACGTGCCTCAAGACCGCGCAGAGCGCCGACAGCGGCGCCTTCGCGCTCATCAACCTCTTCAGCGGCGGCGCGCTGCTGCAGCTGTCGGTGTTCGCGCTGGGGATCATGCCCTACATCACCGCGAGCATCATCGTGCAGCTGCTCACCGTGGTGATCCCGCGGTTCGAGGCCCTGAAGGACGAGGGGCAGAGCGGCACGGCCCGGCTCACGCAGTACACCCGCTACCTCACCATCGGCCTGGCGGTCCTGCAGAGCACCGGCATCATCGCCCTGGCCCGTCAGCCAGGCGGTCTGCTGCCCTGCAACCAGTCCCTGCTGGTCAACGAGGGCTGGTACACGATCGTCATGATGGTGTTCGTGATGACCGCCGGCACCGGCATCATCATGTGGCTCGGCGAGCTGATCACCGACCGCGGTGTCGGCAACGGCATGTCGCTGCTGATCTTCACCTCGATCGCGGCCGGCTTCCCGAGCTCGCTGTGGCAGATCCGGGCCCAGAAGGGCTGGGACGTCTTCCTGCTCGTCATCGCCGTCGGCCTGGTCATCGTGGCCCTGGTGGTCTTCATCGAGCAGGGTCAGCGCCGGGTGCCGGTCCAGTACGCCAAGCGGATGGTCGGCCGGCGCATGTACGGCGGCACGTCCACCTACATCCCGATCAAGGTGAACCAGGCCGGCGTCATCCCGGTCATCTTCGCCTCATCGCTGCTCTACCTGCCGAGCCTGGCCACCCAGCTGGCCGACAAGAACAACCCGCCGACGTGGTCGCAGTGGGTGCAGCGCTACTTCGTGCGCGGTGACCACCCGCTCTACATGCTCACGTTCTTCCTGCTGATCGTCTTCTTCTCGTACTTCTACGTCGCGATCACGTTCAACCCCACCGAGATCGCCGACAACATGAAGAAGTACGGCGGCTTCATCCCCGGCATCCGCGCCGGCCGGCCGACCGCCGAGTACCTCGACTACGTCCTCGCCCGGCTGACCATGCCCGGCTCGCTCTACCTCGGCGTCATCGCGCTGCTGCCGATCGTGGCGTTCGCGCTGCTCGGGGCCAACCAGAGCCGGTTCCCCTTCGGTGGCACGTCGATCCTGATCATGGTCGGCGTCGGGCTGGAGACGGTGAAGCAGCTCGAGAGCCAGCTGCAGCAGCGCAACTACGAGGGCTTCCTGCGTTAGCCGGCGGGGCGGGGGCGGGCCATCGCGCGTGTCACGGACCGCGTCACCGGTCGGCCCCCGGAGCCCGGTGCCCGCGCGGCGCCCGATAGCCTTCGCAACTCCCGACCCCTGACCGAGGAGACACTCGACGTGCGTCTCGTCCTCGTGGGGCCGCCCGGTGCCGGCAAGGGCACCCAGGCCGCCTTCATCGCGACCCGCTCGGACATCCCCAAGATCTCGACCGGCGACATCTTCCGCGCCAACGTCGGCCAGGGCACCCCGCTCGGGCTCGAGGCCAAGCGCTACATGGACGCCGGCGACCTCGTGCCGGACGAGGTGACCATCGCGATGGTGCGCGACCGGCTGGCCGAGGACGACGCCGCGCGCGGCTTCCTGCTCGACGGGTTCCCGCGGACCGTGGGCCAGGCCGAGGCGCTCGACGGCATCCTGGCCGACCTCGGCACCGCCCTCGACGTCGTGCTCGAGCTCGACGTCGACGAGGACGAGCTGGTCAAGCGGCTGTCCGGCCGGCGCACCTGCCGTGCCTGCGGCACCGCCTTCCACGTCGAGAGCGCGCCGTCGGCCGCCGAGGGCGTCTGCGACGCGTGCGGCGGCGAGCTCTACCAGCGCGACGACGACAAGCCCGAGACGATCCGCCGCCGGCTGGAGGTCTACACCGAGCAGACCGCCCCGCTCGTCGGCTTCTACGGCGAGCGCGGCCTGCTGGTCCGCATCGAGGCGACCGGGACGGTCGAGGACGTCACCGAGCGGGCCATGGCCGCGTTGGCCTCCCGCTCCGGCGACCGGGCCTAGGCCTCCTCCGCCTCGGGGTGTCCAGCAGCTCATCGGGCAGGGGGAGTGGCCGGTGTTCCGGAAGAAGGACCGCATGATCCAATACAAGACGACCGAGCAGGTCGCCAACATGCGGGCGGCCGGGCTCGTCGTCGGCCAGACCTTGCAGGTGCTGCGCGAGGCGGTCCGGCCCGGCATCACCACCCGTGACCTCGACGCCCTCGCGGAGGAGCGGATCCGCGCCGCCGGCGCCGTCCCCTCCTTCAAGGGCTACCACGGCTTCCCGGCCACGATCTGCGCGTCGGTGAACGACGAGATCGTGCACGGCATCCCCGGCGACCGGGTGCTGCGCGAGGGCGACGTGCTCAGCATCGACTGCGGCGCCATCCTCGACGGCTGGCACGGCGACTCCGCGGTCACCGTGCCGGTGGGGGAGGTGACCGAGGAGGAGCGAGAGCTCATCCGGGTCACCGAGGAGGCCATGTGGCGCGGCATGGCCGCCGCGCACCTCGGCGGCGTGGTGGCCGACATCGGCGCCGCCATCGAGGCCCACGTGGTGTCGCAGGGCGACTACGGGATCGTCGAGGAGTACGTCGGGCACGGCATCGGCACCGAGATGCACCAGGAGCCGCAGGTGCCCAACTACGCCCACTCCTCCCGCCGCAGCCCCCAGCTGCGCGAAGGGCTGGTGCTCGCCGTCGAACCCATGCTCACCCTCGGCAAGCGCCACACCCGCCTGCTCGACGACGACTGGACCGTCGTCACCGCCGACGGCTCCCGCGCCGCCCACTTCGAGCACACCTTCACCCTCACCCCGCAGGGCCCCTGGGTGCTCACGGCGATCGACGGGGGTGCGGCCGCGCTGGGTGCGCTGGGGGTGTCGACGCCGGGGGCCGCGCCGGACGGGTTCGAGGCGCCTCCCGCCGGCGGCTGACCTTCCGGATCAGGACGAAGGCGGCTGTTGACGGCGGCGGTCGGGCGCGGGTCCGGTCGGGCGGCCGGCCGACGGGTCCGCTCGAGAACGGGCCGTAGAGATCATCTTGGTTGGGTGAGGGGCACCCAGAGCCAAACCTATTGGCTCTGGGGCACCCTCACCCAAACCATGTGCAGCGCCAGGAGCACCCGACCCCCGCGCTCGGGCGCGTTTGGTGGCCGCGTCGGCGTCGGGTAGGCTTGCCCCTCGGCTCACGAGCGCCATGGTCGGCGCCTCGCGTCCGCACGCCCCGCGGCTGGTTCGGCGTGCACCACGGACGAGGGGCGAAGGCTCCGTCACCTTCGTGCAGCCGCTCGGCCGATGGTCGCAGCCCCAGTCCCCCGGACGTCATCCGACGCGCGGAGGGGTGCGGGTGGAACCGTCGGGCGAGTTGTCGAGGCAAGCGACTCGGAAGAACGGACCGGAGAAGCCATGAAGGTCAAGCCGAGCGTCAAGCCGATCTGCGACAAGTGCAAGGTGATCCGCCGTCACGGCCGGGTCATGGTGATCTGCGAGAACCTGCGCCACAAGCAGCGCCAGGGCTGAGCAGCTCCAGCACCTGTCGCGGTCGCCCCGGCGCCCGCACGAGCACGACCGCACGACGCAGCACCCGACCCCCGCGGTCCACTCCCCACCGGAGCGGACGGCGGGACGCCACCCCCGGCACGGAGGCCGGGGACCCGGTCGGGCTTCTGTCCGGCAGAACGCCGCAGGAGCCCGGGCACCCGGGACCGGTGCTGCGCAAGACCTCCGCGAACTGGAAGCAGGAAGACCATGGCACGCCTCGTCGGCGTCGACCTCCCCCGCGAGAAGCGGCTCGAGGTGGCGCTCACCTACATCTACGGCATCGGTCGCCCCCGTGCCCTGGAGATCCTCCAGGCCACCGGCGTGAGCCCGGACGTGCGCGTCCGGGACCTCTCGGACGACCAGCTGATCCCGCTGCGCGACTACATCGAGGCCAACTTCAAGGTCGAGGGTGACCTCCGCCGCGAGGTGGCCGCCGACATCCGTCGCAAGGTCGAGATCGGGTGCTACCAGGGTCTGCGGCACCGCCGCGGCCTGCCCGTGCACGGCCAGCGCACGCACACCAACGCGCGCACCCGCAAGGGCCCGAAGAAGACGGTCGCCGGCAAGAAGAAGCCCGGCAAGAAGTAAGTAGTCCGCAGTCAGGTCGCGTCAGCTCGCGCGCTGCGGACCGACGACCTCTCCTCGAGGAGAAACCAGCCACATGCCTCCCAAGAGCCGCCAGGCGGGCGCCAAGAAGGTGCGCCGCAAGGAGAAGAAGAACGTGGCCCACGGCCACGCTCACATCAAGAGCACGTTCAACAACACCATCGTCTCGATCACCGACCCCCAGGGGAACGTGATCTCGTGGGCCTCGGCCGGCCACGTCGGCTTCAAGGGCTCGCGCAAGAGCACGCCGTTCGCGGCGCAGCTGGCCGCCGAGAACGCCGCCCGCCGCGCCCAGGAGCACGGCATGCGCAAGGTCGACGTGTTCGTCAAGGGCCCGGGCTCGGGCCGCGAGACCGCCATCCGCTCGCTGCAGGCCACCGGCCTGGAGGTGGGGTCCATCCAGGACGTCACCCCGGTGCCGCACAACGGCTGCCGCCCGCCCAAGCGCCGTCGCGTCTGACGCCCACTCGAGACTTTGGAGATCTGAGACACCATGGCTCGTTACACGGGCCCCGACTGCAAGCGCTGCCGTCGGGAGAAGACCAAGCTGTTCCTCAAGGGCAGCAAGTGCGACTCGCCCAAGTGCCCCATCGAGATCCGGCCCTACCCGCCGGGTGAGCACGGTCGCGGCCGCACCAAGGACAGCGAGTACCTGCTGCAGATGCGCGAGAAGCAGAAGTGCGCGCGCATCTACGGCGTCCTCGAGAAGCAGTTCCGCGGCTACTACGAGGAAGCCAACCGCCGCCAGGGCAAGACCGGCGAGAACCTGCTGCGCATCCTCGAGAGCCGGCTGGACAACGTCATCTACCGGGCCGGCTTCGCCGCCTCCCGGGACATGGCCCGCCAGCTGGTGCGCCACGGCCACATCACGGTGAACGGCCACAAGGTCGACATCCCGTCCTACCGGGTCACCGAGGCCGACATCGTCGAGGTGCGCCAGTCCTCGCTCGAGCTCACCCCGTTCGTGGTGGCCCGCGCCACCGCCGGTGAGCGCACCGTCCCGGCGTGGCTCGAGGTCATCCCCAACCGGATGCGCGTCCTCGTCCACTCCCTCCCGGCCCGGCAGGTCATCGACACGCCGGTCCAGGAGCAGCTGATCGTCGAGCTCTACTCGAAGTGATGCTGCGCTAGAAGTCGTCGCGTGGCGGTGGCGCCGGTCTTCCGGTGCCACCGCCCGTGGCACGTCGGGCCCCGGATCCCCGGTGCCCGTGCTCGTCCCCCTGGTTCGCGGCGTCATATGGAGGGCGCCGCGGGAAGGACTGACAAGTGCTCATCGCACAGCGCCCCACGCTGGCCGAGGACGTCGTCTCCGAGACCCGCTCCCGGTTCGTCATCGAGCCGCTCGAGCCCGGCTTCGGCTACACGCTCGGCAACTCCCTGCGCCGCACGCTCCTCTCCTCGATCCCCGGTGCCTCGGTCACCAGCATCCGGATCGACGGCGTCCTGCACGAGTTCTCCACCGTGCCGGGCGTCAAGGAGGACGTCACCGACGTCATCCTCAACATCAAGGGGCTCGTCGTGAGCTCCGAGCACGACGAGCCCGTGGTCATGTACCTGCGCAAGCAGGGCCCGGGCGTCGTCACCGCGGCCGACATCGCGCCGCCGGCCGGCGTCGAGGTGCACAACCCCGACCTGCACATCGCCACGCTCAACGGCAAGGGCAAGCTCGAGATGGAGCTCACCGTCGAGCGCGGTCGCGGCTACGTCTCGGCCGTGCAGAACAAGCAGGCCGGGCAGGAGATCGGACGCATCCCGGTCGACTCGATCTACTCGCCGGTCATGAAGGTGACCTACAAGGTCGAGGCCACCCGCGTCGAGCAGCGCACCGACTTCGACCGGCTCATCGTCGACGTCGAGACCAAGCCGTCGATGCTGCCGCGCGACGCCATGGCCAGCGCCGGCAAGACCCTGGTCGAGCTGTTCGGTCTGGCCCGTGAGCTCAACGTCGACGCCGAGGGCATCGACATGGGCCCCTCGCCGACCGACGCCGCCCTGGCCGCCGACCTCGCGCTGCCGGTCGAGGAGCTCGAGCTCACCGTCCGGTCCTACAACTGCCTCAAGCGCGAGGGCATCCACACCGTCGGCGAGCTGGTCTCGCGCAGCGAGGCCGACCTGCTCGACATTCGCAACTTCGGCGCCAAGTCCATCGACGAGGTCAAGGCCAAGCTGGCCACCATGGGCCTCGCGCTCAAGGACAGCCCGCCCGGGTTCGACCCGAGCAGCGTCGTCGCCGACTTCACCGACGGCGGCGCCGACGACGACCAGTCCTACGTCGAGGACGAGCAGTACTGACCGCCCCCTGACCGACCCGCTCCCGGTGGCTCTCCCGAGCCACCGGGACGGGACAGACGGTCAGACTGACAAGGAGATCGACCCATGCCCACGCCCACGAAGGGTCCGCGCCTCGGTGGCGGCCCGGCGCACGAGCGGCTGATCCTCTCGAACCTCGCCACCCAGCTGTTCGAGCACGGCCGGATCACCACGACCGAGGCCAAGGCCAAGCGCCTGCGTCCCCTCGCGGAGCGGCTGATCACCAAGGCCAAGCGCGGCGACCTGCACGCCCGCCGCCAGGTGATGAGCGTCATCCGGGACAAGGGCGTCGCGCACGTCCTGTTCGCCGAGATCGGCCCGCGCTACGAGAACCGCCCCGGCGGCTACCTGCGGATCACCAAGATCGGCCCGCGCAAGGGCGACAACGCCCCGATGGCGGTCATCGAGCTGGTCGAGCCGCTCACCGTGGCTCAGCAGGCCGTCGGCGAGGCCTCCGCGGCCACCCGCCGCGCGGCCAAGGAGGCCGCTGCTCCCGCCGCTGCCTCGACGTCCGCTGCCGCGGAGGAGACCGTCGTCACCCCGGCCGAGGCCGAGGTCGACGAGCAGGTCGGCGAGTCCGCCGAGGCTCCCGAGGCCGGCGACCAGGCCGCCGAGGGCACCACGTCGGAGCAGACCGCCGAGGCCGGCGAGGTCGAGCAGGCCGAGGGCGAGAGCTCAGACGAGGCCTCCAAGTAGGTCTCTCGCACGACAGAAGCTGCACGGCGTGACCGCGCGGAACGACCTGGACGAGCCCGCCGCCCCCTCGCAGGAGGGGGACGGCGGGCTCGTCCGTCTGCGCCTGGACCTCTCCTACGACGGCACGGACTTCTCCGGCTGGGCGCGCCAGCCGGGCCGGCGCACCGCCCAGGGCGTGCTCGAGGACGCCCTGGGCACCGTGCTGCGCCTGCACCCCGGGCCCTCGCTCACCGTGGCCGGTCGCACCGACGCCGGGGTGCACGCCCGCGGCCAGGTGTGCCACGTCGACGTCCCCGCCGCCGCGCTCGAGGCCGTGCGCGGCCGCTCGCCCGAGCCCGGTCCGCAGGTCCTGTCCCGCCGGCTCGCCGGCGTGCTGCCCGCCGACCTGCGGGTGCGGCGCGTGGTCGTCGCACCGCCCGGCTTCGACGCCCGCTTCTCCGCCCTCGCCCGCCGCTACGCCTACCGGGTGTCGGACACCGCCTGGGGCGTCGACCCGCTGCGCCGGCACGACGTCCTCTGGCACAGCCGTCCCCTCGACGTCGACGCCCTGAACGCGGCCGCGGAACGCCTGCTGGGCGAGCACGACTTCGCCGCCTTCTGCCGCCGGCGGGAAGGGGCCACCACGATCCGCACCCTCCAGCGGCTGGGGTGGGAGCGGCAGCCGGGCGGCCTCGTCGTCGCCGGCGTGGTGGCCGACGCGTTCTGCCACAGCATGGTGCGTGCCCTGGTCGGCGCCCTGCTCGCCGTGGGCGACGGCCGGCACCCGGTCGAGTGGCCGGCCCGAGTGCTCGCCGCGGGCGTGCGCGACCCGGCGGTCACGGTCGCGCCCGCTCACGGGCTGACCCTCGAGGAGGTCGCCTACCCGCCGGACGGGCAGCTGGCGGCCAGGGCGCGCGAGGCACGGGCCGTCCGCACGCTGCCCGGTGGTCCGACGGGCGTCTGAGCGAACTCCCAGCCGGCTCCCAGGAACCTGCGCCACGATCTGCCGCGTGAGTGGGCTGGTGGGTGAGGGGAGCGGGCCGGCGGCGCGGGTGCTCGTCGTCGACGACGAGCAGGGCATCGCCGAGCTGGTCGCCATGGCGCTGCGCTACGAGGGCTTCGACGTCGCCGTGGCCGGCACCGGCGCCGACGCCCTGGCCAGCGCCGGGCAGCGCCAGCCGGACCTGGTGCTGCTCGACGTCATGCTGCCCGACCTCGACGGGTTCGAGGTGGCGCGCAAGCTGCACGCCATGTCCCCGCGGCTGCCCATCGTCTTCCTCACCGCGCGGGACACCACCGAGGACAAGGTGCGCGGGCTGACCCTCGGCGGCGACGACTACGTGACCAAGCCGTTCAGCCTGGAGGAGCTGGTGGCGCGGGCGCGCGCGGTGCTGCGCCGGGTGGCCGGGTCCGCGCCGGAGGGCACCGAGCGGCTCGAGGTCGCCGACCTGGTCATGGACCTGGACAGCCGCGAGGTGTGGCGGGGCGGGGAGCCCGTCACCCTGACCGACACCGAGTTCCGGCTGCTGCGCTACCTGATGGCGAACAAGCGGCGGGTGCTCACCCGGGCGCAGATCCTCGACCACGTGTGGGACTACGACTTCGGCGGCGACGCCGGCGTCCTCGAGACCTACGTCAGCTACCTGCGCAAGAAGGTCGACGCCGTCGAGCCGCGGCTGATCCACACCGTCCGCGGGGTCGGCTACGTCATCCGCCCGCCCGCCCCCCAGCGGGCGGCCGGGTGAGCACCTGGGCGGGCGGGCGGGTGGGCACCTGGGCGGGCGGGCGGGTAGGCACTCTGTCGGGCGGCCCGGCCGCGCGGGGGACCGCGGCATGACCCTGCGGGCCCGGCTCACCCTGTGGTCGGTGGCGCTGGTGGCCCTGGCCCTGGTCGCCTTCGGGGCGCTGACGTACACCGCGCTGCGTCACCAGCTCCTCGCCGGGCTGGACCGGCAGCTGCAGGCCACCGCGGCTCCCGCCGCTCGCCAGCTCGCCGGCGAGGCCCTCACCGGCGCGCCGCCGGCCAAGCCGCCCGCCGCCGTCCCGCTGGGCACCTACGTCGCGCTGGTCGGGCCGGGCGGACGCGTGCTGGTGGAGCAGACCTACGGCGCCGACGAGGCACCGGCTCCGGCGCTGCCCGCCACCGTGCCGGTGGGCCGCCCCTTCGACGTCGCGGGCACCGATGGCGGCACGAGGTTCCGGGTGCTCGTGAGCCCGGTGGCCCGCGGCTCGGTGGTGGTGGCCATCCCCGCGACCGACGTCCAGCGGGTGCTCGGCCGGCTGGTGCGGGTCGAGCTGCTCGGTGCGCTGGTCCTGCTCGCCGCGCTCTCGGCCGGCGCGCTGGCCACCGTGCGGCGGGGCCTGGCCCCGCTGGCGGACATGGAGGTCACGGCCGAGGCCATCGCCGGCGGCGAGCTGGACCGGCGGGTGGCGCCCGCCGACGGGCGCACCGAGGTGGGCCGGCTGGGCCGGTCGCTCAACGTCATGCTCGACCGGCTGGCTCAGGCGCTCACGGCCCGGGCGGCCAGCGAGGCGCGGATGCGGGCGTTCCTCGCCGACGCCGCGCACGAGCTGCGCACGCCGCTGACGTCGATCCGCGGCTACGCCGAGCTGTTCCGCCGCGGCGCGGACCGCCGTCCCGAGGACCTGGCCACCGCCATGCGCCGGATCGAGCAGGAGTCGGCGCGGATGGGTGTGCTGGTGGACGACCTGCTCCTGCTGGCGCGCAGCGACGAGGGCCGTCCGCTCGCACAGGACGCGGTCGACCTGGTCGCGCTCGCCACCGACGCCTGCGCCGACGCCGCCGCCACCGCCCCGGACCGCTCGGTCTCCCTCGACGCACCCGGGCCGGTGGTCGTCACCGGTGACCGCGACCGGCTGCGGCAGGTGGTGGCCAACCTGGTCGGCAACGCGCTCGTCCACACCCCGCCGGGCACCCCCGTCGACCTCGGCGTGGGCAAGGGCACGGGGCCGACCGGGCCGGTCGCGGAGCTGGCGGTGGCCGACCGCGGGCCAGGGCTCGGCCGGGAGGAGGCGGCGCGGGCCTTCGACCGCTTCTGGCGGGCCGACGCCTCGCGCACGCGGGCCAGCGGCGGCTCGGGGCTGGGGCTGGCCGTCGTCGACGCCGTGGTGCGGGCGCACGACGGCTCGGTGACCGTGCACGAGCGGCCCGGCGGCGGCGCCGTGTTCGTGGTGAGCCTTCCGGCGCCGGCTCTCCCAGCCTCCTCTGAGGATGGCCTGACGACGGTCTGAGGTTCCGATCGCAGAGTGAGGTGCAGAGGGCAGGGAGCTCTCGGCAGGCAACAGACCTCGGAGCGCACAGTCGACGAGGTCGAGGTGAAGGAGGTCGTTGTGAAGGGTGTGTCCTTGGGCCGGCGTCGGACGCTGGTCGGGGCGGGCGCCGGGCTCGCGATCGCCGTGGCCGGGATCGGCGCCGGTGCCGCCTATGCGACGTCGGGGTCGGCCGGCGCCGGTGGGGCGACTGCGACCGGTGCCGGCTCGGCCGCGGTGCGGCAGGTGGCGGACGGCACGACCCCGCCCGCAGGGCAGACGCCGAAGGCGCCCGGTGACCACCGGCGGCCGCCGATGCGGGACCGCGCGCTGCGGCTGGGCGCGAACGTGGAGCACGGCGAGCTGGTGGTGAAGACCAAGGACGGCACCCGGAACGTCTCGGTGCAGCACGGCACCGTCACGGAGGTCACCGACCACGGGCTGGTCGTCCGGAGCGAGGACGGGACGACCTGGACCTACGGGCTCGACGCCAAGACCCACGTCCGCAAGGACGGCGAGAAGGCGGCCGTCGGCGACCTGACGTCGGGGGACGAGGTCCGCGTCTTCGCCGACGTGACCAGCTCCGGGCGGCTGGCCCGGCTCGTGCTCGACGGCAGGCCGCCGCACCCGATGCGGCCCGGCGCGCCCGGCGCCCCCGCGGGTCCGGACCAGGGCGAGGCTCCGTCGACGGCCCCCGGCGCCACCCCCAGCGGCCTGGACGGCCCGGACGTCCCGGACGCCCCCTGGGGAGCCGACGTCCTCGGCGCCTGACCGCGCGACCCATTGGGTGATCATGCAGAACAGGTAGATCCTCTACAGGATCTACCTGTTCTGCATGATCACCCTCTGGGGTCTGGGGGTGGGCTGGGGAAAGGGTTGGCGGGGGCGACGGTCCGGACCGCAGACTGGCCCGTCGTGGGTCACGTCGAGGTCAACGGTGTCGGGCACGTGCTGCCCGACGGCCGCACGCTGCTGCACCAGGTCGGCTTCCGGGTGGGCGAGGGCGCCAAGGTCGCGCTGGTGGGGCCCAACGGAGCCGGCAAGACCACCCTGCTGCGCATCATCGCCGGCGACCTCGACGCCCAGGAGGGGGCCGTGGTCCGCAGCGGCGGGCTCGGCGTGATGCGCCAGTTCGTCGGGTCGGTGCGCGACGAGTCCACCGTGCGCGACCTGCTCGTCTCGGTGGCGCCGCCGCCGGTCCGTGCCGCCGCGAAGGCCCTGGAGGCCGCCGAGCTGGCGATGATGGAGCGCGACGACGAGCCGACCCAGCTGCACTACGCCCAGGCCATCGCCGACTGGGGCGACGCCGGCGGGTACGAGGCCGAGGTGCTGTGGGACACGTGCACGGTCGCCGCGCTCGGGATCCCCTACGAGAAGGCCCAGTGGCGCGGAGTCAGCACGCTGTCCGGCGGTGAGCAGAAGCGGCTCGTGCTCGAGGCCCTGCTGCGCGGGCCGGACGAGGTGCTGCTGCTCGACGAGCCGGACAACTACCTGGACGTGCCGGGCAAGCGCTGGCTCGAGGAGCAGCTGCTCGCCACCCCCAAGACCGTGCTCTACGTGTCGCACGATCGCGAGCTGCTGCACCGCACCGCCACCCGGGTCGTCACCGTCGAGGGCGGCACCGCGTGGGTGCACGGCGGTGGCTTCGCCAGCTACCACGAGGCCCGGGCGGACCGGCACGCCCGGCTGGAGGAGCTGCTGCGCCGCTGGGAGGAGGAGCACCAGCGGCTCAAGGACCTCGTGCGGACGCTGCAGCAGCAGGCTGCCATCAGCCCGGACATGGCCTCGCGCTACCGGGCGATGCAGACGCGCCTGGCCAAGTTCGAGCAGGCCGGCCCCCCGGAGGCGCCGCCCCCGCCCCAGCAGGTGCGCATGCGGCTGCGCGGTGGGCGGACCGGGGTGCGCGCCGTCGTGTGCGAGCAGCTCGAGCTCACCGGGCTGATGAAGCCGTTCGACCTCGAGGTGTTCTACGGCGAGCGGGTGGCCGTGCTCGGGTCCAACGGCTCGGGCAAGTCGCACTTCCTGCGTCTGCTGGGCGGGGGCGGCACCGACGGCGGCGCCGGGGGTGTGGCGCACGCCGGCCTCGCCCGGCTGGGCGCCCGGGTCGTCCCGGGTCACTTCGCGCAGACCCACGCCCATCCCGAGCTGGTCGGCCGGACGCTGGTCGACGTCCTGTGGACCGAGCACGCGCTCCAGCGCGGCCCGGCCATGGCGGCGCTGCGCCGCTACGAGCTGCACGGGCAGGGCGACCAGTCCTTCGACACCCTCTCCGGGGGCCAGCAGGCCCGCTTCCAGGTGCTGCGCCTCGAGCTCGACGGCGCCACGCTGCTGCTGCTCGACGAGCCCACCGACAACCTCGACCTGCACTCGGCCGAAGCGCTCGAGGAGGGGCTGGCCGCCTACGACGGCACGGTGCTGGCCGTCACCCACGACCGCTGGTTCGCCCGCGGCTTCGACCGGTTCCTCGTCTTCGGGCAGGACGGCTGGGTCTACGAGGCGCCGGAGCCGGTGTGGGACGAGGGGCGGGTCGAGCGGGTCCGCTGAGTCGGACGTGACCTGAAGCCCACCGGGCAGAGCCCTGTCGGCCGGGCGGAGAAAAGTCTTACCGAAACTTGCGGGACATCTTCCCAAACGGTTTCAGCCGCGCTACGTTCCGCTCACCCTGTTCTCCGCTGAACTGTCTGTGACCTACCAGCCGCAGCCGGTTCACCCCGGTATGCCCTGGCACTGCCAGCGCTGCCGCGTGCCCCAGGAGGCCACGTGCGCCGCTCCGCCGCCCTCGCTCGCCGCATCGTCCGACCCGTCGGCTCGTCGGGAGCGGCGCGCTCCCGCCCGCTCGCCGCCGCCGTCGCCACCACGCTGCTCGCCCCGCTGCTCGGCGTGGTCGGCGTCGGGGCGCAGGCCGTCGGAGCGGCAGCTGCCGCCGACCCGCTGCCCGGCCGGGTCACCCTGATGGGCAGCCTGCAGAGCGAGCTGGGCTGCGCCAAGGACTGGGACGAGGACTGCACGAGCACCGACCTCCCGGCGGACCCGGCGCACCCCGGCATCTTCAGCACGGTCTTCGACGTGCCGGCGGGCTCCTACGAGTACAAGGTGCGCCTCGACGGCAGCTGGGACGAGAACTACGGCGCCGGCGGGGCGGCCGGCGGGGCGAACATCCCGCTGGTCCTCCAGGGCGCGGCGCAGATCCGGGTCAGCTACGACGACGCCACCCACCTGGTCACCGCCGCCCCGGCGCAGGCGCAGCCCGGGCTGCAGCCCGCCGACCGCGCGCTGGCCGGGACGAGCCCGCGCGACGACCTGACGAAGGAGCGCTTCTACTTCGTCATGGCCGACCGGTTCGAGAACGGCGACCCGTCCAACGACCGCGGCGGGCTGACCGGCGACCGGCTGCAGACCGGCTTCGACCCCACGGACAGCGGCTTCTACCACGGGGGCGACCTCGCCGGCGTCACCGAGCGGCTGGACTACATCAAGGGCCTGGGCACCACGGCGATCTGGCTGACCCCGTCGTTCAAGGACAAGCCCGTGCAGGGCGCGCAGGGCCAGGAGTCCGCCGGCTACCACGGCTACTGGATCACCGACTTCACCCAGATCGACCCGCACCTGGGCACCAACGCGGAGATGGCGCAGCTGGTCAAGGCCGCCCACGCCAAGGGGATGAAGGTCTTCTTCGACATCATCACCAACCACACGGCCGACGTCATCACCTACGACAAGAACGCCTACCACGCCGGCAACCTGGACTACGTCAGCAAGGCGGACCAGCCCTACAAGGACGCCCAGGGCAACGCCTTCGACGACAGTGCCTACGCGGACGGCACCAAGGGCTTCCCGCAGGTGAACGAAAAGTCGTTCCCCTATCAGCCGATCGTGCCCAAGGGCGAGGAGCACGCGAAGACGCCGGACTGGCTCAACGACCCGACGCTCTACCACAACCGCGGGGTCTCGACCTTCGCCGGCGAGAGCAGCACCTACGGCGACTTCCCCTCCGGCGACTACTCGTCCCTGGACGACCTGTGGACCGAGAACCCCAGGGTGGTCAAGGGGATGGAGGGCATCTACGAGCAGTGGGTGAAGAACGTCGGCATCGACGGCTTCCGCATCGACACCGTGAAGAACGTCGACCTCGCGTTCTGGCAGCAGTTCTCGCCGGCGCTGCGCGGCTACGCGGCCAAGCTGGGCAACGACAAGTTCTTCATGTTCGGTGAGGTCTACGACTCCAACCCCGAGGTCACCTCGCAGTACACGACCGAGGGGAAGCTGCAGGCGACCCTGGACTTCCCGTTCCAGGCGGCGGGCACCGGCTTCGCCAAGGGCAAGGCGACCACGGGTCTGCGTGACCTCTACGCCAACGACAACTACTACAACGACACCGACTCCAGCGCGTACTCGCTGCCGACCTTCCTCGGCAACCACGACATGGGCCGGATCGGCAGCTTCCTCCGGCAGGACACCGGCCTGAGCGAGGCCGAGCTCCTGAAGCGGGACGAGCTGGCGCACTCGCTGATGTACCTCACCCGCGGGCAGCCGGTCGTGTACTACGGCGACGAGCAGGGCTTCTCGGTGCCGGCGGACGAGAAGGACGGCCCGGGCGACCGGCGGGCGCGGGAGGACATGTTCCCCAGCCAGGTGCCGTCCTACAACGACAACACCCTCATCGGCAGCAGCGCCACCACGGCGCAGTCCAACTTCGACACCCGGCAGCCGCTCTACCGCTGGATCTCCCAGCTCGCCGCGCTGCGGCAGGCCAACCCGACCCTCGCCGACGGCGCGCAGATCCACCGCTACGCCAGCAACGAGGCCGGCATCTACGCCTTCAGCCGGATCAGCCCGAAGGACCGGATCGAGTACGTCGTCGCGGTCAACAACGCCACCACCGCGAAGACGGCCACCTTCGCCACCTTCGACAAGCGCACCGTCTACCAGGGCGTGTGGCCGGCCGGCGCCCGCCACCTGACCACCGACGACGAGGGCCGTATCACCGTCACCGTCCCGCCGCTCTCCGCCGTGGTCTACAAGGCCACGCACCCGTTCTCGGACGGCAGGACCGCGCCGCACCCCTACTTCCGCACTCCCGGTGAGGGTGGCGTCGTCGGCGGCCGGGCTCCGATCTCGGTGGAGGTGCCCGGCAACGCGTTCGACCAGGCGACGATCGCCTGGCGCCCGGTCGGCACCAGCGACTGGACGGTGCTCGGCACCGACGACAGCGCGCCCTACGGCGTCTACCAGGACGTCAGCGGCCTGGCCAAGGGCACCCTGGTCGAGTACCGCGCGGTGGTGAAGGACCAGGACGGCGACCTCGGTGTCGCCTCCACCTACGCGACCGTGGGCGACGCCCCCAAGCCGGTCACCGGCGGGGGCGACGGCCCGGTCGTCGAGCCCACGAGCGTGACCGTGGCCGGCGACCTCGACCCGAAGCTGGGCTGCCCGGACGTCTGGCAGCCGGAGTGCGCCGCCGCGCACCTCGAGTACGACGCGACCAGCAAGGTGTGGTCCAAGACCTTCGACATCCCGGCCGGCACCTACGCCTACAAGGCGGCGCTCAACGGCAGCTGGGACGAGAACTACGGCGCGAACGCGGCCCGGAACGGGGCGAACATCGAGCTGAAGGCGCCCGGTGGCCCGGTCACCTTCTACTACAGCTCGGCCACGCACTGGATCACCGACAGCGTGGCGATGCCCAAGCCCTTCGTCGTGGCCGGCGACTTCCAGTCCGAGGTCGGCTGCTCGGACGACTGGCAGCCGTCGTGCCTGGCCTCCTGGCTGCAGGACCCCGACGGCGACGGCGCCTGGACCTACCGCACCGGGCCGCTGCCGGCCGGCAGCTACAACGCCAAGGTGGCGGTCGGCCTGTCCTGGGACGAGAACTACGGGGCCGATGGCGCCCCCGGCGGCGCCAACATCCCGTTCGAGGTCCAGGCCGGCCAGGGCGCGCAGTTCTCCTACGACCCGGCCTCGCACCAGCTCACCATCACCCCGTACGCCGCCGGCGGCGCGGGTGCGCCGGCTCCGGACCTGAGCCAGCAGAAGGCGCAGTGGGTCAGCCGGGACACCGTGGCGTGGAAGCTGCCCAGTGCCGCCGAGCCCGGCTGGACCTACCGGCTGTACTCGTCCGAGGACGCCGGCCTCGGCCTGGACGCCGAGGCGGTGACCGGCGGCACGTCGGTGCCGCTCACCGTCGACCCGGCGGGGCTCGATGGCGCGCTGACGGCGAAGTACCCGCAGGTGGCCGGCTACCAGGCGCTGCACCTGCGCGGCGAGGACCTGCGCAAGGTGCCGGACCTGCTCACCGGGCAGCTGGCCGTGGCCGCCTTCGACGACGACGGCCGGCTGGTCGACGCCACCGGGGTGCAGATCCCCGGCGTGCTGGACGACACCTACCCCGGTGCCGCCAGCCGCTCGCTCGGCGTGACCTGGCACGGACGTGTCCCGGCGGTCGCCCTCTGGGCGCCCACGGCGCAGTCGGTCGACCTGCTGGTCCACCGCGGCGAGGGGCAGCCGCAGCGGGTGGCGATGCGCCGCGACCGGGACGGCGTGTGGAACGCGGTCGGACGGCCGGACTGGAAGGGCGCCTCCTACCTCTTCGCGGTGAAGGTCTTCGCGCCCAGCGTGGGCAAGGTCGTCACCAACCAGGTGACCGACCCCTACTCGCTGGCCCTCACCACCGACTCGGCCCGCAGCGTCTTCGTCGACCTCGACGACCCGGCGCTGGCGCCGGCCGGGTGGGACCACCTGGCCAAGCCCGCGCTGAAGCAGGGCGAGGACTCCACCATCTACGAGCTGCACGTGCGCGACTTCTCGATCGCGGACAAGACCGTGCCGGCCAGACTGCGCGGCACCTACCTCGCCTTCACCCAGCAGGACAGCGACGGCATGAAGCACCTCGCCGAGCTGGCGAAGGCGGGTCTGAACACCGTGCACCTGCTCCCGACCTTCGACATCGCCACCATCGAGGAGCGGCGCGGCCAGCAGGCCGAGCCGGCCTGCGACCTCGCCTCCTACGAGCCGTCGTCGGACCAGCAGCAGGCCTGCGTCGGCGCGGTGCGCGACCAGGACGGCTACAACTGGGGCTACGACCCGCTGCACTACACGACGCCGGAGGGCTCCTACGCCACCGACCCGGAGGGTCCGCAGCGGACGCTGGAGTACCGGCAGATGGTGCAGGCGCTGAACCGGACCGGGCTGCGCGTGGTGAACGACGTGGTCTTCAACCACACAGCCGCCTCCGGCGAGGACCCGAAGTCGGTGCTCGACCAGGTGGTTCCGGGCTACTACCAGCGCCTCGACGCCAAGGGCACGGTGGAGACGTCGACGTGCTGCGCGAACACGGCGACGGAGCACCGGATGATGGAGAAGCTCATGATCGATTCCGTCGTCACCTGGGCCACGGAGTACAAGGTCGACGGGTTCCGCTTCGACCTGATGGGCCACCAGCCCAAGCAGGCGATGCTCGACCTGCGCACGGCGCTCGACGCCCTGACCGTCCGCAAGGACGGAGTGGACGGGAAGTCGATCTACCTCTACGGCGAGGGCTGGAACTTCGGCGAGGTCGCCGACGACGCGCTGTTCGTCCAGGCCACGCAGGCCAACATGGCCGGCACCGGGATCGGCACGTTCAACGACCGCATCCGCGACGCCGTCCGCGGCGGCAGCCCGTTCGACGCCGACCCGCGGATCCAGGGCTTCGCCAGCGGTCTGTACACGCAGCCGAACAGCTCGCCGGCCAACGGCGACCAGGCCGCGCAGAAGGCCCGGCTGCTGCTCTACCAGGACCAGATCAAGGTGGGGCTGTCCGGCAACCTCAAGGACTACTCGTTCGTGGACCGGACCGGGAAGACCGTGAAGGGCTCCGAGGTCGACTACAACGGCTCGCCCACCGGCTACGCCGACGACCCGTCGGACACCATCAACTATGTGGACGCGCACGACAACGAGACCCTGTTCGACGCGCTCACCTACAAGCTGTCGGACAAGGTGAGCGAGGCCGACCGCGGGCGGATGGCCACCGTCGCGCTCGCCACCACGGCGCTGAGCCAGGGCGTGTCGTTCTGGCAGGCCGGCACCGACCTGCTGCGCTCCAAGTCGCTGGACGGGAACAGCTACGACTCCGGCGACTGGTACAACGAGCTGGACTGGAGCGGGGCGACCAACGGGTTCGCCAAGGGGCTTCCCCCGGCGTGGGCGAACTCGGCCAAGTGGGACTACCAGCGCCCGCTGCTCGCCGACGCCGCGCTCGAGCCGGAGCCCTCGGTCATCGCGGCGGCCGGCGCCCGGGCCGACCAGCTGCTGGAGATCCGGCAGTCCAGCCCGCTGTTCCACCTCGGCAGCGCGGCGCTGATCCAGCAGCGGCTCAGCTTCCCCGACGGCGGGCCGGACCAGCAGGCCGGCGTCATCACCATGCGGCTGAGCGACATGGTCGGCGCCGACCTGGACCCGCGCTGGAAGGACGTCGTGGTGGTGTTCAACGCCCGACCCGGCTCCGCGACCGTCACCGTGCCCGGCGCCGCCGAGCACTACGTGCTGCACCCGGCGCAGGCCGACGGCGCGGATCCCGTGGTCGAGCAGGCGACGGCCGTCGGCGGCACGTTCACCGTGCCGGCCCGCACCGTGGCGGTCTTCGTGGCGCCGCAGGGCTGACGGCGGACGCCCCGAGCCCGCAGACGCCTGGTGGTGCTCGGGACGCAGGTGTTCGTGATGCAGCTGCTCGGGCCGCAGCTGTTCGGGACGCAGGTGTTCGAGACGGACCGGAACGGGGGAGACACCGTTCGGTGATCAGTCCTGCCGTTCGGCAGATCGCTGCTCGCGCAACCCCGCGTGGGCGATCTGCCGCAGCGGGACCGTCGAGACCGCGGCGCCGCGCCGGGTGGGGACCCCTGGCGCGGCGCCGCCGCGTCGTCCCCGGCGGGTGCGGCCGTTCCCCGGCCCGCCCGGGCGACGGCGTCGGACGGGGGTCCGGGGACGTGTCAGGCTGAAGCACCCCGCCCGCGCTCCGTCGCGGGCGGCGGCGCGCTCCGGTACGGGCGTCGACGCACCCACGTCGTCGGCGTCGCCACGGTCGGAGCGCCGAACGGACGGCACGAGCAGGAGGCACGGCATGACGCAGCAGGCGACCGCGCAGCAGCAGGCGACCACGGCGGGCGGCCCGGGCGGCAGCGTCCTCGTCCACGGCGGGACCCCGCTGCGCGGCGAGATCGCCGTCCGTGGCGCGAAGAACGTGGTGCCCAAGGCGATGGTGGCCGCGCTGCTCGCCGACACCCCCAGCCGCCTGCGCAACGTGCCGGAGGTCAGCGACGTCGCGATCGTCCGCGACCTGCTGGCGGTGCACGGGGTGCGCACCGACCACGGCGGCGAGCCCGGAGAGCTGGTGCTGGACACCACGTCGGTGGAGGAGGCGACCATCGCCGAGGTCCTCACCCACGCCGGCTCGAGCCGCATCCCGATCCTGTTCTGCGGTCCGCTGCTGCACCGGCTCGGCCGGGCCTTCATCCCCGACCTCGGTGGCTGCCGGATCGGCGACCGCCCGATCGACTTCCACCTCGAGGCGCTGCGCCAGTTCGGCGCGGTCGTCGACAAGGCGCCCGACGGGCTGCGCCTCTCGGCGCCCGACGGTCTGCGCGGCGCCAAGCTCGCGCTGCCTTACCCGAGCGTGGGCGCCACCGAGCAGGTGCTGCTCACCGGCGTGCTCGCCGACGGCGTGACCGAGCTGCGCAACGCCGCGGTGGAGCCCGAGGTGCTCGACCTCATCGCCGTGCTGCAGAAGATGGGCGCGATCATCGCGGTGGCCACGGACCGGGTCATCCGGATCACCGGCGTGCCGCGGCTGCGCGGCTTCGTGCACCGGGCTATGACCGACCGGATCGAGACCGCGTCGTGGGCCAGCGCGGCGCTCGCCACCCGCGGCGACGTCTACGTCCGCGGGGCCCGCCAGGCCGACCTGATGACCTTCCTCAACGTCTTCCGCAGCATCGGCGGGGAGTTCGACGTCGACGACGAGGGGATCCGGTTCTGGCACCCCGGCGGCGAGCTGCGCCCGCTCGCCCTGGAGACCGACGTCCATCCCGGCTTCGCCACCGACTGGCAGCAGCCGCTGGCCGTCGCCCTGACCCAGGCCGCCGGCCTGTCGATCCTGCACGAGACCGTCTACGAGAACCGGCTCGGGTTCCTCGAGGCGCTCGGGCAGATGGGCGCCACGGTGCAGCTGTTCAGCGAGTGCCTGGGGGGCACGCCCTGCCGCTTCGGCGCCCGCAACTACCTGCACTCGGCGGCCATCTCCGGCCCGGCCAAGCTGCACGGCACCGAGCTGGTCATCCCGGACCTGCGCGGCGGCTTCAGCCACCTCATCGCCGCCCTGGCGGCGGAGGGCACCTCCACCGTGCGCGGGGTCGGGGTCATCCACCGCGGCTACGAGAACTTCCGCGGCAAGCTGGCCGCGCTCGGCGCGCGGGTGGAGGACTCCGTCTGAGCGGAGGCCCCGGGTGAGGCCGAGCAGACCTCGCCCCGGCGTGTCCGGGGCGAGCGGCCCCGCGCAGGGGCCGCCGCATGGTAGGCGGGGGGCGCTTTTGACCCCCTGCCCGGGCGACGGGTAGCCTTGCCCGTCGTTGTGCGCTCCGGCCAGGCCGGGCGCCCACGGGCCGGCGTTCACCCTCGTTCCGAGGCGATCGCGGCCCGACCCGCTGACCGGCGTCCCGCCGGTCAGCAGCAGGGAACTTCTCGACGAGAACGAAGGCTACGACCGTGCGCACGTACAGCCCCAAGCCCGGCGACGTCCAGCGCCAGTGGCACGTCATCGACGCCGACGACGTGGTGCTCGGCCGGCTCGCCACGCAGGTCGCCACGCTGCTGCGCGGCAAGCACAAGCCGACGTTCGCCCCGCACGTCGACACCGGCGACTTCGTCGTGGTCGTCAACGCCGCCAAGGTGGCGCTCACCGGCAGCAAGCGCGAGCAGAAGATGGCCTACCGCCACTCCGGCTACCCGGGTGGTCTGCGGGCCGTCTCCTACGCCGAGCTGCTGGAGAAGGACCCCCGCAAGGCCGTCGAGAAGGCCGTCAAGGGCATGCTCCCGCACAACTCGCTCGGCCGGCAGATGCTCACCAAGCTCAAGGTCTACTCGGGCCCGGAGCACCCGCACCAGGCCCAGCAGCCCCAGCCGTTCCAGATCACCCAGGTCGCGCAGTAGCCACGGGCGCTGCGACCGTTACGTCAGAACGCACGAGGAGAACCGTGGCTGAGACCACCGAGCTGACCACCGAGGTCGACGAGCTCGCGACCGGCGCCGACACCTTCGAGGGTGAGGACGGCCCCAGCGAGTACACGACCGAGAGCGCGCCCAGCGCCACCGCGCCGCGCCCGGCCGTCACCGCCCCCGGTGCCGCCACCGGCCGCCGCAAGGAGGCCATCGCCCGGGTGCGCATCGTCCCCGGCACCGGCCGCTGGACGATCAACGGCCGCACCCTCGAGGACTACTTCCCGAACAAGGTGCACCAGCAGGCGGTCGCCGAGCCGTTCAAGACCCTCGAGCTCGACGGCGCCTACGACGTCATCGCCCGCATCAGCGGCGGCGGCATCTCCGGCCAGGCGGGTGCGCTGCGCCTGGGCATCGCCCGCGCGCTCAACGGCATCGACGTCGAGGCCAACCGCCCGGCGCTGAAGAAGGCCGGCTTCCTCACCCGTGACGCCCGGGTGTAGGAGCGCAAGAAGTACGGCCTCAAGAAGGCCCGCAAGGCGCCCCAGTACAGCAAGCGCTAGGTCGCAGCGCACCGACGCCCCGGCCGGGCCGCCGCTCTCGGCGGTCCCCGCCGGGGCGTCGTCGCGTCCAGAGGCGGCGGGGTCCGCGAGGCGCCGTCGACGGTTTCTGGGCCTGCGGGCCACACTGCACATCGCACCATCCCGCGTGAGGCGCCGTCCGGCCCGCCGCGGCAGGACGGAAGGAAGCCCACATGGGGCGCTTGTTCGGCACCGACGGGGTGCGGGGACTGGCCAACCGCGAGGTCACCGCCGAGCTCGCGCTCGACCTGGCCGTCGCGGCGGCGCACGTGCTCGGCGACGCCGGCGCGTTCGAGGGGCACCGGCCCACGGCCGTCGTCGGGCGCGACCCGCGGGCGAGCGGAGAGTTCCTCTCGGCCGCGGTCACCGCGGGGCTGGCCAGCGCCGGCGTCGACGTCCTCGACGTCGGCGTGCTGCCGACCCCGGCCGTCGCGCACCTGACCGCCGAGCTCGAGGCCGACCTCGGTGTGGTGCTCTCGGCCAGCCACAACCCGATGCCGGACAACGGCATCAAGTTCCTCGCCCGCGGCGGCCACAAGCTGGCCGACGACGTCGAGGACGCCATCGAGCGCCGGCTCGGCGAGGCCTGGGACCGGCCGACCGGCGCCGCCGTCGGACGGATCCGGACGCTCGCCGACGGCGGCGAGCGCTATGTGAAGCACCTGCTGGCCACCCTGCCGCACCGGCTGGACGGGCTGAAG
>JBQCIO010000195.1:0-7583 GCA_051953655.1 Motilibacteraceae bacterium
GGTGGGTGCGCGGGGGGTGCTGCCCCCCCCTCCCGGGCCGTCCCGGCCCTCTGTTCCGTGTGGCTGTGCCCGGGGGTGTGGTGGGCTCCCCCCCCCCCCCGGTCCGGGGGCAGCGCGGCGGCTGCCGGGGGGTCAGCCCCTGGCGGTGACCACGGTCGGCATGCCGGTGCTGGTGGGGGTTGCCGAGGCCGTGGCTGTCGCGGTCGCGGTGGCGGTGCTCCGGGGCGCCGGGCTGTGCTCGGCGCGGTGGTCGACCGGGCCGCCCGCGTGCACGTCGGCCTTCTGGTCGTCCGAGCCGCGACCGTCGTGGTGGTTGGCCGCCGCGACCGGGTTGGGCGTGATCGCCGCCGCGCTCCCCGTGGCGGTGTCCGTCGGCGAGGGCACGCTGCTCGCGGTCGACGCGGCCGCCTCGGCGCTCTCGCCGGCCTCGGCGCTCTCGCTCGGCTTCGGGGTCTCGCTGGGCTTCGCGGGGTCGGTCGGCTCGTCGGACCCGGTCGGCTCGGCGGTCTCGCTCGGCTCCGGCGAGTCGACGTCGTCCGCCGGCCGGACGGCCGTGGCGACCGAGTGGTCGGACGCGGCGCTGATGGTGCCGACGCCGGCCAGGGCGACGACGCCACCGGTGGCCAGGGCGGCGGCGATCTTGGCTCCGAAGCCGGCCTTGGCCAGGGCGGCGAGCAGGCGGGTCATGGGAGAGCTCCTCCGGATGGTGCGGGGGCGGGACATGGGCGCCACGGCCGAGGGGAGCCGCAGCGGCTGCTCCCCGGGGTCGGCGAGGAAGGCGGCCAGGCGCGCCGAGGGCGTCGGCGGCGCGACCGCCACGGCGTCGCGCAGCGCGCGCGCCACCTCGTCCGGGATCTGGTCGCAGCTCTCGCCGCAGGTCTCGTCGGTCATGGCACCTGCGCTATCGCTCGAGCCGGTCGTCCTGGTACGAACCTTTCGCGCCGGATCCGGTCGGCCTCCCCCTCGAGGGGCTCGTCGGCCGCCTCCGCCCACCGGATCCGGTCCGCGGCGGCGCGCAGCGAGGCGACCGCCCGCTTCTGCGCCTGCCGCACCGCACCCGGGGTGCGGTCCAGCAGCGCGGCGATCTGGTCGACCGGCAGGTCGGCCAGCACCCGCAGCAGCAGGACCTCGCGCTGCAGGGCGGGCAGGGCGTCGAGCGCGGGCCGCAGTCCCGCCAGCTGCAGGCGCGGCAGGGCGGCCTCCTCGGCCGACTCGACGCAGCGCGGGTCCGCCTCCGGGGTCAGCTCGTCGACGTCGGGCCGGCGCCCGTGCACCCGGAACCAGTCGGTGGCCTTGTGGTGGGCGATGGTGAACAGCCAGCGCCGGAACCCGTCGCCGGCACCGGAGAACCGGTCCAGCCCGCGCAGGGCGGCCAGGAAGACCTCGCTGGTGACGTCGTCGACGTCTCCCGCGCCGACGCCCCGGCTGCGCAGGTAGCCCGCGACGGTGGGCGAGAGCGCGCTCCACAGCCCGGAGAAGGCCTCGGGCCGGCCCGCGCGCGCCTGGGCGACCAGCTCGTCGTGGTCGGGCTCGTCACCGACGCGGCGCCGGTCGGCGGCGCCCGCCTGCTCGTCCACGTGAGGTCCTCTCGCCACGACCGGTCAGGTGCGCGGCGAGGTGCGCTGTGCAGGAGCACGCCGGACGCCGGCTGGGAGTCCGTATCGTGCCGATCACGGTGGTCCGCGGGGGTTAGCGCGGGATGTGCCGAGGGCTAAGACATCGCTAAGCCGGGCTCGGGTCAGCCGGCCGGATCCGCCGGCCGCGTGGTCTTCCCGTCTCCGCCGGCTCCGGGGCCGGCCGGCTCGCCCGCCGTGGGCGCGAGATGCCGGAAGGCCTCGAGGTTGGCCGTGGACTCGCCGCGGCTGGTCCGCCACTCCCACTCCTTGCGGATGGCGGAGGCGAAGCCGAGCTCGAGGATCGTGTTGAACGAGCCGTCGCTGGTCTCCAGCACGGTGCCGAGCAGCCGGTCGACCTCGTCGGGCGTGACCCCGGCCAGAGGCAGCTTGCCGGCGAGGTAGATGTCGCCGTGCTGGTCGACGGCGAAGGCGACGCCGTAGAGGCCCAGGTTGCGCTCGAGCAGCCAGCGGTGGACCGCCTCGTGGTTCTCGTCGGGGTGCCGGGCCACGAAGGCGTTCACCGACAGGCTGTGCTCCCCGACGACCAGGCTCACCGTCGTCTTCTGCTTGCGGGTTCCGGGGAGCACCACCACGAAGCGCCCGGGCGCGGTCTCCTCGTGCTCGAGCCCGTCCTGCGCCAGCGTGTCCCGCAGCACCGCCGCGGCCTGCTCCTGCTCCTGCGTCACGGCCGCGAACCTACCCACGCCCGGCCGGGGCTACCGCGCCGCAGCGATCCGCGCCGATCGCAGCTCGACGGTCAGCGGTCGGCAGCGGTCGGCACGGGTCAGGAGCCGACCGCGAGCCCCATCGCCGCGGACTGCTCGGCGACGGCGTCGGCGTAGAGGTCGAGCATCCGCCCGGCGGTGGCGTCCCAGCCGAACCGGCGGGCGTGGGCCAGCGCGCCCTCGGCGAGCTGGGCGCGCAGGGCCGGGGCGTCGACGAGCCGGCGCAGGACCTGTGCGTAGTCGTCGACGTCGTGGCCGTCCACGAGCATCCCCGACAGCCCGTCGGCGATGGCGGTGGGCAGCCCGCCGACGGCGCTGGCCACCACCGGCGTGCCGCAGGCCTGCGACTCCACCGCGACCCGCCCGAACGACTCGCTGTAGGAGGGCACCACGGTGACGTCGGCCGCGCGGTACCACTGCGGCAGCAGCGCGCGGGCCACCGGCGGCTGGAAGCGCACGACGTCGCCGACACCGAGGGCCGCCGCCAGCCGCTGGAGGGCCTCGGGCTGCTCGGTGCCGCTGCCGCTCGGTCCCCCGACCACGGCGACCACGAGCCGCCGGCGCAGCGACGGGTCGGCCTCGATCATCCGGGCCGCGGCCCGCACCAGGATGTCCGGCGCCTTGAGCGGCTGGATCCGGCCGACGAAGAGCAGGACGACGGCGTCGGCGGGCAGGCCCAGCGCGGCGCGCGCGGCGGGCCGGCTGCCCGGGCTGAAGGTGGACAGGTCGACCCCGGGGGTGACGGTGACGACCCGCTCGGGGTCGGCGTCGTAGAGCTCGACCAGCTGGCGGGCCTCGTCGGGGGTGTTGGCCACCAGCCGGTCGGCGGCCTCGACGACCTGCTGCTCGCCGATGGCGCGGGCGTCGGGCTCGGGCTTGTCGCCCTCGGCGAGCGCGAGGTTCTTGACCCGCGCCATCGTGTGCATGGAGTGGACCAGCGGCACGCCCCAGCGCTCGGCGGCCAGCCAGCCCACCTGGCCGGAGAGCCAGTAGTGGGAGTGGACCAGGTCGTACCAGCCGGGCTCGCGCTGGGCCTCGGCCCGCATGACCCCGGCCGCGAACGCGCACAGCTGGCCGGGCAGGTCGTCCTTGGCCAGGCCCTCGTAGGGGCCGGCGGCCACGTGCCGCACGGTGACGCCGTCGCCGAGCTCCACGACCGGCGGAAGGTCGCCGCGGGTGGCCCGGGTGAACACCTCGACCTCGGTGCCCAGGGCGGCCAGCCGGGCGGCGAGCTCGACGACGTAGACGTTCATGCCGCCCGCGTCGCCGGTGCCGGGCTGGTCCAGGGGCGAGGTGTGGACGCTGAGCATGGCCACGCGCCGCGGACGGCGACGACGGACCGGGACCACCGACATCCGCGAGCTCATCGCGCGGACCACCTCCCGTGACCGTCACCCGGCGCCGGCTCGACCTGAGCCGCTGTCCGGGTCGCCGTCGTGCGCAGCCGACGCTGTTCGACACCTCTGCTCGGCAACCCTGGTCGCCAACCCGGGGAGATCCTCCCCGATTCCCCCGGGACCACGCGACCTGAGACCGGCCGGGCCGTCCACCCAGCGTGCCGGGCCGGGTACCGCCCGTACCCTGGTGCCTCGTGCCCCGCCCGTCCACGCCCTCCGTCGGCGTGCCCTCCGCGACCCGGGTCGCGAGCGCCGCGACCGGGCGCCCCGCGGGCGCTGTGCCGTCGCGCCCACTGGGCGCCGCGACCCGCGGCACCACCGCCCCCAACCGGCTGCGCCGGGTGGACCGCTGGGCGGCGGCCACCCAGGGCGGCCGGCTGCGGGCGGCCCACGACCCGCTGGTGGTCGACCTGGGGTTCGGCGCCGCGGCCACCACGACCGTGGAGCTGCACGAGCGGCTGCGCGCCGTGCGGCCGGACGTCGACGTCGTCGGGCTCGAGATCGACCCGGACCGGGTCCGGCGCGCGCTGCCGCACGCCCGGGCAGGGCTCGCGTTCGCACTGGGCGGCTTCGAGCTGCCGCCGGCGCACCGCCGCCCGGTGCTGGTGCGCGCCTTCAACGTGCTGCGCCAGTACGCCGAGGACGAGGTGGGGCCGGCCTGGGCGGTCATGCGCGAGCGCCTCGCCCCCGACGGCGTCCTGGTGGAGGGCACCTGCGACGAGCTGGGCCGGCGGGCCACCTGGGCGACGGTGGGGCCGGAGGGGCCACGCTCGCTCACCCTCGCCGCGCACCTGGCCTCCCTGCAGCGGCCCGGCGAGCTGGCCGAGCGGCTGCCCAAGGCGCTCATCCACCGCAACGTGCCCGGTGAGCCGGTGCACGAGCTGCTGCGCGCCCTGGACCGCGCCTGGGCCGCGGCGGCCCCTTACGGCGCCTTCGGTGCGCGGCAGCGGTGGGCGGTGAGCGCGGCGCGCCTGCGCGAGGAGGGCTGGCCGCTGCTGGACGGGCCCCGGCGCTGGCGGCTCGGCGAGATCACCGTGGCCTGGGCGGCGGTGGCGCCCGGGACGCACGTCCCGCAGCAGCGCAGCGCCCCAGGCCGCCCCTAGGGCCGGCCCCTTCGCCCCGGATCCACCGTCGCCCCGCGGCCTCAGGTGGCGTGCCGCGCCGCCGAAGGTGTCCCGGGACGGGACAGGGGTGACTCGTCGACGGGGGCTGTTCGTGCGTGCTCGACTTCGCAGGGTGGTGAAGACCGCGACCACGGTCGTCGGTGCTGTCCTCCTGCCGCTGGGCCTGGTCCTGCCGGGCGGCTGCTCCACGCAGCTGGCGGCCGACCCGGTGGCCCAGGTGTGCCTGGCCACGACCGACCGCACCGTGCAGATGCCCGGGCAGCCGCCGGTGGTCATCCTTCCGGCCGGGACGCCGCGGATGCCCGCCACCGGTGAGGGCTGCCGTCCGGACGAGCGGGCGATGGGGTGGCCGACGTCCGCGGCGGGCGGGACCCGCGCCCCGTCGCTGGCCGCGGCCGCCCCGTCCGCCACCGGGTCACGCGCGCCGGCGCCGTCCAGGACGTCCACGACGCCCAGGCCCCTCCTGCCGGGTCGACCCACCCCCGGGCTGACCGGGCAGAGTGCCTTCGAGCTCGCGGTCGCCGGGGGCTACCTGGGCAGCTCGGCGGACTGGCTGCGCTCGCTGCGCGGCGCCAGCGGCGCCGACGGCGCCGACGGCGTCGAGGGGGCGGCGGGCGTCGAGGGGGCGGCGGGCGCCGCGGGGCGGGCCGGCGCCGCGGGAGAGGCCGGCGCGGCCGGCCTGTCCGCCTACCAGCTCGCGGTGGCGCAGGGATACCAGGGGACGGTCGTGGCGTGGCTGACGTCGCTGCACGGCGCTGCCGGGCTCGCCGGTCTCACCGGCCTCACCGGCCTCAGCGCCTACCAGCTGGCCGTCGCCGAGGGCTTCCAGGGCACGGTCACCGACTGGCTCGCCACCCAGCAGGGCCGGGCGGGCAGCGACGGCGTCGATGGAGCACCGGCGTCGATGGAGCACCGGGGCTGACCGCCTACCAGCTCGCGGTCCTCGGCGGCTACCAGGGGAGCCTCACCACCTGGCTGGCCTCCCTGCAGGGCTCCGCCGGCGGCGACGGGCTCAGCGCCTTCGAGATCGCCCGGCAGGAGGGCTTCACCGGCACCGTGCAGCAGTGGCTCGCCTCCCTGATCGGGCCGCAGGGAGCCGGCGGCACGGACGGTGCCGACGGCGTGGACGGGCTGTCGGCCTACCAGCTGGCGCTGTCCACCGGCTACCCCGGGACCCTCCAGCAGTGGCTCGCCTCGCTGATCGGCACCGACGGCACCGACGGCACGAACGGGACCGACGGCACCGACGGGGCCTCCGCTTACCAGCTCGCGCTCTCGGCCGGCTACCCCGGCACGCAGCAGGACTGGCTCGCCTCGCTGCGCGGGACCGACGGCACGGACGGCACCGACGGTATGGACGGAGCGAACGGCGCGAAGGGCGCCGACGGCCTCTCCGCCTACGAGCTCGCCCAGGGCAACGGGTTCACCGGCACCGAGGCTGCGTGGCTCGCCTCGCTGCGCGGCGCCGACGGAACGAACGGCGTCGACGGCACCAACGGCGTCGATGGGAGGAACGGCGTCGACGGGGCGAACGGCAGCGACGGCCTCTCCGCCTACGCGGTCGCCAAGGCCGACGGCTTCACCGGCACCGAGGCCGAGTGGCTCGCCTCGCTGCAGGGCGCCAAGGGGGACAAGGGCGACAAGGGAGATCCCGGCGCCGCCGGCCCCGCCGGCACCAGCCGGGGCTACCTCGCGGTGCAGGCCGGCTCCCTCAGCCTCACCCTCGGCGGGTCCTCGGTCGCCTCGCTCTCGGTCCCGGCCGGCACCTACCTCGTGCAGGGCGCCCCCGGCCTCCTGTCCGGCCTCACCGGCAGCGCCACCTGCACGCTGCTGTCGGGCGCGATCACGCTGCGCTCGGCGGGAGGCCTGCTCTCGGGCAGCGCCGGGCCGCTGGTGGCCGCGGTCACCGTGTCGGCGACCACCACGCTGGACCTGCGGTGCGCCACCTCGGTCCTGGGCGGCACGCTCAGCGGCGGCACCCTCAGCGCGATCGCCGTCGACACGCTGACCGTGAGCTGACGGGCCGGCCGGGCTGACCTGCGCTGACCTGGGCTGACCTGGGCTGACCGAGGCCGACGGTGAAAAGACCTTGAGCCGACCGCAAGACCTCCCCCTACGGTGGCCCGGTGACCTCCGACGTCGTGGTGCTCCGGACCGACCGCCTGCTCGTGCGCGACTGGCGCGCGGACGAGGCCGAACGCCACTTCGACCTGTACCGCCGGCCGGAGGTCGTCCGTTTCCTCGGCTCGACGCCGACACCGATGCCCTCGGCGGAGCGGGCGGCGGCCCGGATCGAACGGGTGCGGGAGTTCAACGCCCAGGCCCCGACGGCCTGCGGCTGGTGGGCGGTCGAGGTGGCGGCGACCGGGGTCGTCGCCGGCACCATCGCCGTGCTGCCGATCGAGGACGGGTCCGCCGACGGCCTCCCGGGACCGGACGACGACCCGGCCCTCGAGGTCGCCTGGCACCTGCACCCGGACAGCCAGGGCCAGGGCTACGCCGTCGAGGCCGCCCGCGGCGTGCTCGACCGAGCGCACGGGCTGGGCGTCCGGGAGGTGCTCGCCCTGGTGGATCCGGCCAACGCCCCGTCCCTGGCGGTCGCCCGGCGGCTGGGTCTGGCCCCGCTCGGGGTGTCCGAGCGCTACTACGGCAAGCCGCTCGAGGTGTTCGTCTCGCGCGCCGAGCCGACCGGGGGACGAGGGTGAGCGACCTGCAGGTGCG
>JBQCIO010000196.1:0-7346 GCA_051953655.1 Motilibacteraceae bacterium
CGTGTTGTCGCCGACCGGGATGACCGAGCCGAAGTACTCCTTGAACAGCTCCGGGTGCTCGCGCAGGCCGGAGTCGGTGTCCAGGAAGATGACGCCCTGCTGCTCGAGGTCCTCGCGGATCTGGTGGTAGACCACCTCGGACTCGTACTGGGCGGCGACGCCGGCGATCAGGCGCTGCTTCTCCGCCTCCGGGATGCCCAGGCGGTCGTAGGTGTTCTTGATGTCCGCGGGCAGGTCGTCCCAGCTGGCCGCCTGCTTCTCGGTGGAGCGGACGAAGTACTTGATGTTCTGGAAGTCGATGTCGGACAGGTCCGACCCCCAGGTGGGCATCGGCTTCTTGTCGAACAGCCGCAGGCCCTTGAGTCGCAGCTGGAGCATCCACTCCGGCTCGTTCTTCTTGGCCGAGATGTCGCGGACGACCTCCTCGGAGAGTCCGCGGCGCGCGGAGGCGCCGGCGACGTCGGAGTCGGCCCAGCCGTACTCGTAGGTGCCCAGGCCCTCGAGCTCGGGGCGTGCGACGGAGGTCATGCGGGTGTCCTCCCGGACGTTGCGGACAGGCTCGTTCTGGTGGTGCTCGAACCGCTGGTGGTGCTCTCCCCCGCGGCGGGCGCGGGGACGGTCTTGGTGCTCGGGTTGGCGCTCGGGGTGGTGGTGCTCGGGATGTGGGTGGTGCACACCCCGTCGCCGTGGGCGATCGTGGCCAGCCGCTGCACGTGGGTGCCGAGCAGCTCGGCGAAGACCTCGGTCTCGGCGTCGCACAGCTGCGGGAAGCGCTCGGCCACGTGGGCGACCGGGCAGTGGTGCTGGCACAGCTGGGCGCCGCCGACGTCGGTGGTCCGTGCGGAGGCGGCGTAGCCGGCGCCGGAGAGGGCCTCGGCCAGCGCCTCGACCCGCTCGCTGCCGTCCGCGTCCTCGCTCACGCCCTCGACGGCGGGGCGCAGCCGCTCGGCCAGACCCGCCACCCGGGCCCGGGCGAACTCGCGTACCGCCTCTTCACCGGCGCGCGCCGCGAGGAACTCCAGCGCGGTGGCGGCGAGCTCGTCGTAGGCCTGGTCGAACGCGTCGCGGCCGGCGGGGGTGAGCACGAACGCCTTGGCCGGGCGTCCGCGCCCGCGGGGCCCGCGGCTGCGCGCCTCACGCTGCTCGACCAGACCCTCGGCCAGCAGGGCGTCCAGGTGCCGGCGCACGGCGGCGGGGGTGACCTCCAGCCGCTCGGCCAGCTCGGCCGCGGTGGAGGCGCCGTTCTCGAGGATGGTGCGGGCGACCCGGCGGCGGGAGACCCGCTCGACGTCGGAGTGAGCGTGCGCACCCGTGGCCGCGGGCACGGCAGGGGCCGTCCCGGAGGGCGTCTGGTGGGTGGGCACGAATTCCACAACGACATCATCACGTTATTCATGCCCGTCCGCAAACGCGGGGGTGCACCCGTTCAGGCGGGCGACCCCCGACCGGTGGCGCTGGGGCGCCCGACCTACAGTGGACGCCGTGAACCGGGCGGTCGAGGGCCTTGCGGTCGAGGTGGAGGGCCTCGTCAAGCGCTACGGCGCGAAGACCGCCGTCGACGGTCTGTCGCTGCAGGTCCGCGCCGGGGCCGTCACCGCCGTGCTGGGCCCCAACGGCGCCGGCAAGACCTCCACGATCGAGTGCTGCGAGGGCTACCGCCGCCCCGACGGCGGCCGGGTCCGGGTGCTCGGGCTGGACCCGCAGCGCGACGCCGCCGCCCTGCGCCCCCGGATCGGGGTCATGCTCCAGTCCGGCGGCATCTACCCCAGCGCCCGGGCCGTGGAGATGCTCCGGCACGTCGCCCGCCTGCACGCCCACCCGCTCGACGTCGACGAGCTGGTCGACCGGCTGGGGATGGGCAGCGCCGGGCGCACCCCCTACCGGCGCCTCTCCGGCGGCCAGCAGCAGCGCCTCGCCCTCGCCCTGGCCGTGGTGGGCCGCCCCGAGCTGGTCTTCCTGGACGAGCCGACCGCCGGGCTGGACCCGCAGGCCCGCCGGGCCACCTGGGAGCTGGTCGAGCAGCTGCGCGCCGACGGGGTCGCCGTGGTCCTCACCACCCACTACATGGACGAGGCCGAGCGGCTGGCCGACCACGTCTACGTCGTCGACGCCGGCAAGGTCGTCGCCGACGGCAGTCCCGAGGTGCTCACCAGCGCCGGCGCGGAGGACTCCCTGCGCTTCGCGGGCCCCCCGCGGCTGGACCTCGAGACCCTGGTCAAGGCGCTGCCCGAGGGCTCGCGCGCCACCGAGACCGCCCCCGGGCAGTACCTGGTCGAGGGGCCGATGGGTCCGCAGCTGCTGGCCACCGTCACCTCCTGGTGCGCCGCGCACGGCGTGATGCCGGAGGGGCTGTCGGTGGGCCGGCGCACCCTCGAGGACGTGTTCCTCGACCTGACCGGACGGGAGCTGCGCGCATGACGCTCTCCGCCCCCGGCGCGCTGGCTCCCCGGCCCGGCGCCGCCCCGCTGTCCCGGATGGTGCTGGCGCAGGCCGGGTTCGAGCTCAAGCTGCAGCTGCGCAACGGCGAGCAGCTGCTCGTCACCCTGGTCATCCCGCTGCTGCTGCTGCTCGGGCTCACCCTCACCTCGGCGGTCGACGTCGGGACCACCGACCGGATCGACGCCGTGGCGCCCGGCATCCTCGCCCTGGCGGTGATGTCCAGCGCGTTCACCTCGCAGGCGATCTCCACCGGGTTCGAGCGCCGCTACGGCGTCCTCAAGCGGCTGGGCACCACCCCGCTGCCGCGGGCCGGGCTGATCACCGCCAAGACCCTCGCCGTCGTCGGCGTCGAGCTGGTGCAGGTGGTGCTGCTGGCGGCGGTCGCGCTGCTGCTCGGCTGGCACCCGTCCGGCGACCCGGCCGCGGCGGTGCTGCTGGTCGTGCTGGGCACCGCCGCGTTCAGCGGGCTCGCGCTGCTGATGGCCGGCACGCTGCGGGCCGAGGCCACCCTGGCCGGCGCCAACCTGGTCTGGCTGCTCATGCTCGCCGCCGGCGGGGTCGTCGTCCCGCTGGACCGCTACCCGCAGTCGCTGCAGGGCCCGCTGGAGCTGCTGCCGCTCGGCGCGCTGTCCGAGGGGCTGCGCCAGGTGCTGGTCGAGGGCGCGGCCCTGCCGGGCACGGCGCTGCTCGTGCTGCTGGTGTGGGCCGCCGCGGGGATCGCGCTGGCCGCGCGGTTCTTCCGCTGGGAGTAGCCGACCGCTCCGCGCTGCCTCCGGTCAGGCTGCATCCAAGAGGGGCCTCGGCTCCGAAGAGGGGGCGTGAGCGGCGGATCGGTGGCGGTGATGGACGTCGGGAGGACGTCCCCGCCAGGTGCCGGTGATCTCGACGGGCGGACCGCCCGACCTGCCCTTAGCGTCGTGACCATGACCGCCGGGCCCGCGCTGGCCGACCCCGACGTCGGCACCGGCTTCCGCGCCGGGGACGAGCAGTGCCTCGCCGAGGCCTACCGCCGCTGGGGCGCCCTGGTCCACACCACCGCGCTGCGCTCGCTCGGCGATCACGCCGAGGCCGAGGACGTCACCCAGCAGGTGTTCGTGGCCGCCTGGCGGGGCCGCGACGGCTTCGACCCCGCGCACGGCTCGCTGGCCGGGTGGCTGATCGGGATCACCCGGCACAAGGTGGCCGACACCTGGGCCCGCCGCGAGCGCGAGCGGCGGGCGGTGGAGGCGGCACTGCTCGACGCGACCGGGGTGGTGCCGGTGCAGGCGATGTCCAAGCAGGTGGCCGACCACGTGGGCGACCGGCTGGTGCTGGCCGAGGAGCTGGCCCGGCTCGGCGAGCCGCAGCGGACGATCCTCGAGCTGGCCTTCTACGACGACCTCACCCACGTGCAGGTCGCCGCGCGGCTCGGGCTGCCGCTGGGCACGGTGAAGAGCCACATCCGCCGGTCGCTGGAGCGGCTGCGGGCGCGGCTGGAGGACTCGGCAGAATCTGCGGGCGGTCACGTCGGGAAGGAGGTGGACGGTGGAGCGGCACGAGGCTGAGAAGCACTGCGACCCCGAGCTGCTCGCGCTGCGCGCGCTCGGCGAGCCGATCGATGCCGAGTCCGCCGAGCACCTGGCCACCTGCCCGGCCTGCGCCGCCGACCTGGCCTCGCTCACCGCGGTCGTCGCCGCCGGCCGTGGGCTCGGCGACCAGCTGCACCTGGCCGCGCCGTCCACTCCTCCCGGATCTCCGGCCGGCCCGCTGGTCGCTCCGCCGCCCGCCGTCTGGGACCGCATCGCCGCCGAGGTCGGGCTCGACGAGCAGACCCGGCAGGCGGCGCGCGACCCGCTGCCGGCCGGGGCTCCCGCGGGGATCGCTCCGGTGCCGGACCTGCCCCGCCCCGCGGCCGACGTCGACGACGAGCCCTCGGTCGGCGCCGCTGAGCCGCAGCCCGGCCCTGGCGACGAGCTGGCCTTCCGACGCAGCGCGCGGTCCGGTCGCCGCTGGCTGCTGCCGGCCGCCGTCGCCGCGGCGGTGGGCATCGTCGTGGGCGCCGGCGCGGCCACCGTGGTCGGGCGCGACCCGGCCCCGCAGCAGGTGAGCGCCCAGCCCGTGACCACAGTCCTGGGCCGCGCCAGCCTGGTCGCCCTCCCCGGCCACGCCGGCAGCGGCGAGGCGATCATGGAGCAGGTCGGCGGCCAGCGCCGTCTCGTCGTCGACGTCGACGGCCTGCGCCAGCAGGGCGGCTACCTCGAGGTCTGGCTGATGGACCCCGGCAACGGCGGCCTGGTCAGCCTCGGCGTCCTCGCCGGCGGCGGCGCCGCCCTGCACGGCGACTACCCGGTGCCGGCCACCCTCGACCTGGCCGCCTACCCCGCCGTCGACGTCAGCGCCGAGCCCTTCGACGGCAACCCCGCGCACTCCGCCGACAGCATCGTGCGCGGGACGATGGGGATCTGAGAGCACCTCCCGTCTCCCCGGGCAAGGTCAACGGCGCCGGTGACGGCGGCGGCAGGAGCGGGGTGGGTCGCGCCGCCGCCTCACCCCCCGCCGACCCCCTTTCAAGATCAAACCGTTGGGGTGAGGGTGCCCCTGACCCAATAGGTTTGGCTCTGGGTGCCCCCCACCCCATCAAGTTGATCTCTGAGTGGGCGGGCCGCTCGAGCCGCCCCTCGCCCGGCTCGCCCCGTCACCAGCGCCTTTCGCCGTAGCCCCCCTGGCGACCGCCGGCCGGCCGCCGACGCCGGGGCGCGCCCGGCCGGCCCCGAGCACAGACCGACCGGCCCGAGGACAGACCGACCGGCCCGAGCAGAGGCCGATGTGCGCAGGCAGCCCTCGGCGTGTCGGGCCCGAATCGGCGCGACACGCCGCTCCAGCGGCCTCGGTGCCTGCGCACGTCGGACAGGGGCCGGCCGGGCTCGGCCCGCGTCGTGCCCCGCGCCCCCGCCACCTACCATCGATGCGTGAGCGCGCCTGCCCCCACCGTCCCCCCGGCTGCCGGCTCCAGCACCACCACCGCCGACGACCAGGGCGTCCGGGCGGGCATCCGTTGGCTGCTGGACCGCCTCGACCCCGCCGGCCGCGCGCTCCCCCGCCTCGCCTGGGCCAGCCTGGTCACCAACATCCTGCTCGTGGTCACCGGCGGCGCCGTCCGGCTCACCGGCTCGGGCCTGGGCTGCCCCACCTGGCCCTCGTGCACCGAGGACTCGCTGGTCAACACCCCGGCCTACGGCATCCACGGATACGTCGAGTTCGGCAACCGGCTGCTCACGTTCGTCCTCACCGCGGTCGCGCTGGCCACGTTCGTCGTGGCGCTGCTGGACCGGCTGGCCCGGCGTCGCGGTCCGGCCTCGTTCCGGCTCGCGCTGGCGCTGCTGCTGGGCATCCCGCTGCAGGCGGTCATCGGCGGCATCACGGTGCTGACCAAGCTCAACCCGTGGGTCGTCATGCTGCACTTCCTGGCCTCGATGCTGCTGGTGGGCCTGGCCACCTGGCTGGTCCGGCGCAGCCAGGAGGCCGACGTCCCGGCGCGGCCGGTCGTGCCGCCCGCGGTGCCCGGCCTGGCCGTCGCGGTGCTCGCCACGCTGGTCGCGGTGCTCTACGTCGGCGCCATCGTCACCGGCAGCGGCCCCCACGCCGGCGACGCGCAGGCCCACCGCACCGGCCTGGACCCGCGCTCGGTCAGCCAGCTGCACGCCGACCTGGTCTTCCTGCTGGTCGGGCTCACCGTCGGCCTGTGGGTGCTGCTGCTCGTGCTCGGCGCGCCCGCCCCGGCCCGGCGCGCGGCCGCGCTGCTGCTCGGGGTGGAGCTGGCCCAGGGCGTCGTCGGCTTCGTGCAGTACTTCACCCACCTGCCGGTGGTGCTGGTGGCCGCGCACATGCTCGGCGCCGCGCTGCTCACGGCGGTCGCGGTGCACGTGCTGCTCACCCTGCGCACCCGCCCCGCGCTCGCCCTCCTGCATGCGTGAGGGGACCCCTCACCCGCTGAGAAGCAGGTCAGGGGTCCCCTCACGCACGGCGGGACGGGCGGGTCAGCGCCCGGGCGTGCCGCCCTTCAGCTGGATGCCCGCCATCCGCTCCCACTCGTAGGGCCCGACCTTCACCGCCGCGCCGAGCTCGCGGGAGAACTCCTCCTGCAGCTCGATCCGCGCCAACGCGGCCACCCGGTGGGCCTGCTCGACGTCGCGCACCACGACGTCGCCGTAGGCGCCGTCCGGGGCCACCACGACCAGCCGCGCCGCGCCGCGCCCCAGGTGCTCGACGACGCCCTGCACCGGCACCGCGTGCGCCCCCTCTTCACCGGCGGGAGCGCCCACGCCCCCGTGCGCCCGGGCGAACTCCAGCGCCCGCCGGGCGGCGACCACGGTGCGCCGGTCCAGCCGGTCGTCCACCGGCTGGCGCTGGGTGTCCAGCCCCAGGGCCACCAGCCCGAAGGCGACCAGCACGATCCCGACGACGGCCATCGGCACCGACGACCACAGCCCGCCCGCGACGTCGCACAGCCCGACCAGCAGCAGCGGGCTGGCCCAGTGCGGCGAGGGCAGCCGCTCCCCGTCCGGCACGTCCAGCCCGTCCGGCCGGCGCTCGAGCCCGACCGCCCCGTTGAGCGAGCCCAGGCACAGCACGGTGCCGATCGCGAGCAGCGCGGTGGCCGGGGTGGAGAGGTCGAGGTCGCGGTCGGCGTAGGCCCAGCAGATGCCGACGGCGAGCAGGGCGGCCCCGAGGACCGCCGCAGAGATCAGGGCGCGGCGCATGCCCCGGAGGCTATCCGCGCCGCCCGCGCCGCAGACGCCACCCCCGCTGTGACTCCCCCGACACCCCCGACCCCTCCTCCGCCGGGGGGATACACGGAAGGTGTAGCGGTGGCGGGGCCCCACCCGCGTGGTGAACGCGCGGGGCGGCGGCGGACTGGGCGCCCCCGG
>JBQCIO010000197.1:0-6164 GCA_051953655.1 Motilibacteraceae bacterium
CCCGGGGGCCGGGCCCGCCGCACGCGGGCCCGCTGGGGGGCCCCCGCCGCCGCGCCGCGCGCGGCCTGCGCCCCGGGGCCGGCGCCGTCCGCCAGCTCCAGCTCGAGGCCCTCGACCAGCACGTTGAAGCCGGGCAGGAAGAACGGGGCGGTGGTGCGGGCCACGCCCTCGGCGCGCCGCCAGTCCGGCGCGGTGAAAACCTCCTCGGTCGGCATGTTGGGCACGAACTCCTGGCCGTCGGAGGTCTCCGCGGTGCCGCCGAGCCAGACGCTGTGCGGGGAGAGCCCCACGGTGAGGTCGGTGCCCGGGCCGCGGAAGCGGATCCGGTCGAAGCCGCGGGCGTTGAGCATGCTGCGGCGCAGCTCCAGGGCGGCGAGGTGGTCGCGCCAGGACTGCACCGGGTCGTCGGTGTCGAGCCGGGTGGCCACGGCGACGGCCTCCCACAGCCGGGCGACGTCGTCGGAGCCGAGCACGCTCTGCGCCCAGCCGGGCGTGGGGGCGGCCACCACCGTCCACGCCACCTCGTTGGTGGGGACGATCTTGGCGACCTCCTCCATGATCGGCACCCGCTGGGCGGCGGCCAGGCGCGCCGGGTCCAGGCCCTCGAAGAGGGTGCCGTTGGGGTTGCCGCTGAGGAAGACCAGCGCGGCGCCCTGCTCCTTCCAGGAGCGGACCTCGTCCACCTCGTGCGGCAGCACCGCGCCCAGCGACTCGAACGGGGCGCTCTCCAGCTCGGCGCGGCGCACGTGCTGGTCCATGTAGTGGACGTCGACCCGGGAGGCGCCCACCCGGTAGGCCTCGGCGGCGACCGCCCGGGCGACGGCCGCCTGCTCGACGTAGGCGCGGATGACGACCGGCTGCCCGGGCCGGATGTTGACCCCGACCCGACAGATCAGGCGGGCGTAGGGCTCGAGCCAGCGGTCGAACGTCTCGGCCACAGTCGCCTCCTCGGTGCGCCGGGCCTCGTCGCCCGGCGCGCCACCTTGGCTGGCGCGCAGCGACCGGTCAAGTGACTTCTAGAGCTTCTCCACCGGCGCGTAGCGCAGCAGCAGCCGCTTGACCTCGCCGCGGAAGTCGACGTGCGCCATCGCCCGCTCACCGGCCCCCTCGACGGCGACGACGGTGCCCAGACCGAAGGTGTCGTGGCTGACCTTGTCGCCGGGCTCGAGGTTGATGACCGGCCGGTTGCCCGGGGACTTGGCGGTGGGGCGGGCGGCGGCGGTGGCGATGGCCGGGGTGGAGCTCGACCCCGGGCGGGACGGGCCGCCGCCGTAGCCGGTGGCAGGGCTGGCCGCCGGCAGCCGCTGCCAGTCGACCAGGTCGCCCGGCACCTCCTCGAGGAACCGGGAGGCCGGGTTGTAGGACGGCGCGCCCCAGGTGGTGCGGACCATCGCGCGCGAGAGGTAGAGCCGCTGCTGGGCGCGGGTGATGCCGACGTAGGCGAGCCGCCGCTCCTCGGCCAGCTCCTTGTCGTCGCCCAGGGTGCGCAGGTGCGGGAAGACGCCGTCCTCCAGCCCGCTGAGGAAGACGACCGGGAACTCCAGGCCCTTGGCGGTGTGCAGGGTCATCAGGGTGACGACGCCGCCGTGGTCTTCTCCCTCGGGGATCTCGTCCGAGTCGGCCACGAGGGCGACCTGCTCGAGGAAGTCGGCCAGCGCGCCCTCGGGGTTGGCGGTCTCGAACTCGCGGGCCACCGAGACCAGCTCGTGCAGGTTCTCCACCCGGGTCTCGTCCTGCGGGTCGTCCGAGGCGACCAGCTCGCGCAGCAGGCCGCTCTGCTCGAGCACCGCCTCGAGCACCGTGGCCGGCCCGCTGCCGGCGTCGACGATGGTGCGCAGGTCGGCCAGCATCTGGGTGAAGCCGGTGATCTGGGTGAGGCTGCGGGTGGCCAGGCCGGGGGCGTCCTGGGCGCGCACCAGCGCCTGGTTGAAGCTGATCCGCTCGCGGGCGGACAGCGCCTCGACGCAGGCCTCGGCGCGGTCGCCGATGCCGCGCTTGGGCACGTTGAGGATCCGCCGCAGCGACACGGTGTCCTCGGGGTTGGCGAGCACCCGGAGGTAGGCCATCGCGTCGCGGACCTCGCGGCGCTCGTAGAAGCGGACGCCGCCGACCACCTTGTAGGGCAGGCCGACCCGGATGAACACCTCCTCGAACACCCGGGACTGCGCGTTGGTCCGGTAGAAGACGGCCACCTGGCCGGGCTTGGCCAGGCCCTCGTCGTGCAGCCGGTCCACCTCGTTGGCCACGAACGCGGCCTCGTCGTGCTCGTTGTCCGCGACGTAGCCGGTGATCTTCACCCCGGCCCCGGCGTCGGACCACAGGTTCTTGGGCCGCCGGTCGGGGTTGCGGGCGATGACCGCGTTGGCCGCGGACAGGATCGTCTGCGTGGAGCGGTAGTTCTGCTCGAGCAGGATGGTGCTGGCGTTCGGGTAGTCCTCCTCGAACGCCAGGATGTTGCGGATGGTGGCGCCGCGGAAGGCGTAGATGGACTGGTCGGCGTCGCCGACGACGCACAGCTCGGCCGGCTCGACGGCGGGGGCGCCGGGCTGGGGGGCCGACGGTGCGGCGCTGTGCACCGAGCCGCCGACCAGCTCGCGCACCAGCACGTACTGGGCGTGGTTGGTGTCCTGGTACTCGTCCACCAGCACGTGCCGGAACCGGCGCCGGTAGTGCTCGGCCACCTGCGGGAACGCCTGCAGCAGGTTGACCGTGGTCATGATCAGGTCGTCGAAGTCGAACGCGTTCGCCTCGCGCAGCCGGCGCTGGTAGAGCGTGTAGGCCTCGGCCAGCTGCTGGTCCATGGTGTCCGCGGTGGCCGCGAACTCCTCCGGGTCGACCAGCTCGTTCTTGAGGTTGGACACCCGGGCGGTGAACGCCCGCGGCGGGAAGCGCTTGGGGTCCAGGTCGAGGTCCCGGCAGACCAGCGCCATCAGCCGCTGCGAGTCGGCCTGGTCGTAGATCGAGAAGCTGGAGGAGATGCCGAGGGTCTTGGCCTCGGCGCGCAGGATGCGCACGCAGGCGGAGTGGAAGGTCATGACCCACATCGCCTTGGCCCGCGGGCCGACCAGCGCGGCCACCCGCTCCTTCATCTCCCCGGCGGCCTTGTTGGTGAAGGTGATGGCGAGGATCGAGCCGGGGTGGACGTCGCGCGCGGCCAGCAGGTGCGCGATGCGATGGGCGAGCACCCGGGTCTTGCCCGAGCCGGCACCGGCCACGATGAGCAGCGGGCCGCCGTGGTGGACGACCGCGGCGCGCTGCTGCGGGTTGAGGCCCTCGAGCAGCTCGTCGGCCCGCAGCGGGCGGTGCCGGGCGCGCTGGGCGAGCTCGTGCTCGGCGGCGTCCTCTCCGGGGTCGCCGGCCCGCTCCGGCCGGGCGCTGCCGGCGGCGGGGAGGGCGAGGTCGAGGTCGTCGAAGAGGCTGCTCATCTCGGTCGTCGAGTCTAGGTCGCCGCCACGACAGGCCGGGCGCGTCGTGCACACGGGCCCCACGGCGGCCGGCCCCACAGGCGGCTGCCGCCGCGGCCCCCACAGGCGGCTGCCGCCGCGGCCACCTACGATCGCCGGGGCGTCGCACCGGCGGCGCCAGATGTTCAGACCGTGAGCAGCAGGAGGACACCGTCGTGGCCGAGCCGCAGCCGGACGCCGACGTCGAGCGCGTGCTCGTCGTCACCGCCCACCCCGACGACGTCGACTTCGGGGCCGCCGGGACCATCGCGCGCTTCGTCGACGCCGGGATGTCGGTCACCTACTGCGTGTGCACCGACGGCGACGCCGGCGGCTTCGACCCCACCGTGCCGCGCGAGGACATCCCCGGCATCCGGCGCGCCGAGCAGGTCGCCGCGGCCAAGGAGGTCGGCGTGACCGACGTCCGCTTCCTCGGCTACCAGGACGGCAAGCTCCAGGTCACCCAGGAGCTGCGCCGCGACGTCAGCCGGGTGGTCCGCGACGTGCGCCCGCAGCGGATGGTGATCCAGAGCCCGGAGCGCAACTGGAACCGCATCCCCTCCAGCCACCCGGACCACATGGCCGCCGGCGAGGCCGCGATCTTCGCCGTCTACCCCGACGCCCGGAACCCGTTCGCCCACCCCGAGCTGCTGCGCGACGAGGGCCTGGACGCGTGGATCGTCCCCGAGGTCTGGGTCATGGGCCACGCCGAGCTCGACCATTTCGTCGACGTCACCGACACCTTCGACCGCAAGATCGCCGCGCTGCGCGCCCACGAGAGCCAGACCGCGCACATGGACACCCTCGAGGAGTTCGTCGGCGGCTGGCTGCGCGGCACCGCCGCCCAGGGCGGGCTGCCCGAGGGGCGCCTGGCCGAGGGGTTCAAGGTGGTGCGGCTCTGAGAGCCGCTCCGCCCGGGCCGGCTGGGCCGGCTGGGGCCGGAACGATCACGTGGACGTGATCGTTCCATGCTTACCGCGACAGATCTGTCGCGGTAAGCATGGAACTGTCGCGGTGAGTGCGCCGCTGAAGCTTCTCGGAAGGCGGATGGCGCGCCTCCCGAACCAGCGCTGCGGGCGGTCGTTGCTCCTGCGGTAGGCGACCAGTGGTCACGTTGACGTGACCCGTCGGCCGGCGACCGGGCCCGGGCCGCTCAGACCAGCCGGCGCGCCGCCGCCCACCGGGACAGCTCGTGCCGGTTGGACAGCTGCAGCTTGCGCAGCACCGCGGAGACGTGGGTCTCCACGGTCTTCACCGAGATGACCAGCTCGCGGGCCACCTCCTTGTAGGCGTAGCCGCGGGCGATGAGGCGCAGCACCTCGCGCTCGCGGGCGCTGAGGCGGTCCAGGTCCTCGTCGACCGACGGCGGGGCCTCGCCGCCGGCGGCGAAGGCGTCGAGCACGAAGCCGGCCAGGCGCGGGGAGAACACCGCGTCGCCGTCGGCCACCCGGAGGACGGCATCGGTGAGGTCGGGGCCGGTGATGGTCTTGGTGACGTAGCCGCGGGCGCCGCCGCGGATCACCCCGATGACGTCCTCGGCCGCGTCGGAGACCGACAGCGCCAGGAACTTGGGCGCAGGAGCGCCGTCGGGCGGCGAGGGCTCCTCCGCGCACCGGCGCAGCACCTCCCGGCCGCCGCCGCCGGGCAGGTGCACGTCCAGCAGCACGACGTCGGGGCGCAGGGCGCGCACCGCGGCCACCCGCGGTGTCGACGTCGTCGGCCTCGCCCACCACCTCCACCCGCGGGCCGAGCTCGGCGCGCACGCCGGTGCGGAACATGCGGTGGTCGTCCACCAGCACCACCCGCACCCGCCCCGACGCGCTCACCTCGGCCGTCTCCCCGATGCTCACCGCACTCCCTCCGCCTGCTCCTGCTCGCTGCGCTCCGGCTCCCCCGAGCTACCGTCGAGCGGCAGCTCCAGCCGCACCTCGGTGCCCTCTCCGGGAGCGGTGCGCACCTGCGCCCGCCCGCCGTGGCGCGTCATGCGCCCCACGATCGACTGCCGCACCCCGAGCCGGTCGGTCGGGACCGCCGACAGCTCGAACCCCGGCCCGCGGTCGCGCACGAAGACGCTCACCAGGGTGGGTTCGACCTCGGCGTAGACCGAGACCGGCGCGCCGCCGGCGTACTTGGCCGCGTTCACCAGCGCCTCCCGCGCGGCCAGCAGCACCGCCTGCACCCGCCGGTCCACCGGAACGTCACCCACCACGACCAGCTCCACGGTGACGCCGTGCGCGTCCTCCACCTCGGCGACGACGTCGGGCAGCGCGCTCGCCAGCGTGCCCCCGGACGACGACGTCGGCCGGTAGAGCCAGCTGCGCAGCTCGCGCTCCTGCGAGCGGGCCAGCCGGGCGACGGCGCGCGGGTCCTCGGCGTTGCGCTGGATGAGGGCGAGGGTGTGCAGCACCGAGTCGTGCACGTGCGCGGCGATCTCGGCGCGCTCCTGCTCGCGGATGCGGGCGGCCCGCTCGGCCCGCAGCTCGCGGGTCACCTGCAGCCACCACGGCGCGGTGACCAGCGCCAGCCCCGCGGTCACCACCAGCACGGCGAGCAGCACGCCCCCGGCGAGGGCCGCGTCGCCGCGGCGGGCGGCGAACAGCACCACCCCGGCCACCAGCAGCACGGCACCGACGACGACCCGGACCCGGGCGGCCCGGCCGGTGGCGGAGGCGCCGCTGGCCGCGACCCGGCGCCAGCGGTCGCGCTGGGCGTCGTCGGCCT
>JBQCIO010000198.1:0-5409 GCA_051953655.1 Motilibacteraceae bacterium
CGGGGGAGTAGGGCGTGCGGGGTGCCCCGGCCCCCCCGAGGGTGGGGCGCGGGGGGCCCCAACCGGCTCCCCCCGCCCCCGGACCCCGGGCACCCCCCCGCCCCCCGCCGGGGCCCCCCCCGCGTGAGGGCCCCCCGGCCCGTCTAAGACGCGGGTCCGGGGTCCCCTCACGCCCTACTCCCCCGTCAGCCAGGCGACCAGGCGCTGCTCGCACGCCACCAGGTCCGCGACCGGCACCCACTCCTCGGCGGTGTGCGCGAGCAGCGGGTCGCCGGGGCCGAAGTTGACCGCGGGCACGCCGAGCTCGGCGAAGCGGGCGACATCGGTCCAGCCGTACTTGGGCTCGGCGGGCTGCGCGACGGCGGCGAGGAACGCGGCGGCGGCCGGGTGGTCCAGGCCGGGGCGGGCGCCGGGGGCGGAGTCGACCACCTCGACGTCGAAGCCGTCGAGCACCTCGCGCACGTGCGCCTCGGCCTGGGCCACCGAGCGGCTGGGCGCGAAGCGGAAGTTCACGGTGACCACGCACCGGTCCGGGATGACGTTGGTGGCGGTGCCGCCGGAGATGAGGACGGCGTTGAGGCCCTCGCGGTAGACCAGGCCGTCGACGTCGATCTCCGACGGCTCGTAGGAGCGGAGCCGCTCCAGGACGTCGGCGGCCGCGTGCACGGCGTTCACGCCCATCCAGGCGCGCGCCGAGTGGGCCGCCTTGCCGCGCAACGTGATCTCGGCGCGCAGCGTCCCGTTGCAGCCGCCCTCCACCCTGGCGTTGGAGGGCTCCATCAGCACCGCGAAGTCGCCGGCCAGCCAGTCGGGGTGGTTGCGCGCCACCCGCCCCAGGCCATTGAGGCTGGCCGCGACCTCCTCGTGGTCGTAGAAGGCGTAGGTGACGTCGCGGACCGGCTCGGCCAGCGCGGCGGCCAGCCGCAGCATGACCGCCACACCGCCCTTCATGTCCACCGTGCCGCGCCCGTGCAGGACGTCGCCGTCGGGCCGCTTCTCCCAGCGCACCGGCAGGTTCTCGCTCAGCGGCACGGTGTCCAGGTGTCCGGCCAGCACCACCCGCTCGGCCCGGCCGAGCTCGGTGCGGGCCACCACGGCGTCGCCGTCGCGGTCCACCCGCAGGTGCGGCACGGCGCGCAGCGCGTCCTCCACCGCGTCGGCGAGCGGGCCCTCGTTCCCGGACACCGACTCGACGTCGCACACCGCGCGGGTGAGCTCGGCGACATCGGCGCTCAGGTCGAGGACGGGGCGGACAGGGGCAGCGGAGGCGTCGGCCGGCACGCCGGTACCGTAGCCGCCCGTGAGCGAGACGACGGCAGACGCGAGCACCCGCACCGCCTGGGGCTGGGGCCTGGCCACGGTGACCGGCGACGGCACCGTGCTGGACACCTGGTTCCCCGCCCCCGCGCTCGGCGAGCCCGAGGGCGAGAGCGAGGCCCCCGCCGAGCTGGTCGCGCTGGCTGGCGAGGACCGCCGCCGCGGCGTGCGCCGCGAGGTGGTGCACGTGGTGGCCGACCTCGACGCCGCCCCCGCCGACGCCCGCGACGTCTACCTGCGCCTGCACCTGCTCTCGCACCGGCTGGTGCGCCCGCACGGGCAGAACCTCGACGGCGTCTTCGGACTGCTGGCCAACGTGGTCTGGACCAGCGAGGGCCCGTGCGCCGTGGACGGCTTCGAGACCACCCGTGCCCGGCTGATGGCCGACGGCGCTCGGGTCAGCGTCTTCGGCGTGGACAAGTTCCCCCGGATGGTCGACTACGTGCTGCCCTCCGGCGTCCGCATCGCCGACGCCGACCGCGTGCGCCTCGGCGCCCACCTCGCCAGCGGCACCACGGTCATGCACGAGGGCTTCGTCAACTACAACGCCGGCACGCTCGGCTCGTCGATGGTGGAGGGCCGCATCTCCGCCGGCGTGGTCGTGGACGACGGCTCCGACGTCGGCGGCGGCGCCTCGATCATGGGCACCCTCTCCGGTGGCGGCAAGCAGGTGATCACCATCGGTCGCGGCTGCCTGATCGGCGCCAACGCCGGCGTCGGCATCTCGCTGGGCGACGGCAGCGTGGTGGAGGCCGGCCTCTACGTGACCGCCGGCACCAAGGTCACCCTCCCCGACGGCCAGGTGGTCAAGGCCCTCGACCTCTCCGGCGCGGCCGGCCTGCTGTTCCGGCGCAACAGCGTGACCGGCGCCGTGGAGGCCGTGCAGCGCAGCGGCGACTGGGGCGGCCTCAACGCGGCCCTGCACAGCAACGACTGAGCCCGCGGCCAGCACCCCGCGGCCCGGTCGGAACGATCACTCCCGCGTGTTCCTTTCATGCTTACAGCTACAGATCTGTCGCGGTAAGCATGGAACTTCCGCGCGGAGTAGGCGCGCCATCTCGGCCCGGAACGATTCAGGCACCGCAGTCCGTTCGGCCGGGTGAGATGCCCAGCCAGCCGACGACGTCCCGCGCGCGCCGCCCGACTCCCGCGGCTCAGCGCCGGACGCGCCGTCGCACCCGCCGGCAGAACGCGGCTCGGAGCGTCACCCTGCTCGTCACGGCGGGCCTGCTCGTGGCCGCGGGCGCCTGGGCCTACCAGCGCTCGCCCCTCGCGCCACCGTCGCCCGGCTGCAGCGTGACGACCGCCGACGGCCCCGTCGAACTCGCCCCCGACGAGGCCATGAGGGTCGCCTCCGCGGTGGCCGTGGCCCACGACCGGGGCCTGAGCACCGGACGGACGGGCGCGGCGGTGGCGGCCGCCCGGGCCGGCACCGGCGACGGCTCCACCGCTGCGGCGGTCGGCCCCTGGCTGGCCGTGCCGAAGAAGCCGGTCCCCGCCGAGGACACCGCGATCGCCGCCGCCATGCTCGGCGGCAAGAACCCCGCCCTCACCTGCCGGGCCCAGCGCGCCGACGACCTCACGGTGCAGCGGGAGGGCCGCTCCGGCCTCACCCCCCGCGCCGACCACGTCCGCGCCGCCTTCACCGCCCTGATCGGCCGGCAGAGCCTCGGCGGCTACGCCCCCGGCGGCGTCAGCAGCGGGCACGGCAGCCGCTCGGCGCACTACGAGGGCCGCGCCGTCGACGTCTTCTTCCGGCCCATCACCACCGAGAACCGCCGCGACGGCTGGGTCCTGGCGCAGTGGTTGACCGCGCACGCGCAGCGGCTCGAGGTCGCCACCGTGATCTTCGACGACCGGATCTGGACCACCGCCCGCTCCCGGGAGGGCTGGCGCCGCTACGTCAACTCCGACGGCCCGGTGAGCAACGACATCCTCCAGCACCGCGACCACGTTCACGTCGACGTCCAGCGCGGCGGGTGAACTCGACAGAAGCACCTCGGGAGCGATGATTTCCGCGGTCGCCGCGGGTCTGTCCCTGCGGATACCTCCAGACCGTGGACGAAAGAAGGCACCGTGAAGCTCCTGCTCACCTCCGGCGGCGTGACGAACGCGAGCATCCGCCAGGCCCTCGTCGATCTCCTGGGCAAGCCGACCGCCGACGCCACCGCCCTGTGCATCCCCACCGCGATGTACGGCCACCCGATGGTCGGGCCCGGCACGAGGGCGTGGCAGTTCATCAGCGGCCGGTCGGAGAACCCGATGGTCGACCTCGGCTGGGGGTCCATCGGCGTGCTCGAGCTGACCGCGCTGCCCAGCCTCGACGAGGAGCGCTGGGTCCCTCTGGTCCGGGAGGCCGACGTCCTGCTGGCCTCCGGCGGTGACGTCCTCTACCTCGCCCACTGGATGCGGCAGTCCGGGCTGGCCGACCTGCTGCCCTCGCTCGAGGAGACCGTCTGGGTGGGGCTCAGCGCGGGCAGCATGGTGATGGCGCCCCGGGTCGGCGAGGACTTCATGCAGTGGCGACCGCCGACCGGTGACGAGACCACCCTGGGCCTGGTCGACTTCGCCATCTGCCCGCACCTGGCCCCCGACGGCGAGCCGGGCAACTCGATGGCCGAGGCGGAGCAGTGGGCGGCGAGCATCCCCGGCCCGAAGTACGCCATGGACGACCAGACCGCCATCCGCGTGGTCGACGGCACCGTCGACGTCGTGTCCGAAGGGCAGTGGCGCTACTTCCCGGAGTAGGCCGGCTCAGCCCACCAGCCGCTCCGCGGCTCAGCCCACCAGTCGCTCCGCGGCTCAGCCCACCAGCCGCTCCGCGGCGGCGGCGATCCGCTCGTCGGTGGCGGTGAGCGCCACCCGCACCTGCCGCGCGCCGGCCCGCCCGTAGAACTCGCCGGGCGCCACGAGGATCCCGCGCTGCGCCAGCCAGGTGACCGACTCCCAGCAGTCCTCGCCGCGGGCGGCCCACAGGTAGAGCCCGGCCTCGGAGTGCTCGACGGTGAAACCGGCCCGCTCCAGCGCCGGGCGCAGCAGCGAGCGACGGGCGCGGTAGCGCTCCTTCTGCTCGGCCACGTGGGCGTCGTCGGAGAGGGCGGCCACCATCGCCGCCTGCACCGGCGCCGGCACGATCATCCCGGCGTGCTTGCGCACCTCGAGCAGCCGGCGCACCAGCGCGACGTCGCCGGCCACGAACGCGGCGCGGTAGCCGGCCAGGTTGGACTGCTTGGACAGCGAGTAGACCGCCAGCAGGTTCTCGTGCGAGCCGCCGCAGACGTCGGGGTGCAGGATCGAGACCGGCTCCGCGTCCCAGCCGAGCTCGGCGTAGCACTCGTCGCTGGCCAGCACCGCGCCGCGCTCGCGCGCCCAGCTGACCATCTTGCGCAGGTGCTCGACCGGCAGCACCCGTCCGGTCGGGTTGGACGGGGTGTTCACCCACACCAGCGGCACCCGCGCCGGCCCGACCGCGGTGAGCGCGTCGGCCGGCATCGGCGAGGCCCCGGCCAGCCGCGCACCGACGTCGTAGGTGGGGTAGGCGACGGCGGGGTGCACGACGACGTCGCCGGGCCCGACGCCGAGCAGCGTGGGCAGCCAGGCGACCAGCTCCTTGGAGCCGACGGTGGGCAGGACGCCGTCCGGGTCGACGCCGGGGGCGGACCGGCGGCGGGCGAACCAGTCGGCCACCGCCTCGCGCAGCGCGGGCGTGCCGTAGGTCTGCGGGTAGCCCGGCGCGTCGGCCGCGGCCACCAGCGCCTCGCGGACCACCTGCGGCGTCGGGTCGACCGGGGTGCCCACCGAGAGGTCGACGATGCCCCCGGCGTGCGCCCGGGCAGTGGCGGCGTAGGGAGCGAGCCGGTCCCACGGGAAGTCGGGCAGGCCGGCCACCCGGGCGGTGCCCGAGCCGGCCACCAGCGGACGGGCCGCGGGGGTGCTGCTCACCAATCGCTCCTCACGTCAACGGCTCTAGCGCAGCCCGAAACCGCAGCGCGCCCCCCCCCCAGGGGGGGGGGGGGCGCGGAGCCGGTGGGCCTGGTTGTCCAGAACCCGCTCAGTGTGCCCCGCCCCGGGGCGGCCGGGGGGCCCCCATCG
>JBQCIO010000199.1:0-16267 GCA_051953655.1 Motilibacteraceae bacterium
CCCCGCCGGGGGGGGCGCGCCCACGGGGCGCCCCTTGCCGCCCCCCCCCCCGCCACCGCCCCCGTGTGGATGTTGGGGGGCCGCCCGGGGGGCGGGGCCCCCCACAACCTTCCCCTCGAGCAGCCACCCGCCGGACGCCGCCACCATCCGCCGTCCCCGCCAAGTACGCTGCGCCGATACCGCCGCCGGTCAGGCGGTGCGGGCGCATAGCTCAGCGGTAGAGCACCTGTCTTACACACAGGCGGTCGCTGGTTCGAGCCCAGCTGCGCCCACCACGACCACCTTCCACCCACCCCTCGTCCCGTCCATCTGCAGCCGGACCAGGGGGTGGGGCGTTCCCGGCCCCGAGGTGGGGGCAGGATGTCGACCATGGCGCACGCAGCTCCCTCCTCCGGCTCCTCGTCCTCCGGCCGCCACGCGCAGCCCGACCAGGGGCAGCCCGACCAGGGGCAGGGCGGCTCGCAGCTCCCCACCGGGCCCAGCGGCACCCCGCAGCGGGTGCACCTGCAGGAGCGGGCCGGCGGGGAGAACGCGGTGGGCTGGCTCATGGCCGTCGTCGGGGCCGCCAGCATCGGCGTCGTCGTCGCGATCATCGTGGTGCTGATCATCGGCGTGGTGCAGCGCGGCTGAGCGCACGCCGCTCCTGGCGGCGGCTCGCTAGCCTGCGGCCGTGCCCACCGACCCGTCCGCCGATCCTCCCGTGCTGGCCGACGTCGTCCAGGTGCTCGACGGCCTCTACGACCCGCGCTGGGCCGAGGACTGGGACGCGGTCGGGCTCGCCCTCGGCGACCCCGCGCAACCGGTGCGGCGGGTGCTCCTGGCCGTCGACCCCGCCGACGAGGTCGTCGACGAGGCGGTGGCGTGGGGCGCCGACCTCCTGCTGACCCACCACCCGCTGTTCCTGCGCGGGGTGCACGGCATCGCCGCCACCACGCCCAAGGGCGCGCGGGCGCACCGGCTCGTGCGGGCCGGCGTGGCCCTGTTCACGGCGCACACCAACGCCGACTCCGCCGACCCCGGCGTGAGCGACGCGCTGGCCGCGGCCCTGGGGCTGGTCGGCACCCGGCCGCTCACGCCGCGTCCGGCCGACCCGCTGGACAAGCTCGTCGTCTTCGTGCCCACCACCGACGCCGAGCGCGTGCTCGACGCCCTCGCGGCGGCCGGCGCCGGACGGATGGGTGCCTACAGCCGCTGCGCGTGGACCACCACGGGCACCGGCACCTTCCGCCCCGAGCCCGGTGCCGCCCCGGCGATCGGCACGGTGGGGGAGGTCGAGAAGGTGGCCGAGACCCGGCTGGAGACGGTGCTCCCGCGCGGCCGGCGGGCCGACGTCGTCGCCGCGCTGCGGGCCGCGCACCCCTACGAGGAACCCGCCTTCGACGTCCTCGAGCTGGCCTCGCAGCCCGGCCGGCTGGGCCTGGGCCGGGTGGGGATGCTGCCCGAGCCGGAGACCTTCGGCGCCTTCTGCGCCCGGGTGGCCGCCGCGCTGCCGGTCGCACCGGCCGGGGTGCGCGCCGCCGGCCGCTCCGACCGGGTGGTGCAGCGGGTCGCGGTGGTCGGCGGCGCCGGGGACACCGAGCTGGCCGCGGCTCGGGGCGCGGGCGTGGACGTGCTGGTCACGGCCGACCTGCGCCACCACCCGGCCGTGGAGGCGCTGGAGCAGCCCGGCTCGCCGGCGCTGGTCGACCCCGGGCACTGGGCCAGCGAGTGGCCGTGGCTGGCCGACGCCGCGGCCCGGCTCGTCGCCGGGCTGGCCGTGCGCGGCACTACGGTGGAGACCCGCGTCTCGACGCTCGTCACCGACCCCTGGACCAGCCACGTCCAGCCACGTCCCGGGGTCTGAGCACCGGCCGCGACCAGAGCTGAAGACCCGAGCCACGTCCGAGTGCCACCTCTCGAGTGCAAGGAGCCCGCGCTGAACGCCTCCGCGACCGACCAGCTGCGCCTGCTGGACCTGCAGGCCCTGGACACCCGCCTCGACCAGCTCGCCCACCGCCGCAAGACCCTGCCCGAGCACGCCGAGGTGCAGCGGCTCGAGGGGGTGCTGCGCGAGCTGCGCGACCGCATCGTGGCCGCGGAGACCGAGAAGAGCGACGTCGAGCGCGAGCAGGCCAAGGCCGAGACCGACGTGCAGCAGGTGCGCGACCGTGCTGCCCGCGACCAGCAGCGCCTCGACTCCGGCGCGGTGTCCAGCCCCCGTGAGCTCGAGCAGCTGCAGAGCGAGGTGGCCTCGCTGGCCCGGCGCCAGCAGGTGCTCGAGGACGAGGAGCTCGAGGTGATGCAGCGCCTCGAGGACGTCGAGCACCACCTGGCCGGGCTGCAGGGGCAGCGCGCGCAGACCCAGGCCGAGCTCGACGACGTCGTCGCCCGCCGCGACGCGCAGCTGGCCGAGGTGGCCCAGGAGGAGGCCACCACGAAGGACCTGCGCGGAACGCTCGGCGGCCAGATCGACGGCGCCCTGGTGACCCTCTACGAGAAGGTGCGCGGGCAGTCCGGCGGCATCGGCGCCGCCCCGCTGCTGCAGCGCCGGTGCATGGGCTGCCGGCTCGAGCTCAACACCACCGACCTCGGACGCATCCGCACCGCCGCCGAGGACGAGGTGCTGCGCTGCGAGGAGTGCCGCCGGATCCTGGTGCGCACGCCCGAGTCCGGGCTGTGAGCCGCTTCGTCGTCGAGGCCGACGGCGGCTCGCGCGGCAACCCGGGACCGGCCGCGTTCGGTGCCCTGGTGCGCGACGCCGCCAGCGGCGAGGTGCTGGCCGAGGCCGCCGAGCACATCGGGGTCGCCACCAACAACGTCGCCGAGTACCGCGGGCTCATCGCGGGCCTGCGCGCCGTGGCCGAGCTCGACCCGGCCGCCGACGTCGAGGTGCGGATGGACTCCAAGCTCGTGGTGGAGCAGATGTCCGGGCGCTGGAAGGTCAAGCACCCGGACATGAAGCCGCTCGCGCTGGAGGCCTCGCGGGTGCTCCCGCGAGCGCGGATCAGCTACACCTGGGTGCCCCGGGAGCGGAACAAGGCCGCCGACGCCCTGGTCAACCAGGCGCTGGACGCGGCGCTGCGGGGGGAGGAGTGGACCCCGCGCGAGCTGCCGGCGCCGGCCACCGTGCTCGAGCCGGCGGAGCCCGCTCAGGTGCCCTCGGCGCCCGCGCTGCCCCGGCCGCGACCGGACCTCGGACCGGGCACCACCTTCGTGCTGGCCCGGCACGGGGCCACCGCGCACACCCTGCGTCGGCTGTTCTCCGGCAGCGGCGGTGAGGACCCGCCGCTGTCCGAGGAGGGGATGGTGCAGGCCGAGCGGCTGGCCGTGGCCGTGCTGGCCCGCGGCGAGGTCGACGCGGTGGTCTGCTCCCCGCTGCAGCGGTGCCTGCAGACCGCCGAGGAGGTGGCGCTGCGGCTCGGGCTGCAGGTGCGCGTGGAGCCGGACCTGCGCGAGTGCGACTTCGGGGCCTGGGAGGGGCTGACCTTCGCGCAGGCCCGCGAGCGCGACCCGGAGGCCTTCGACGCCTGGCTCGCCTCCCCGTCGGTGCCGGCGCCGGGCGGGGAGTCGCTGGAGCAGGTGGCGGCCCGGGTGCGGGTGGCCCGGGACAAGGCGATCGCCCGCTTCCCCGGCCAGACCGTGCTCGCGGTCACCCACGTCACCCCGATCAAGGTGCTGGTGGCCGAGGCGCTGGGGGCGCCGCTGCCGGCGCTGCACCGGATGCACCTCGACGCCGCCACGCTCTCGGTCGTGTCCTGGTGGGCCGACGGCGGGGCGTCGCTGCGGCTGTTCAACGACGGCTCGCACCTGCGCGGCTGACGCGGTGTCAGCACCATCCCCACCCAGGGAGGGCTGGCTCGGCCGGGTGCGCGAGCTGCAGTCGATCGCCGCGGCGGGGCTGGCCTACGCGACCTCGCCGTACGACCTCGAGCGCTACGAGCGGCTGCGCGAGCTGGCCACGCTCATGACCGCCGAGCTGGTCGGCGCCCCGCCGCAGCAGGTGCGGATGCTGTTCCAGCGCGAGCCGGGCTACCTCACGCCCAAGCTCGACGTGCGCGCCGCGGTGCCGGACGGGCAGGGCCGGCTGCTCATGGTGCGCGAGGCGCAGGACGGGCTGTGGACGCTTCCCGGCGGCTGGGCCGACGTCGGGGAGTCCGCCGGGGAGGGCGCGGTCCGCGAGGTGCGCGAGGAGAGCGGCTACGAGGTGGTGGTCGACCGGCTGCTCGGGCTCTACGAGCGCGAGCGGTGGGGCCACCCGCCGATGCCGTTCTTCACCCTCAAGGTGGTGGTGGCCTGCCGGCTGGTCGGCGGGTCGGCCGCCACGAGCCACGAGACCCTCGACGTCGGCTGGTTCGGGGCGGGGGAGGAGCCGCCGCTGTCCGAGGGGCGGCTGTCGCCGGGGCTGCTGGCGCGGGTGCGCGAGCTCGTCGCCGACCCGTCGCTGCCGGCGGACCTGGATTGACCGCTGACCGACGGCTGGCCGAGGGCTGGCCGAGGTCTGACCGAGGTCTGGGCGGCTAGCGGGTCAGCAGCAGGGCGGCGGTCGACGTGGCCAGCAGCAGCGGGACGCCGACCAGGCCGGTGAGGGCGAACTCGCGGGCGCTCACCACGACGCCGCGGGCGCGGCAGCGCTCGCGCCACAGCAGCGTGGCCAGCGAGCCCCACAGCAGCACCAGCGGGCCGAGGTCGACGCCGAGCAGGAGCGCGAGGTGACGGTCGGTGCCGGCGGCGACCGGCTCCAGCGCGAGGTAGGCGGGCAGGTTGTTCACCACGTTGGCCCCGGCGGCCGAGACAGCGCCCAGGCGCAGCAGGTCGGCGTAGGAGGTGCCGTGCCCGGCGACGTCGCCGAGCAGGCGGTCCAGGCCGTGCACCTGCAGCGCCTGCACCACGAGGAACAGCCCGGCCACCAGCAGGACCAGCCGCCAGGGGACCAGCTGCCAGCGCAGCGACTCCCGACGTCGCCAGGCGAAGACCGCCGTCAGGACCGCCGCGCAGCCCAGCGCCACGACGGTCACGTTCACCTCGAGCAGCACGAGCACCGCGAACGCGGCCACCACCGCGGCGGCCGCGCGCAGCAGCACGGCGTCGTCGGGCACCTCGTGCTCGGGCACCGGGTAGGAGCCGCGCAGGGCCTGGTGGTGCCGGACGCCGAGCACCGCCACGGTGACGACGAGCGCGGCCAGCGCGGGCAGCGCCATCCGGGTGGCGAAGCCGAGCACACCGAGGTCCAGGGTGTGCAGCGCCAGCAGGTTGGTCAGGTTGGAGACCGGCAGCAGCAGGCTGGTGGTGTTGGACAGCCACACCGTGGCCATGGCGAAGGGGAGCGCGGGCAGGTCGAGCTGCGCGCACAGCGCGAGCACCACGGGGGTGAGCAGGACCGCGGTGGTGTCCAGGCTGAGCAACGTGGTCGTCACCGCGCCGATGGCGACCACGAGCAGGAAGAGCACCGGGGTACGGCCGCGGCCGAGCCGGGCGGCGGCGCGCGCGGTGACATCGAAGAGACCTGCGGCGTCGGCGAGCTCGGCCACCACGGTGATGCCGACGAGGAACAGCAGCACCGGCGCGACCCGGGAGAGGACGTCGGCGGCGTCGGCGGTGGGGAGCAGCCGGGTGAGGACGACGAGCAGCCCGCCCGCGGTCGCCAGAGCCCACACGGTCAGGCGACCAGGACGACGTCGAGCGTCCGGGCGGCACCTCGCCTGGCGTCGGCCAGCTCCACCTTCCACCGCTCCGACAGCGCGTCGGCGAGCGCCTCCGGGGTGCGCGGGGCGGCACCGGTCTCGAGCAGGTGCCGGGCGACCTCGCCGCGGGTGTGCTTGGCCATGTGCGAGACGACGCTGCGCTTGCCGTTCTCCTCGCGGAAGACGCGGACGGCGACGGTGCGGGGGGCGAGGTCGCGGTCCGGGCGCCAGGCCGCCACGTAGGTGGCCGAGCGGAGGTCGACGACCAGGCCGTGCCCGGCGGCGGCCGGGAGGACCTCAGCCAGCGGCTCGCGCCAGAGCGAGGCCAGCGGACCGGTGCCGGGCAGGGCCACGTCCATCGACAGCCGGTAGGAGGGCACCCGGTCGGTGAGGCGCAGCGCGCCGAACAGGGCGCTGACGACGACGAGCTGCCGGGTCGCGCGCCGGCGTGCGGCGGCGTCGAGGGTGCTCACCGACAGGGCGTCGTAGAGGACGCCGGTGTAGAGCGCCGCGGCCGGCAGCGTGGGTGCGGTGAGCAGCGCCGCGTCCTTGTCCACCTCGCCGGCCAGGCCGGGGGTGAGGCCGAGGACGTCGACGGCCCGGTCGCGGTCCCCGCAGAGCGCCACCAGCTCGCTGAGGACCCGCTCACGGGCGGCCGTGAGCTTCGGGAAGGACAGTGCGGCCAGGTCCAGCGTCTTGCCCCGCCGGGGCGTGGTCGCTTTGCCCTCGCTGGGCGGAAGGAGCAGGAGCACGGCGTCGAGGCTACGGTCCGCGCCCTGGTCCGGCACCCAGGGGGTGGGCCGTGCGGGGCGGCCCGGGTCGGAACGATCACGTGGGCGCGATCCTTCCATGCTTACCGCGACAGATCTGTCGCGGGAGGCATGGATCGATCACGGGGACGTGATCGTTCCGAAGCGGGTCCGCGCCCCCCGGGCCCTGCCCAGGAAAGAGCTCGCCCCCCGAGGCGAATTCTCCGCGGTGGGCGCGCGAAGACCACGTGCCGGTGACCGTTCCCGGCAGGCCGGGGGTGCGAGGTGTCAGGTCACTGACGGGCCTGCTGGGCCTTCTGCTGCGCGGTCTGCTTGGTCTCCTCGCGCAGGTCGACCGTCTCGTCCTTGGCCTGGCCCTTGACCTGCGCGGTGGCGTCGGTGGCGGTGCCCTTGACCTGCTCGACGGCCTGCTGCGCCGGCTCCTTGAGGTGCTGAGCGGACTCCTTGGCCGTCTGCGTCAGCTCCTGCTTGGCCTGCTGGGCCACCGGCTGCACCTTGTCCTTGGCCTGCTCGGCCGCGTGCTGCTCGGCCTGGCTGGCCGGGAGCAGCGCGGAGACCAGGTAGCCGACGCCGAAGGCGACGGCGCCCGCGACGAGCGGAGAGCCCTGGGTCTGCTGGATCGCCTTGTGCGGAGCCTCGTGCAGCGCCTGCTGCGCCTGGCCCGCGGCATGCTGCGCCGAGCCGGCGGCCGAGTGCAGCTGGTCCGACGCCTGGTTCGACATCCGCCCCGTCGCGCCGGACATCGAGCCCGACGTGCTCTGGGAGGCGTGGTGCGCCGAGCCCATGATCTTGTCCTTCATGCCGCCCAGCCGACCGCGCGTGCGGTCGACCTTGCGCTGCACGATGTGGCTCGGGGTCACCCGGTCGGCCAGCTGGTCGACGTCGCCGCTGAGCTCGGCCCGGGTCTGCTCGATCTGGGCGCGCAGCGCGTCCGGATCGTTCGGGTTCACGACGCCGGAGGTGCCGGTGCCGTAGCCCGCGGTGTGCGTCTGGACGCCGCTGCTGCTGTAAGTGGGGTCGGTGTAGGCGGGGTCCGTGCTGCTGGGAGAGGTGTAGGTCTCGTTCCCGTACGGAGTCGTCATGCCGAGTGCCTCCCGGTGGTCTCGTGCGGCGTGTTGGGGTCGGGCTTGAGCGCCTGCGGGATCTCCTTCGCCGTCTCGACGGTGCGGCGGGGCACCGGGTCGGTCTCGGCGAGCTTCTTCTTGCCGGTCATGGCGAGGACGGCGGCGACGATGCCCCAGAGCACCGCCACGATGAGCGCGCTCCAGCCGTAGCCGATGCCGTCGCCGATCGCCCACCACAGCGAGATGCTCAGGAAGAGCAGGACGAAGTAGCCGGCGAAGCCGGCGCCGCCCAGCATCCCCGCGCCGGTGCCGGCGCGCTTGGCGCTCTGCATCATCTCGGCGCGGGCGAGCTGCATCTCCTGGCGGACCAGCGTGGACAGGTCGTCGGTGACCTGCTTGACCAGCTGGCCGACGCTGGCCCCGTCCGAGCCCGGGTAGCCGGTCGCAGTGCGGTCGGCCCGCACGTCGGCGTAGTCCGACGACCCGGTCCCGGCACTGCCCTGCGGGTACTGCGTGCTCACGGGATCACCCGCCCGGTGCTCGTCCCGGTGCCCGCGACGCCTCCGGCCGTCCGCTCGCGCAGGTCGGTGGTCTCGGGGTCGATCATGGTCGACTCCTCGGCCAGCGGCCCGTCGCTCGGGCGGCGCTCGCCGACGGCGTCACGGCCGGTGGTGGTGGTGCCCGCCATCGCCCGGTCGGTCACGGCCGGTCCGGGCAGCGGCTCGGGACGGGTGAGGTCGACGTCGTAGGGCGCCGGTGTGCCCGGGGTGACCGAGCCGACCGGCCGGCCGTAGGGGCCGGTGGTGCTGCTGGTCTGCTGGTCGTGCGAGGCCTTGAGCCCGCGGGTGAGCCGGCCGGCGACGACGCCGGCGACGGCTGCGCCGAGCAGGAAGCCCCCGGGGTGGCGGCGTGCGTAGGTGCGCGCCTCGTCGATCAGCTGGCCCGGCTCGCGGTTCTCCAGCCAGTCGGCCAGGCCGGAGGCCTTCTGGGCCGCCTGGTGGGCGAGGTCCTGAGCCATGCCGCCCTGCCCGCCCTGCTCAGCCATGCTGCTCAGCTCGCTGCCCAGGCTGCGCAGGCCGCTGGCGGCGCGCTGCTGCTGCTGGCGGGCCTGGTCGTTCACCTCGGTGCGGGCCTGGCCCAGCACGTCCTTCGCCTGGGTCTTGGCTTCGCTGGCGACGCGCTGGGTCTGCTCCTGCGCGGTCCCGGCGACGGCGCCGGCGTGCTCCTTGGCGCTGCTCGCCACCTCGGCGGCGCCCTGCTTCGCGGCGTCCTTGCCCGAGGCGGTGTTCGAGCTGGTGCCGGTGCCCGTCGAGGGCGGTGCCGACGTCGCCGGCGTACCGGTCGTCCCTGCCAGGGGCGGCGTGGTGCCCGTGTCGTAGGTCATGTCCGTCCTCCCATTCGTGGTTCGAGGTCCGGGGTGCCCGTCGTCATGGGGGCTAACCCCGCAGCAGGCGATCACCCTTGGCCAGCAAGCCGTTCTGCTTCGACAGTTCGCTGTCACGCAGGTTTCGTGGTCGCGCGGACGCGGTCGAGTCCCTACCGTGAGCGCCGTGCCACGCCGAAGGGTCCGCCTTGCCGCCGACGGTGCTGCCCTGCGCGCCGCGTTCGACACCGCCCGCACCGAGCTCGATGTGCCGGAGGCCTTTCCGGCGACGGTCCTCCAGGCGGCCGAGGCGGCGTCGCGGGAGGTGACCGTCCCGTCGCTGGACGCACGCGACCTGCCGTTCGTCACCATCGACCCGGTCGGCTCGACGGACCTGGACCAGGCTCTGCACCTGGCCCGACGCGGCCCGGGATTCCGGGTGCACTACGCCATCGCCGACGTCGCCGCGTTCGTCACGCCCGGCGGTCCTGTCGACGTCGAGGCGCACTCCAGGGTCGAGACTCTCTACGCCCCTGACGAGAAGACCCCGCTGCACCCGCCCGTGCTGGCCGACGGTGCGGCGTCGCTCCTGCCGGGGCAGGACCGGCCGGCCCTGCTGTGGCAGCTGGACCTGGACGCCCACGGCCAGCTCGAGCGGACCGAGGTGCGCCGTGCTGTCGTGCGGTCGCGGCAGCGGCTCTCCTACGAGGAGTCGCAGCAGCTTCTGGACAGCGACGCCCCGCCCGAGGTCCTCGATCTCCTACGGGTCGTGGGTCGCCTGCGCGAGGAGATCGAGGCCGAGCGCGGCGGGGTGAGCCTGCCCATCCCGGAGCAGGAGGTGGTCCCGCTCGAGGGCGGCTACACGCTCACCCTGCGGTCGTCGCTTCCGGTGGAGGGCTGGAACGCCCAGCTCTCGCTGCTCACCGGCATGGCGGCGGCCAAGATCGCGTTGGAGTCCGGCGTCGGGGTCCTGCGCACGCTTCCGCCGGCGCGCGCCGACGACGTCGAGCGGCTGCGGCGCGCGGCCGCCGGTCTCGGCGTCGACTGGCCGGCGGCCGAGTCCTACCCCGAGCTGGTGCGCCGCCTGGACCCGTCCGTCCCGGCGCACGCCGCCCTGCTCCAGGAGGCCACCGGGCTCATGCGCGGCGCGGGTTACCTCGCGCTGGACGGGGGTGCGCGGCCCGCGCCGGACCGGCTGGTGCACGGTGCCATCGCCGCTCCCTACTCGCACGTGACGGCCCCGTTGCGCCGCCTGGTCGACCGCTTCGCCGGCGAGGCCTGCCTGGCCGCCTGTGCCGGCGTCGACGTCCCGGAGTGGGTGCTGGCGGCGCTGCCGTCCCTGCCCGAGGAGATGGGGCGCGGCGACCGGCGGGCCGGCGAGCTGGACCGGGCCTGCGTGGACCTGGTGGAGGCGGCGCTGCTCACCGGCCGGGAGGGCGAGACCTTCCCCGCCGTGGTCGTCGACGTCTCGGCCACCGGTGGCGTCGTGCAGCTGGCGGACCCGCCCGTGCGCGGCCGGTGCGATGGCGCCGGTCTGCCGCTGGGGGAGCGGATCGACGTCCGGCTCGTGACGGCGAGCGTGCCGGACCGCACGGTGCGCTTCGAGCCGGCGGGGTGACCCTGGCCGCGATCAGCCGGCGCTAGGCTGAGGGCACGGCGGACGTGCCGGCCGGGCGGCCGCGTCGGGTGCTCTTCGGGGCGCCCGCCGAGGAAAGTCCGGGCTCCACAGGGCAGGGTGGTGGGTAACACCCACCCGGGGTGACCCGCGGGACAGTGCCACAGAAAGCAGACCGCCGTCCCGATGCGCGCAGTTCGCTGCGTTCGTCAGGGCGGTAAGGGTGAAACGGTGGTGCAAGAGACCACCAGCGCCCGGGGTGACCCGGGCGGCTCGGCAAACCCCACCCGGAGCAAGGTCAGACAGGGAGCGATCGAGGGCGGCCCGCCCGAGCTCCCGGGTAGACCGCACGACGGCGCCGGCAACGGCGTCGCGAGATGGATGGTCGCCGGCTCCGCGCGAGCGGAGTGCACAGAACCCGGCTTACAGGCCGACTCGTCCGCCGCCTGTGCCCTGTTGGCGTGCTGCGGCGCGTGACTGCGCGTCTGACCTGCGCGGAGCCCAACTCCTCACGGGCGGGATTGGCGCAGCCCGCAACCATGTCGGTTGCTGTGCGGTACGGTTCCGCGACGCGCTGCTGGTGACGACGGGGACCGTGGGGGTGCTGGGCCGGTGCGCGGGGGGTGGGGGAGACGCGTGTCCGCAGCAGCGCCAGGTCCAGAAGCGGCGGGCAAGGGCGTTACCGCTCTGCGCTGGATGGGCCGACACAAGATCATCACAGGGGTCGGTGCCCTCGTGCTGATCGGCGGGATCGGCTCGGTCGGCGGTGGGGGAAACGAGGCTGCGAAGGTGGCGGCAGCAGACACCGCCGCCTCGGCCCGGGCCACCACGACCGCGAGCACCGCGGCGACCTCACCCAGCAGTACGCCCGCTACCTCGAGCACCCCGGTGACGAAGGCTTCACCTGCCTCGACGCCAAGCTCGAGTGCGACCAAGAGCAGCGTTCCGGTGAAGACCACGGTCACTGCGAAGGCGACGACGAAGAACGCCAGCGCGACCGCGACCACGAAGACCAGCGCGCCAGCGACCACGAAGGCCGCGAGCGCGCCAGCGACGTCGAAGGCCGCTCCGCAGCCGGTCAAGACGACTGCCGCGCCGGCGCCGACGAAGACGACGAGCTCGCCGAAGCCGACCGCCACGAAGAGCACGACGAGCTACCTGCAGGGCGTGCACCCGGGCGCGTTCTGCTCGGCGCATGACGAGTACGGCTACAGCAGCGACGGCCGGCTCATGAGGTGCAAGACGTCAGCGACGGACAGCCGCTACAGGTGGCGAGCGGCGTGACGTGACGCAGAGCGCCGGACCGATCCGCCGGACCGATTGGGAGGACGCTGGAAGCGCTCTTCGTACTCGAGGCGGGGCGGGCATGGCCGGTTGCTATCGGCCACGGGGTCAGGTGCCGATGGCGGGATGAAGCCCAGCATGGAGTCGCCGCAGGCGCCGGCCGCGACGGTGGTCGCCGCCGTCGTCGGGCTCGGTAGGCCGGTCAGGTCCCCGCCCACTGCGCCGGGAGTACTTCGGCCGCGAGGTGATCAGGGAGCGATTCGCCTTCTACTGGGCTACGAACTTCTCGGTCGAGTACTGCCACGTCCGACGACCGGCGAGCCTCGGTAGGGTCGAACGGACGGTATGACCACGGACAGCACGGGCGGGGAATGGTCATCGACGGCGCGATCACGCAGGGGATCTCAGCGCTGGCCCGTTCAGCACGGCAGGGCTTGCTCGTCTGTGCCTGGGCCGTGGTGAACCTCGCGCTGGGTCTCGGCATGATCCTGCCGCTTGGCTTTCTCGTGACGCTGGTGTCCTACCTTCCGCACGCCGGGCAGGCTCACCACGCCTACGTCCACGTGCTCGGCCGGCTCTCCCCGTTCTCGTTCCTGTTCGACAGCGACGAGGTGGAGATCTCCGCCGCGTTCGTGCTCGTCGTCGCGGTGGTGCTCGTCGCGCTCACCGTGGCAGTGAATCGGCGGCTGCTCAGGGCGGTGACCTCCCGTCGGCGCACCTCCTGGGCGGCGGTGGCCGTGCTGCAGCTCGTGCCCTCGGTCTGGTTCTGGCGCTGACCGTTCCTTGCGCGCCCCGTGCAGTGGGCGAGGGCGGCTTTCAGCGGAGGAGCAGCAGAGGGACCTCAGCTGCGTCAGCGGGGTGGTGGTTCGCGTCTGATCCAGGGGCGTGCGGGGTCGATCCAGGCGGGTGGTCGCCATTCGACGACGCCGGGTTCGCTGGTGCGTCGCAGGTCCCAGCCGCCTTCGTGGACGAGCCAGTGCTCGTGGCCGCACAGCGGCGCGCTGTTCGTAAGGCTGGTGGGGCCGTCGTCGGCCCAGTGGTCCAGGTGGTGGGCGGTGGTATGCGTCGGTGGGGCATTGCAGCCGATGCCGCAACAACCGCCGAACTCCACCGCGAGGGCCCGGTAGATGGTGGCGGTCGCCAGACGGACCTCTCTGCCGAGGTCGAGCGGTTGGCCTCTGCTGCCGAGGTCGAGCGGTTGGCCTCTGCTGCCGAGGACGACGGGGACGAGCTTGGCGTCGCACGCGAGCCGTCTCAGGGTGGCGGGGGCGAGGCGGTCGCCGTGCTCGGTGAGTCCGGGCAGGTAGCCAGCGGGCTGACCCGTGTCCGCGTCGACCAGGCCGGCTGCGGTCGTGCGGGACTCCAGGGTCTGCAGCGGCATGGTGATGAGGGCCTGGACGGGTTCGCCGTGCCGCAGGGGCAGGTCGTCGTGGTCGGCCGCGAGGCGGACCAGGGTGGCGAGGGCGTCGGCGCGGCGCTGGGGCAGGGTCCTGCGCGCCGAGCGGGGTAGCGCGGATTCCTCGTCGTTCTCGGCCTCGGTGCGCATCACCGCGTCGAGGGTGGTCATCAGCAGGGACGCGGTCTCCTTGGTGAGGCGCCCGCTGATCCGGTACATGGCTCCGTCGGTGCCCACGTCGGGGGTGATGGCGACCTCGCGCAGGGAGTGGGCGAGCTTCTCGTCCTCGTCGAGCTTCTTGCCGCGGTCCGGGTCGAGCACGTCGGCGATCCTCGCCGCGGCGGTGACCAGTCCCTTGCGGGTCAGCTCCGGTGCCCGCTCGAGGAGGAACTCCTCCCCATCCTCGACGTCGGCGACGGTGACCGTCCCGATCCGCTTGATCAACCGAAGGCCGTCGACGATGGCCAGGGCCTTGGTCTCGCAGACGGACCCGTCGGCGATCGCGGCCAGCACCTGGTCGCTGCCTTCGCGGGCGAGGCGGACCTGCTTGGCGGCGTCGACGTGGTCGATCGTGAGCAGCTGGGCCAGCCAGAACGGGGTGGTGCGGGCGTGCAGCGCGTCGGCGACGGAGCGGTCGTCGGCCTCCTTCACCAGCGAGAGTCGCAGCGCGGCGAGCTGGTTCTCCAGCGACACCACCAGCTGCACCGACGGCCCGAGCTGCCCGGACTCCAGCTGCCAGAGGGGCGCCGCCACCGCCCGCGCGACCGCTTCGCCCAGCGCAGCAAGCGCGTCGGGGAGCGCGTGCTGCGGGGGCGGGGCGACGTCCTCTGACATGCCTCGAACCTAGACGGCGCTACCGACAGTTTCGCTCCACGTTCCCCAGCTCCAGCAACCGTTTCTCGATGTCCCTATGCAGGGGGACCTGTTGCCCTGGTGAGGTGCCGGCCACCGCGACAGCGTCCAGGAGTGTCGGCGCACGTGACGATGACGACTCGGGAACCCCGACGTCGCTGGTCGGCGCGATCCACGGCCTTGGCGGCGGTCCTGACCGTCGTCACCGCGTGCAGCGGCGGGAACGGCGTACGTCCCGCCGGGGACATCATCACGCTGCCCGCACCGAGCACGCGCGGACTCGTGTCGGTGGAGCAGGCACTCTCCCAGCGCCGTTCCGTGCGGGACTTCACTGCCGAGCCGCTCACCCGAGGCCAGGTCGCGCAGCTGCTGTGGTCGGGGCAGGGCGAGAACCGGCCAGGGCGGCGGACCGCTCCCAGCGCGGGCGCGCTCTATCCGGTGACGCTCTACGCGGTCGCCGCCGACCAGGTGCTGCAGTTCCTCCCGAGCGGGCACCGGGCACGGATCTGGCAGCAGCCGGCGGTTCAGGGCGACCTCGCTGACGCCAGCAGCGGGGACCAGCAGGTGGTGAGAGGGGCGCCGGTGGTGCTGGTCGTCACCGTGACCCCGGCAAGGACCAGGGCGAAGTACGGCAGCAGGGGAGTGCGCTACGCCGACCTGGAGGCGGGGCACGTTGCGGAGAACGTGCTGCTGCAGGCGGTGGCGCTCGGGTTGGGCGCGGTGGTCGTCGGCGGCTTCGACGACGGCGCGGTCGCCAGCGCGCTCACCCTGCCCGGGGGCGAGGAGCCTCGGTACCTGGTGCCGGTGGGGCACCCGGTCGGATGACGCCTCAGGGCAGGGTCAGCACCTCGGCGCCGTCGTCGGTGACGACCAGGGTGTGCTCGAACTGCGCGGTGCGCTTGCGGTCCTTCGTGACGACCGTCCAGCCGTCGGCCCACATGTCCCACTCGTGCGTGCCCAGGGTGAGCATGGGCTCGATCGTGAAGGTCATGCCCGTCTCCATGAGCGTGTCCGCGTGCGGGTCGTCGTAGTGCGGGATGACCAGCCCGGTGTGGAAGCCGGTGCCGATGCCGTGCCCGGTGAAGTCGCGGACCACCCCGTAGCCGAACCGCTTCGCGTAGCTCTCGATGACCCGGCCGATGACGTTGACCGGCCGGCCCGGCTTCACCGCGCGGATGCCGCGCTCCAGGGCCTCACGGGTGCGCTCGACCAGCAGCCGCGACTCCTCGTCGACCTCGCCGCAGAGGTAGGTGGCGTCGGTGTCGCCGTGCACCCCGTGGATGAAGGCGGTGATGTCGATGTTGACGATGTCGCCGTCCTGCAGCTCGGTGGAGTCCGGGATGCCGTGGCAGACGACCTCGTTGACCGAGGTGCACAGCGACTTCGGGAAGCCGCGGTAGCCGAGCGTGGAGGGGTAGGCGCCGTGGTCGCAGAGGAACTCGTGGCCGATCCGGTCCAGCTCGTCGGTGGTCGCCCCGGGCTTGACGTGCTCGGCCACCTCGGCCATCGCCTGGGCCGCGATGCGCCCGGCGATCCGCATGCGCTCGATCGTCTCGGCGTCCTTGACCTCCGGGCCGCGGTAGGGAGCCGGCGTCGGCTTGCCGACGTACTCAGGGCGCTCGATGGAGGCGGGCACGGAGCGTTCGGGGGACAGGGTTCCTGGCACGAGCGGCATGCGCGCGAGTCTAGGCCGCGCCTGCTGGACCATCGCCGGCTCGCGAAGCGTGGCATCCCGACCGGCTGCAGCATTGGACCCCACCCGGCGTCGTCCCTCGGAGAACACCGCTACGAGGAACTCCTCCGCCGTGCCGGACCGGGTGCCACGGCCCGCCCCCTGATCGACGGAAGATCCACCGGACACGTCCCAGGAGCCCTTGTTCTCCCCGCGACCGGCGCTCCTGGGGCAGGCTGGGCGGCAAGAGCCCGGTGGGCGCGGCCCGGGCGTGAGGACCGGGGTGCGAGTGGGAAGGAGAGCGGCGTGATCTTCGGCCGAGGCAAGAAGGGCGAGCAGCGGATGACGAACGTCGAGGGGCCCCCCTGGTACTGGTCGCTGACCCACTCCCGGGTGGAGGGGCCCGAGGGCGACCCCAACGACCAGCGGCTCGGGCCCTACCAGACCCGTGAGGAGGCCGAGCGGGCGCTGGCGACCGCTCGTCGGCGCACCGAGGAGTGGGACGTGGCCGAGCGCGGCTACAACGCGGGGGACTCGCGCCCCAGCGTCGCCGCGGGGGGGGGGGGGGCCCCCCCCCCGGCGGGCCCCCCC
>JBQCIO010000200.1:0-17829 GCA_051953655.1 Motilibacteraceae bacterium
CGCCGGCGCCGGCGCAGCTCGTGCGCGGCCGGCTGACCGCCGACGTCGACGCGAGCTGGGAGGGCGCGCCGCCGGCGACCCCCGTCACCCTGTTCGCCGAGCTCACCGACGCCCGGGGGCGCCCGCTCGACGTCCCCCTGGGCCCGGTCGCGCCCGGCCGCCACCGGCTGGACGTCGGGCTGCCGCAGTGCGTCCAGGCCGCCTGCACCTTCGAGGGGCTCCGCGCGGTCCGGCCGTTCCGGCAGGGGCTGGCCACGACCCAGGGCACCCTCTCGGTCGGCCTGGCCGACGCCGGTGGCCCGCTCCGGACCGGGGCGGACTCGTGGCGGGTCCGCCGCAGCTCCTACCAGGTGGCCGCGGGAGCGCCCGACGCCGGGGAGTCGGCCGTGCGCGACGGGCAGGTGGTGCTCACCTTCGTCGAGGGCGGCGAGGACACCGTGACGGTGGAGCGGGCCGACCATCCGGCCGACCTGCCGGTGGCCGCCGGCTCGGGCACCGTGCTGCGCGAGTACGGCGGCGACGCCGCCCGCGCCTTCGGGCGCACGCTCGACGGCAGCGACGCCGTGGTGCACCCGGTGGGGGTGCGCGGAACCCTGCCGCGGGTGGGCCGCGGCGGCCTCCTGACCGACCTGGGCTACGCCGCGGCGCTGGCCGGGTCCGGCGGTCCGCCCGTCGACGACCAGGTCTGGCTCGCGCCCGGAGCTGCGCCGGACCTCGTGCAGCGCCTCACCGACCAAGGCCTGCAGGTGCTGTCCACCGAGTCCCTCGCCGACCGGCGTGCCGCCCTGGAGCGCGACGGCACCGCGCTGGCGCTGCGGCTCTACCTGGTGGCCGCGCTGCTCGCCGTGCTGCTGGCCGGCGGCGCGGTGCTCACCAGCTCCTACGTCGCCGCCCGCCGCCGGTCCTACGAGCTGGCGGCCCTGCGGATGCTCGGCGCGCCTCGGCGCACCCTGGTGGCCGCCGGCGTGCGCGAGCAGCTGGCGCTGGTCGGCGCCGGGGTGCTGCTCGGCCTGGTGACCGGCCTCGCGGCGGCGGCCGTCACGCTGCCGGCGCTGCCCGCGGTGGCCGGCAGCTCGGTCCTCGGGCCGCCGCCCACGTTCGCCACCGCCTGGCTGCCCGTGCTGGGCGTCGTCGCGGTGCTGCTGGCCGTCGTCGGGGTCCTGGCGCACCTGGCCGCGCGGCGCACCGTGCGGCTGGCCGTCGTCGACCGGCTGCGGGAGGCCCAGGCATGACGGTCATCGCCGCCCAGTCCTCCGACGCTGCGTCGGAGCCGCGCCGTCGCCGCGGCCTGTCCGTGCGCTGCGAGGAGCTGGTGCACATCTACCGCCTCGGCGACCTCGAGGTCGTCGCCGTGCGCGGGGTGGACCTCGACGTCGACCCGGGCGAGACCGTCGCGCTGCTCGGACCGTCCGGGTCGGGCAAGTCGACCCTGCTCGCGCTGCTCGGCGGCCTGCTGCCGCCTTCGGCCGGCCGGCTCTGGATCGGCGAGGACGAGATCGGGCGGATGAGCCAGCGCCAGCTGCTGCGGCTGCGGGCCACCCGCGTCGGCACCCTGCTCCAGGGCTCCGCGCGCAACCTGCTGCCCTACGCCACCCCGCGGGAGAACGTGCGCTTCGCCCAGCGCTCGCTGGGCCGCCGCGAGCGGGCGGAGGTGCTCGCGCCGGGCGAGCTGCTCGACGTGCTGCGCCTCGGCGCGGTGGCCGACGCCCCGCTGCCGGGGCTGTCCGGCGGCGAGCAGCAGCGGGTGGCCCTGGCCGTCGCGGTGGCCAACGCGCCCGGGCTGCTGCTGGCCGACGAGCCCACGTCGCAGCTGGACCGCGACGGCCGCGAGTCCGTCCTCGACCTGCTCGCGCTGGTCAACGAGCGGTTCGGCACCACGGTCGTCGTCGTCACCCACGACCCCGACGTCGGCGCGCGGCTGGGGCGAACGGTCACCATGCGCTACGGCCGGGTCGGCCATGAGGGGCACCGCGGGGAGCAGTTCGCGGTGGTCGGCAAGGACGGTTCGGTGCACCTGCCCGACGCCGTGCTCGAGGAGTGGCCGCCCGGCACGCTGGTGCGGATCGACCGTGACGGCGAGGACCTGCGGCTGCGACGGAGGGACGTGTGAGCGAGACGGTGGTGAGCGGGACAGGGCTGACCGGGGGGACCCGGCAGCCGGTGCCGGTGTCGGCGACCGGGCTGGTCCTGGTGCGCGGCGGGCGGCGGATCCTCGACGGCGTCGACGTGCTCGCCCGGCCGGGGCGGATCCTCGCGGTCACCGGCCCGTCCGGCTCGGGCAAGTCGACGCTGCTGGGCGTGCTGGCCGGGCAGGTGCGCCCGGACGAGGGCGAGGTGCGGCTGGGGGACCGCGTGCTGGGGGAGCGGGACCGGCGCGGGGACGGGACCGGTCCCAGCCTGGGGATCGTGCTGCAGGGCTACGGGCTGCTGCCGGTGCTGACCGCCTCGGAGAACGTGGAGCTGCCGCTGCAGCTGCGCGGGGTGCCGCGGGCGCAGGTGCGGGCCCGCGCGGCGCGGGCCCTGGTGCGGGCGGGGCTGGGCGAGGTCGTCGAGGGGGCCGCCGACCGGCTGGCCGAGGAGCTCTCCGGCGGCCAGCAGCAGCGGGTCGCCGTGGCCCGCGGCCTCGTCGTGGACCCCGACGTGCTGCTGGCCGACGAGCCCACCAGCGAGCTCGACGCCGCCACCCGCGACGTCGTCGTGGCCGCGCTCCGCGAGGAGGCCGGGGCCGGGGCCACGGTCGTGCTGGCCACCCACGACCCCGAGGTGGCCGCGGTCTGCGACGCCGAGATCCACCTGGTCGACGGGCGGGTGGCCTCGGTCCGGGGGTGAGTCCCGGCCCGCGTTCGCTGTTTGTGAGGATGGCCGGGTCAGGCTTGGTCAAGCGTGCTCAGCGGCCCCGCTCGTGATCGGAGAGTCCAGTGCTCGTTGCGTTCTCCGTCGCCCCCAGCGGCGACGGCCGGGAAGACGGCTCCGTGCACGACGCGGTGGCCGCGGCGGTGCGGGTGGTGCGCGAGTCGGGTCTGCCGAACCGCACCGATGCGATGTTCACCACGATCGAGGGCGAGTGGGACGAGGTCTTCGACGTCGTCAAGCGCGCCACCGAGGCCGTCGCCCCCTTCGGCTCGCGGGTCTCGCTGGTGCTGAAGGCCGACATCCGTCCCGGCTACCAGGGCGAGCTCGAGGGCAAGCTGCAGCGGCTGGAGTCCGCGCTCGAGGACGGCGCGCAGCCCTAGCTCCCTCTACGGGTGACCCGGCCGCGAGCGGTGTCTTTCGCCAGCCGCAGGCCCTGCCGGAGCCGCGCGGGTCGGCACGGACCGATCCAGATCGCGACGTCGTCGAGGGTGTGCACCCCGGGCCGGTCGCCGACGGCGTGGGCGGCGTCGCGGACGGTCCGCAGCTGCGCCACGGTCATCGGCAGCGGTGCCTCGTCCGGCTGGTACCGGGTCCCGATCGGTAGTCGCGCCCCGGCGTGCGGGGCATCTCCACGTGGCAGCCGACGACGGCGCGCACATGGCGGGTCTCGGCCAGGTGCACCAGGGCATCCAGGCTCGCGCGGAACGCGCGCGGGTCCTGCACGTAGAGCCGGCCCGGGTAGACCGTGTCGCCGGTGAAGAGGAACCCGGTGGCCGGGTCGTGCACCGCGATCGAGGTGGCGTGGTGGCCGGGGCAGCCGGTCACCTCGAGCAGCCGGCCGCCGAGGTCGAGGCGAACGACCTGGCGCGGCCAGGCGGTCAACCCGAAGAAGGCGCGCACCGGCTCCAGGTCGTGCCCGACGACGTCGGTGTCCGGCCGACCGGCGAACTGCACGTCGCCGGCGACGTGGTCGCCGTGGGCGTGGGTGTGCGCGACCACGAGCCGGTAGCCGGGCCGCGGGTGCCGGGCGAGCCAGTCCACGACCAGCGCGTCAACGAGCCGGCGCAGCGGCATGCGCTCGGGGTCGGCGACGTCGCCGGTGTCCAGCAGCAGCGCCCGGTCCGCGCCGAAGAGCAGGAAGAGGAACGGCGCCTCGTAGGTCAGCGCCTTGCTCTGGCGCAGCACGACCGTCCGCTCGTCGACGTGGTGCACCTGGAGGGGCGGGTCGGTGCGGGGGCGGCCGGGCGGGGCGCCGTGGATCCAGCGCGGCCCGAGGCCCACGTCGTCGGCCAGTGCGTCGGCGGGATCGTCTCGCGCTGGGTCCACGGTGGCCACGTCCGCCAGTCTGCGGCCCCCGACCCGGCTCACAGGTAGCGACGCGCTCCGGCGTACTCCCGGGCGAGCCACGACGTCGACGTCGGCACGGTCTGCACGCGGGTGCCGGTGCCCGGCGCGTGGACGACCCTGCCGGCCCCGACGTACATCGCGACGTGGTGGATCACTCCGCTGCGCCGGTAGACGAGCAGGTCGCCGGGAGCGAGCGCGGTCCGCGACACGGCGCGGCCGGCGAGGGCCTGCGCGTCGGCGTCGCGGGGGATCGTGACCCCGGACAGCCGGTAGGCCAGTGAGGTCAGCCCGGAGCAGTCGACGCCGAAGCCGGAGCGCCCGGCCCACAGGTAGGCCAGCCCGGTGAACCGCTGCGCGGTGCGCACCACGCCGGCGCCGGTCTTCGCCACCGGCGCGCGGCCGGTGGGGGTGAGCACCGCGGCGGCGGGGGACAGCCGGAGCACGCGGCCCAGCGGATCGCGCACCCGCAGCCAGCCGGCGGCGGTGCCCACGAGCGGCAGGCGGGTCCCGATGCTCACCTCGATCACGCCGGAACGTCGGGCGTCGTCGGTGCGCAGCCAGGTGGTGAGCGCGAGGACCGTCGCGGTCCGGCTGCTGGCCGCCGGAGGCCGGGCGGTGAGCTGGCGGGTGGGCACCCAGCCGGGGTAACCGCGACGGTCCTTGCCGCCCAGGCCCAGCGTCGGCTGGTCCGGGACGACGACCTTGGCCCAGCCGCTGCGCAGGGCGGTGACGACGACGCGGTCACCGAGCAGCACCTGCGTGTCGGCCCGGCCGGACAGCGCCCGGCGCTGCGCGAGGGTCATGCCGGCGAGCCAGGCACGGATGCGCACCGGGGCGGCCAGCGCGGGGGCGTCCACGGAGCGGGGCGAGCTGTAGGAGCGCCACACCGTCGCCACGGCCACCGAGGTCCAGGCGCTGGCACCCACCCGCAGCGCCGGGGCGGTCACCGCGGCGGCACCCGCGCTCGGCCCCGGAGGCTGGGGCGGGGCGGGCGAGGACCCGCTGCCGGCGCAGGCCGCGAGCAGGAGGGCCAGCACCAGGGTGAGCAGCAGCGGCGGCCGCAGCCGACGACGCGACGGCCATGCGGTCCGGGCGGTCCGGGCGGTCCGGGCGGGGACGGGTGATGCGGTGCTCACCGGTTCACGCTGCGCGCGCCGCACCGGTGGCGGCAGGGGCCGAGGTCACCGCCGGAGGTCACCGCGAGAGGTCATTGCGAGAGGTCACTGCCGGACGTCACTGCCGGACGTCACCGCCGGACATCACGGCAGGCCGGTTCGAGGGTGCGTTGGCGGGCGCTGGCCGGCGCAGGGAAGGATGGGGGCATGAGCCAGCCCACGAGCTTCAGCGGTCACGGCGCGGTCGACCTCGGCGCCCTCGCCGCCCGGCGCGAGGCCGCCGCGCGCGCCGCCGCGGCCCCCAGCGGCCCGGCCCCGGCCGGAGTCGTCATCGACGTCACCGAGGCGACCTTCGAGGCCGAGGTCGTCAACCGGTCCATGACCGTGCCGGTCGTCATCGACCTGTGGGCGGACTGGTGCGGGCCGTGCAAGCAGCTCAGCCCGGTGCTCGAGCGGCTCGCCGCGGCCGACGCCGGCCGGTGGGTGCTCGCCAAGGTCGACGTCGACGCCAACCAGCGGATCGCCGCCGCGTTCCAGGTGCAGTCGATCCCCGCGGTGTTCGCCGTGATCAAGGGCCAGCCGGTGCCGCTGTTCCAGGGCGCGCTGCCCGAGGGCCAGGTCCGCCAGTACCTCGACGAGCTGCTGCGGGTCGCCGAGGCCAACGGCGTCACCGGCCGGGTCGACGTCGAGGCCCCGGGGGAGGCGCCCGAGCCCGCGGCCGAGCCGGCCCACGACCCGCGCTTCGACGAGGCCTACGACGCGATCGAGCGCGGCGACTGGGACGCGGCCGCCACGGCCTACCGCTCGCTGCTGGACCAGGCCCCCGGCGACGCCGACGCCAAGGCGGGCCTGGCCCAGGTCGAGCTGATGCGCCGCACCGACGGCCTCGTCCCGGCCGCCGCCCTGTCCGCCGCCGACGCCGCGCCCGCCGACGTCGACGCCGCGCTGACCGCCGCCGACGTCGAGCTGCTCGAGGGCCGGGTGGAGGACGCCTTCGCCCGCCTCATCGCCTGCGTCCGCGCCGTCTTCGGCGACGAGCGCGACCGGGTCCGCGCCCGCCTGGTGGAGCTGTTCGAGGTCGTCGGCAGCGACGACCCGCGGGTGGCCAAGGCGCGCACCGCGCTGGCGAACGCGCTGTTCTAGCCGGGCTGTTCTGCGTGAGGGGACCCCTGACCTGCTTCTTGGCGGGTCAGGGGTCCCCTCACGTATCGGCGCCGCTCTCGGAGGGGGCACGCTGCGCCTGGCGCGCACGTCTCGCTGTGCCAGGTCAACAGCGCTGGTGACGGCGGCGGCTCGCGGCCGGCTTGCCCGCGCGGCCGGGTGCGGATCGCATGGGTGTCACACCCATACGCATCTATGCCTACGGGTGTGACACCCATTCGCGCCGATCGGCATGGGTGTGCCACCCATGCCGAAGGCGACCGCCGGCGGGCCGCCGGAAGCGCCTCCTCGCCCGCCTCGCCCCGTCACCAGCGCCGTTGACCGTGCAGAGAGCGAACCGCAGCGGCAAGACCAGGCTGCGCCGTACGTGAGGGGACCCCCGACCCGCCACGTAGCGGGTCAGGGGTCCCCTCACGCGATCGGCGTGCTCAGGAGACGGCGTCGGCCGCCGGCCGGTAGAGCCACAGCGTGCCCAGCGGCGGGACGCGCAGGGTGGCCGAGGCGGCCTGGCCGTGCCAGGGCTCCTCGACGGCCTCGACGGCGCCGAGGTTGCCGACGCCGGAGCCGACGTAGGACTCGGCGTCGGTGTTCACCAGCTCCTGCCACTCGCCGGCGAAGGGCAGGCCGATCTTGTAGCCCTCGTGCGGGCTGCCGGAGAAGTTGGCGACGCAGGCCAGCGCCGAGCCGTCACGTCCCCAGCGCAGGAACGAGAACGTGTTGTTGCCGGCGTCGTTGGCGTCGATCCACTGGAAGCCCTCGGGGTCGTCGTCGCGCCAGAGGGCGGGGGTGGCGTTGTAGGCGGCGTTGAGGTCGCGCAGCAGCAGCTGCACGCCGCGGTGGTCGGGGTTGTCGGTGAGCCACCAGTCCAGGTCGCGGCCCTCGGACCACTCGGACTCCTGGGCGAACTCCTGGCCCATGAACAGCAGCTGCTTGCCCGGGTGGGCCCACATGAAGGCGAGGTAGGCGCGCACGTTGGCCAGCTGCTGCCAGCGGTCGCCGGGCATCTTGCGCAGCAGCGAGCCCTTGCCGTGGACGACCTCGTCGTGGCTGATCGGCAGGATGAAGTGCTCGGACCAGGCGTACATCATCGAGAACGTCATCTGGTGGTGGTGGTACTGCCGGTAGATGGGCGAGCGCTCCATGTACGACAGCGAGTCGTGCATCCACCCCATGTTCCACTTGAACCCGAAGCCCAGCCCGCCCAGGTGCGTGGGCCGGGTGACGCCGGGCCACGACGTCGACTCCTCGGCGATGGTGACGATGCCCGGCACCCGGCGGTAGGCGGTGGCGTTCATCTCCTGCAGGAACGAGACGGCGTCGAGGTTCTCCCGGCCGCCGTACTGGTTGGGCAGCCACTCGCCGTCCTTGCGCGAGTAGTCCAGGTAGAGCATCGAGGCGACGGCGTCGACCCGCAGGCCGTCGATGTGGAACTCCTCCAGCCAGAACAGCGCGTTGGCCACGAGGAAGTTGCGCACCTCGCGCCGGCCGAAGTCGAAGACGTAGGTGCCCCAGTCCGGCTGCTCGCCGCGGCGCGGGTCGGCGTGCTCGTTGAGGGGCGTGCCGTCGATGCGGGCCTGCGCCCTGGCGTCTTGGGGGATGTGCGCGGGCACCCAGTCGACGATGACGCCGCCCCCGGCCTGGTGCAGCCGGTCGACGAGGTAGCGGAACTCGTCGGGCGAGCCGAACCGCGACGTCGGGGCGTAGTAGGAGGAGACCTGGTAGCCCCACGAGCCGCCGAACGGGTGCTCGGAGACCGGCAGGAGCTCGACGTGGGTGAAGCCCATCCAGGTGACGTAGCCGACCAGGTCGTCGGCGAGCTGGCGGTAGGACCGGCCCTGCCGCCAGGAGCCGAGGTGCACCTCGTAGATGCTCATCGGCCCGGCCTGCAAGTCCTCCTGCGCCCGGCGCTCGAGCCAGGTCTGGTCGTCCCACTCGTACTGCGGGGTGTGCACGACCGAGGCGGTGGCCGGCGGGGTCTCGGTGGCGAAGGCCATCGGGTCGGCCTTCTGCCGCCACACGCTGTCCCGGCCGAGGATCTCGTACTTGTAGCGGGTGCCGTCGCCGATGCCGGGGACGAACAGCTCCCACACGCCGCTGGAGCCGAGCGACCGCATCGGGTGCGCGCGCCCGTCCCAGTAGTTGAAGTCGCCGACGACGCGCACGCCGCGGGCGTTGGGCGCCCAGACTGCGAAGGACGTGCCGGTGATCTCGCCACCGACCGACGGGTAGCTGCGCACGTGGGCGCCGAGGACGTCCCACAGGCGCTCGTGCCGGCCCTCGCCGATGAGGTGCAGGTCGACCTCGCCGAGCGTCGGCAGGAACCGGTAGGGGTCGTCCTGCACGCCCGGCTCGCCGTCGTAGGCCACCTCGAGCCGGTAGTCGGGGGCGTCCGGGCTGCCGGGCAGCACACCCACCCAGACCCCGCCGTGCTCGTGCTCGAGCGGGTGGCGCTGGTCCCCCACGACGGCGGTGACGCTGGTGGCCCACGGGCGCAGGGCGCGGACGGTGGTGCTCCTGCCGTCGGGGTGCGGCCCCAGCACCGAGTGCGGGTCGTGGTGCGCTCCGCCGACGAGCCGGTCCAGCTCCTCGCGGCTCACCGGGCGCGGAGTGGTGGCGGTCGGGGTCTTCTTGCTCACGACAGGCTCCTCGCTGGTCGGATCAGCTCGCCGCGGCGAGCCGCTCGATCGCGGACATGGGGATGCGCAGCCAGGACGGGCGGTTGCGGGCCTCGTAGACGACCTCGTAGACCGCCTTGTCGGTCTCGAGCGCCCGCAGGAGCACGTCGCTCTCGCGCGGGTCCCGGCCGCTCACCGTGCCGTAACCCTCGCAGAACGCATCGCGGTTGCGCTCTGCCCACTCGGCTGCCCGGTACTCCAGCTGCGCCGCTCCCGGGCGGTCGACGAGCAGGTGCCGGGCGGCGTAGTCGAACGAGCGCAGCATCCCGGCGACGTCCTTGAGCGGGGTGTCCAGCGCCCGCCGCTCGTCCAGCGACTTGGCCGGCTCGCCCTCGAAGTCGAGCAGCTTCCAGCCGTCGATGGTCCGCATCACCTGGCCGAGGTGGTAGTCGCCGTGCACCCGCTGCACCTGCACCGGCTCGTCCAGGTGAACGAGCCGGCCGAAGGTGTCCGACAGTGCGTCGGAGAACGGCTCGAGGTGCGGCACCTCGCTGACGGCCCGGTCCAGCCTGGCCTGCATGGCCTCGGCCATCCCGGCCAGCTGCTCGACCTCGAGCACACCGGTGTCCAGCGTGCGGGCGAGGTCGGCGTGCACCTCGGCGGTGGCGGCCCCGAGCCGGGCCGCCTCCCCGGCGAAGTCGCCGCCGACCTCCTCGGCGTGCAGGTCGCCCTCGGCGTAGAGGTCGCGCACGCTCGCCTTGGCCATCTCCCAGCCCTCGGTGCCGTTGCGCAGGAACTCCTGCAGCATGGCCAGGCTGCCGTCGAGCTGGAGGCCGTCGGCACGCCAGCGTCCCTCGAGCCACCCGAGAGGCTCGGCCACGTGGGCGGACCCGGCCGAGGCCAGCGCCTCGTGGATCTCGATGTCGGGGTTGAGCCCCGGCGCCAGGCGCCGGAACACCTTGAGGATCGCGACGTCGCCGAAGATCAGCGAGGTGTTGCTCTGCTCGGCGCCGATCACGATGGAGCGCGCGTCGGTGGGCACCGCTCCGCCGGAGGGAGCCGGGTGGAAGACCAGGTCGTCGGTGGCCCGGGCCTCGGCGAGGCCCTCGAGCCAGAGCCCGGTGATCTCCTTGTCGTGCAGGGCGTCGTAGATCCACAGCCGGCCCTCGCCGCCGGGTGCGGGCTCCTCGCTCACCAGGACGTGGGCGAGGGAGTCGACCGGCTCGCGGTGCACGACCAGGGGCAGCTGGTAGACCTCGACCTCGCCGGTGGCGTACTCGACGCGCACCAGGTCGATCCGGACCTGCGGGTCTGCCGGCTGCAGCAGGGCCAGGGTGCTCGAGCCGGTGACCTGCCACTGGCGGCCCTTGCCCGAGAACCAGCGCTGCCGGCTGAGGTACTCGCCCAGCAGCCCCGACTCGATGACGGGCTCCACGGTGCGCTGCCCGATCCCGCCGGCGTCGCCGCCGTTGCCCGCGCCGCTCACGCCATTCCCCCGTCCATCGGCATCCCTTCCGTCGGCATTCCCTCCTGCGGCACGTCGACCGGCCGTGCCAGTCGGAACCAGTAGAACGAGTGTCCGGCCAGCGTGAGCAGGTAGGGCAGCTCCCCGATCTGGGGGAACTCGACGCCGCCGAGCAGCTCGATCGGCCGCCAGTGCTCCCACCGGCGCAGGTCCAGCTCGACCGGCTGCGGGAACCGGGAGAGGTTGTTGACGCACAGCACGACGTCGTCGCCGAACTCGCGCACGAATGAGAGCACGCTGGGGTTGGAGCCGCCCAGGTCCTCCCAGTTGCCCAGGCCGAAGGCCGGGTTCTGCTTGCGCACGGCGATGAGCCGGCGGGTCCAGTGCAGCAGCGAGGTGGTGCTGGCCAGCTGCGCCTCGACGTTGGTGACCTGGTAGCCGTAGATCGGGTCCATGATCACCGGCAGGTAGAGCTGCCCGGGGTTGCAGGTGGAGAACCCGGCGTTGCGGTCCGGGGTCCACTGCATCGGCGTGCGGACGCCGTCGCGGTCGCCCAGCCAGATGTTGTCGCCCATCCCGATCTCGTCGCCGTAGTAGAGGACGGGCGAGCCGGGCAGGGAGAGCAGCAGCGCGGTGAACAGCTCGAGCTGGTTGCGGTCGTTGTCCAGCAGCGGCGCCAACCGCCTGCGGATGCCGATGTTGGCCTTCATCCGCGGGTCGCTGGCGTACTCCGACCACATGTAGTCGCGCTCTTCGTCGGTGACCATCTCGAGCGTGAGCTCGTCGTGGTTGCGCAGGAAGATGCCCCACTGGCAGTTGGCCGGGATCTTCGGTGTGGACGACATGATCTCGGAGATGGGGTAGCGCGACTCGCGGCGCACGCCCATGAACAGGCGCGGCATCACCGGGAAGTGGAAGGCCATGTGGCACTCGTCGCCGCCGGTCTCCGGGTCGCCGAAGTACTCCACCACGTCGCCCGGCCACTGGTTGGCCTCGCACAGCAGCACCCGGTCCGGGTAGAGCCGGTCGACCTCGGCGCGCACCTCCCGCAGGAAGGCGTGCGTGGCCGGCAGGTTCTCGCAGTTGGTGCCCTCCTCCTCGAACAGGTAGGGCACGGCGTCGAGCCGGAAGCCGTCGATGCCGAGGTCCAGCCAGAAGCGCAGCGCCTCCAGCACCGCCTCGCGGACCCGGGGGTTCTCGAAGTTCAGGTCCGGCTGGTGGGCGAAGAACCGGTGCCAGAAGTACTGCTTGCGCACCGGATCGTAGGTCCAGTTGGAGGTCTCGGTGTCGACGAAGATGATCCGCGCGTCCGAGTACCTGTCGTCGCTGTCGGACCACACGTAGAAGTCGCCGTAGGGACCCTCGGGGTCCGAGCGCGACGCCTGGAACCAGGGGTGCTGGTCCGAGGTGTGGTTCATGACGAAGTCGATGATCACGCGGATGCCGCGGGCGTGGGCGTTGTCCATGAACTCGACGAAGTCGCCGATCGTGCCGAACTCCGGCAGCACCGACACGTAGTCGGAGACGTCGTAGCCGCCGTCACGCAGCGGGCTGGCGAAGAACGGGGGCAGCCACAGGCAGTCGACGCCGAGCCACTGCAGGTAGTCCAGCTTCTCGGTGAGCCCGCGCAGGTCGCCGGTGCCGTTGCCGTCGGAGTCCTTGAAGGCCCGCACGAGGACCTCGTAGAACACGGCCCGCTTGTACCAGTGCGGATCGTGCTCGGCCTCGTCGGTGAGGAACGGCTCGATGGCGTTGTCGCTGTGCACGACGTCGGTCACGGATGCGTCCTCCGCACGGAGAAGACGTGGGCGGGTTCGTGGAACGGGTCGAGGCGCACGTAGTTCGCCGCGCCCCAGCGGTAGTCGGCCCCCGTGAGCTCGTCGTGCACCGCGAAGCTGTCCTCCCAGGACATGCCGAGCGCCGGCAGGTCCAGGCGCACGGTGGTCGCGCGGGTGCCGTGCGGGTCGAGGTTGACCACGACGATGACCAGGTCCTCCTTGCCGTTCTCGTCCACCAGGGACTTGGAGAAGGCGAGGACCGCATCGTCGTCGGCGTGGTGGAAGCGCAGGTTGCGGATGCGCTGCAGCGCCGGGTGGTCGCGCCGGACCTGGTTGAGGCGCGTGATGTAGGGCGCCAGCGAGCGACCCTCGCGCTCGGCGGCGTCCCAGTCGCGCGGGCGGTACTGGTACTTCTCCGAGTCCAGGTACTCCTCGCTGCCCGGGCGCACCGCCACGTGCTCGAACAGCTCGTAGCCGGAGTAGACGCCCCAGGTGGGGGAGAGCATCGAGGCGAGGACGGCCCGGATCTTGAACATGGCCGGCCCGCCGTACTGCAGCGAGGCGTGCAGGATGTCCGGCGTGTTCACGAAGAAGTTGGGCCGCATGTAGGCCGCCGCCGGCCCGGACAGCTCACGGAGGTACTCCTCGAGCTCCCACTTCGCGGTGCGCCAGGTGAAGTAGGTGTAGGACTGGTGGAAACCCACCTTGGCCAGCGTGTGCATCATCGGCGGCCGGGTGAACGCCTCGGCCAGGAACAGCACGTCCGGGTCGGTCTTGCGGACCTCGTCCAGCAGCCAGGCCCAGAAGCTGACCGGCTTCGTGTGCGGGTTGTCCACCCGGAAGATGCGCACCCCGTGCGACATCCACAGCCGCACCACCCGCAGCACCTCGGCGTAGAGCCCCTTGGGGTCGCGGTCGAAGTTGATCGGGTAGATGTCCTGGTACTTCTTGGGCGGGTTCTCGGCGTAGGCGATGGTGCCGTCGGCGAGCACCGTGAACCACTCCGGGTGCTCCTTGACCCACGGGTGGTCCGGCGTGGCCTGCAGCGCGAGGTCGATGGCGACCTCCATGCCGAGCTCGCGGCTGCGGGCGACGAAGGCGTCGAAGTCCTCGAAGGTGCCGAGGTCGGGGTGGATGGCGTCGTGGCCGCCGTCCTCGGAGCCGATGGCCCACGGCGAGCCGGGGTCGTGCGGCCCGGGCGTGAGGGTGTTGTTCGGGCCCTTGCGGTTGGTCTGACCGATGGGGTGGACCGGCGGCAGGTAGACGACGTCGAAGCCCATCGCCGCGACCGCGGGCAGCCGCTCGGCCGCCGTGCGGAACGTGCCGGACTGCCAGGAGCCGTCCTCGCGCTGGAACGCCCCCTCGGACCGGGGGAACAGCTCGTACCAGCTCCCGAACAGAGCGCGGGGACGGTCGACCTGCAGCGGGATCCGCTCGCTGCTGGTGACGAGGTCGCGCACCGGATGCTGGGCGAGGACGGCGGCGACCTCGGGGGCGGTGGCCGCGGCCATCCGGGCCTCGACCGGGCGCTCGGTGTCGCGCAGGGCGACCGCGACGTCCCTGAGCAGCTGCCGCTTGTCGCCCTTGGGGGCGGCCTTGGCGGCGCGCTCGAAGAGCAGCGCGCCCTCCTCGAGCATGAGGTCGACGTCGATGCCCGCGGGCACCTTGATGCCGGCGTCGTGGAACCAGGTGGCGAGCGGGTCGCTCCACGCCTCGACCGCGAAGGACCAGCGGCCCTCGGCGTCGGGGGTGACCCAGGCCTCCCAGCGGTCGGTGCCGCCGCCGAGCTCGGGCGGCACGTCGCCGGTGCCCGGCGCCATCGGGCTCATCGGGGTCCAGGGACCCTTCGTGCCGTCCGGCGCGCGCAGGACCACGTTGGCGCTGACGGCGTCGTGCCCTTCCCGGAACACCGTCGCGCTCACACGGAAGGTCTCGCCGACCACCGCCTTGGCGGGGTAGCGACCGCAGCCGACCAGCGGCTGCACGTCCACGATGGGGATGCGTCCAGTCATCGCGCAGCAACCTACCCACGACGGGCGGTCGCGGACACGTCCCGGGACCGAGCGGTGAGATGCGCCGCTCTGCTCAGCGGCAGGTCGCGGCCGCCGTACCTGCATGGACGGGTCCCGGAAGAGCCCAGGACGTGGCAAGCCCTTGCACTGGCTGCAAGGACCTGACAAGGAGGGTCGGCTGGCCCTAGTGTCCCGCGTGTGAGAGCCATCCGTCGATTCACGGTCCGCACCGTGCTGCCCGAGCCCCTCGCCGCCCTGGGGGAGCTCGCGCTCAACCTGCGGTGGTCCTGGCACCCGGAGAGCCAGGACCTGTTCCGCTCCATCGCCCCCGAGACGTGGGACGAGGTCGGCCACGACCCGGTCGCCCTGCTCGGCTCGCTGACCCCCGAGCAGCTGTCCCGACTGGCCGAGGACCACCGCCTGGTCCGGCGGGTGGAGGAGGCGGCAGCCGACCTGCAGGACTACCTGACCGGCGACCGCTGGTACCAGACGCTGGGTCAGGACGACACCGCCGCCCCGCGCTCGATCGCCTACTTCTCCCCGGAGTTCGGCATCACGGCGGTGCTGCCGCAGTACTCCGGCGGCCTGGGCATCCTGGCCGGCGACCACCTCAAGACCGCCTCCGACCTCGGCGTCCCGATCACCGGCGTCGGCCTGCTCTACCGCTCCGGCTACTTCACCCAGTCCCTCTCCCGCGAGGGCTGGCAGCTCGAGCGCTACCCGCTGCTGGACCCCAACGGCCTGCCGATCTCGCTGCTGCGCGAGGAGGACGGCTCGCCGGTGAAGGTGCGCGTCGGGCTGCCCGGCGGCCGCCAGCTGGTGGCGCAGGTGTGGAAGGCCCAGGTGGGCCGGGTGCCGCTGCTGCTGCTCGACTCCGACGTCGAGGACAACGACCAGCCCGAGCGCGACGTCACCGACCGCCTCTACGGCGGCGGCACCGAGCACCGCCTGCAGCAGGAGATGCTGCTGGGTGTCGGCGGCGTGCGGGCGCTGCGCGCCTGGTCCCGGCTCACCGGCGCCCCCGCGCCGGAGGTGTTCCACACCAACGAGGGCCACGCCGGGTTCCTCGGTGTGGAGCGCATCCGTGAGCTGGCCGAGGACCACGGCCTGTCCTGGAGCGAGGCGCTGGAGGCCGCGCGGGCGGCCACCGTCTTCACCACGCACACCCCGGTCCCCGCCGGCATCGACCGCTTCCCGCGAGACCTCATCGCGCAGTACTTCGGCGGCGACAACGCCAGCCCGGGCGCGCCCGTCGAGAAGATCCTCGAGCTGGGCGCGGAGACCTACGAGGGCGGCGACCCCACCGTCTTCAACATGGCCGTCATGGGCCTTCGCCTGGCCCAGCGGGCCAACGGCGTGGCCAAGCTGCACGGCATCGTCAGCCGCGGCATGTTCAACGGCCTGTGGCCGGGCTTCGACACCGCCGAGGTGCCGATCAGCTACGTCACCAACGGCGTGCACGCCCCCACCTGGGTGGCCCGCGAGGTGTTCGAGCTCGCCGAGCGAGAGATCGGCACCCGGCTCACCGAGGACGCCCAGGGCTGGGAGGGGATCGACAAGATCTCCGACAAGGCCATCTGGGAGCTGCGCGGCCAGCTGCGGGCCAAGCTCGTCGACGAGGCGCGTCGTCGGGTCAAGGCGTCGTGGCTGCAGCGCGGGGCCAGCGAGGCCGAGCTCACCTGGGTCGGCGGTGTGCTCGACCCCGACGTCCTCACCATCGGTTTCGCCCGCCGGGTGCCCTCCTACAAGCGGCTCACGCTGATGCTGCGCGACCAGGAGCGGCTGAAGTCGCTGCTGCTGCACCCGGAGCGGCCGGTGCAGCTGGTCATCGCCGGCAAGGCGCACCCGGCCGACGAGGGCGGCAAGAAGCTCATCCAGGAGCTCATCCGCTTCTCCGACGACCCCGAGGTCCGTCACCGGATCGTCTTCCTGCCCAACTACGACATCGCGATGGCCCAGTCGCTCTACCCGGGCTGCGACGTCTGGCTGAACAATCCGCTGCGCCCGCTGGAGGCGTGCGGCACCTCGGGCATGAAGGCCGCTCTGAACGGGTGCCTGAACCTGTCGATCCTCGACGGGTGGTGGGACGAGATGTACGACGGCGACAACGGCTGGGCCATCCCCACCGCCGACGGCGTCGAGGACCCCGACCGCCGTGACGAGCTCGAGGCCGGCGCGCTCTACGACCTCATCGAGAACGACGTGGCGCCCAAGTTCTACGGCCACGACGGCGACGGACTGCCCCGCCGCTGGCTGGAGATGGTCCGTCACGACCTCAAGAGCCTCGGGCCCAAGGTGCTCTCCAGCCGGATGCTGCGCGACTACGTCGTCGGGCTCTACACCCCGGCTGCGGTCTCCGGCCGCGAGCTCGACGGGCCGACGTACGCCCTGGCCAAGGACTTCGCTGCGTGGAAGCAGAAGATCCGCGGCAGCTGGCACGGCGTGCGGGTCGACCACGTCGAGACCTCGGGCCTGGGCGACTCGCCCGAGCTGGGCGCGGTGCTGTCGGTGCGCGCGTTCGTCTCCCTCGACGGCCTCTCGCCCGACGACGTCGACGTGCAGGTCGTGCACGGCCGGGTCGACAGCGAGGACCGGCTCACCGAGACCTCGGTCCTCTCGCTCGCCCACGCCGAGGCCTACGAGCACGGCCGGCACCGCTACGACGGCGACCTCACCCTCGAGCGGACCGGTTCCTTCGGCTACACCGTGCGGATCCTGCCGAAGAACGCGCTGACGGCCACCTCGGCCGAGCTCGGTCTGGTCTCCTACGCGCAGATCACCGCCAGCGAGCCGTCCACGGCCGGCCTGCGGTAGCTCCTGCTCGCCCCGAGGGGCGTCTCCATCTGCTGCATGGCGGGTGGGGGCGCCCCTCGCGTACGTTCTGCGCGTGCTGGACGTGACCGGACTCGTGGTGGCCGTGAGCTCCTCGCCCGTGCACGAGTTCAGCAAGGACGGCCAGGACGTGGTTCGGCTGCTCACCGGCCTCGGCGTCCAGGGCGACTCCCACGCGGGGACGACGGTGCAGCACCGGTCGCGGGTCGCCCGCGACCCTTCCGCGCCCAACCTCCGGCAGGTGCACCTCGTGCACGCCGAGCTGCACGACGAGCTGCGCGAGCGCGGCTTCTCCGTCCGCCCCGGCGACATGGGTGAGAACGTCACGACGCGCGGTGTCGACCTGCTCGCGCTGCCCACCGGAACGCGGCTGCGGCTCGGGCCCGACGCCGTCGTCGAGCTGACCGGCCTGCGCAACCCCTGCGTCCAGCTCGACCGGTTCCAGCCCGGCCTGATGGGAGCGGTGCTGGACCGGGACGAGCGGGGCGGCCTGGTCCGCAAGGCCGGCGTCATGGCTGTGGTGCTGGCCGGGGGAGAGGTTCGCCCCGACGACGTCGTGCGCGTCGAGCTCCCGGCCGGTCCGCACCTGCCGCTCGAGCCCGTCTGACGCGCCGCACCCTCCCCATGATCGTGAAGGGTTGATGGCGGATT
>JBQCIO010000201.1:0-8324 GCA_051953655.1 Motilibacteraceae bacterium
AGGTACTCCTCCACGCCGCCGACCAGCTCGCGCAGCCGGCCGTCGCCGAGCAGCGCCACCACCCGGTCGCAGGTGCGCTCGAGGAAGTAGCGGTCGTGCGAGACCACCAGCAGCGAGCCGGGCCAGCCGTCGAGCAGGTCCTCCAGCGCGGTGAGGGTCTCGACGTCGAGGTCGTTGGTCGGCTCGTCCAGCAGCAGCACGTTGGGCTCGTCCATGAGCAGGCGCAGCAGCTGCAGCCGGCGCCGCTCGCCGCCGGACAGGTCGCCCACCGGCGTCCACTGCCGGTTGCCGGTGAACCCGAACCGCTCGCACAGCTGCGAGGCGGTGATCTGGCGCCCGTTGCCCAGGTCGAGGACCCGGCGCACCTCCTCGACGGCCTCCAGCACGCGGAGCGTGGGGTCGAGCTCGGCCACCTGCTGGGACAGGTACGCCGGGCGCACGGTGACGCCGCGCTTCACCTCGCCCGCCGCCGGCGGCAGCTCGCCCACGAGCATCCGCAGCAGCGAGGTCTTGCCGGCACCGTTGACGCCCACCAGCCCGAACCGGTCGCCCGGGCCGACCTGCCAGGTGAGCCGCTCCAGCAGGGTGCGTCCGGCGATCTCCAGCGTCGCCTGCTCGACGTCGTAGACGGTCTTGCCGAGGCGGGCGCTGGCGAAGCGCATCAGCTCGACGCTGTCGCGCGCCGGCGGCTCGTCGGCGATGAGCGCGTTGGCGGCGTCGATGCGGAAGCGCGGCTTGGAGGTGCGGGCGGGCGGTCCGCGGCGCAGCCAGGCCAGCTCCTTGCGCAGCAGGTTCTGCCGCCGGGCCTCGTCCGCCGCGGCGATGCGCTCGCGCTCGGCCCGGGCCAGGACGTAGGCGGAGTAGCCGCCCTCGTAGGCGTGCACCCGCCCGTCGGCCACCTCCCAGGTGGTGTCGCACACCTCGTCGAGGAACCAGCGGTCGTGCGTGACGACCACCAGCCCGCCGCGGCGGGCGCGCAGGTGCCCGGCCAGCCACGCGATGCCCTCGACGTCGAGGTGGTTGGTGGGCTCGTCGAGCACCAGCAGGTCGTGCTCGCCCACCAGCAGCCGGGCCAGCGCCACCCGGCGCCGCTCGCCGCCGGAGAGCGGCGCGATCGGCGAGTCGAGCCCGTGCGAGAGCCCCGGAAGGTCCAGCCCGCCGAACAGCCCGGTGAGGACGTCGCGGATGCGCGGGTCGGCGGCCCACTCGTGCGCCGGCCCCTGGCCGACGACGACCTGGCGCACGGTGGCGGCGGGGTCGAGGTCGTCGTGCTGGGCGAGCAGGCCCAGGCGCAGGTCGCCGGCGTGCACCACCCGGCCGGCGTCGGCCGGCTCGCGCTGGGCCAGCACCTCCAGCAGGGTCGTCTTGCCGCCGCCGTTGCGCCCGACGACGCCGATCCGCTCCCCCTCGGCGACGCCGAGGGAGACGTGGTCGAGCAGGGTGCGGGTGCCGTGCGCCTTGCTGACGTCCTCCAGGTTGACCAGGTTGCGCGCCACTACCGCGCGGCCCCCTCGACCACCCGGGCCCCGTGCACCGGACCGTGCGCGCGCTTGACCGCCCGGCAGACACCGCTGGCGGTGAGCGCGACGGCGAGGTCGAGCCCGTGCTCGACATCGCGGACCAGGAACGCGCAGGTGGGTCCGCTGCCCGAGACCAGCGAGCCGAGCGCGCCGTACTCCTCGCCGACCTCCAGGGTCTGGCGCAGCTGCGGGCGCAGGCTGCAGGCCGCCGCCTGCAGGTCGTTCTGCAGCGCCTTGCCCAGGGCGGCGGCGTCGCCGGCGCGCAGCGCGGACATGACGGCCTCGGCCGGGCGCGGCTCGGGCAGCACCCGGCCCGCGCGCAGCCGGTCCACCTCGGCGTAGACGGCCGGGGTGGACAGGCCGCCGTCGGCGACGGCGAAGACCCAGTCGAACTGGCCCCGCGCCAGCGCCGGGGTGAGCCGCTCGCCGCGGCCGAGGCCGACCGCGGTCCCGCCCATGACCGCGAACGGCACGTCGCTGCCGAGCTCGGCGGCCAGCTCGAGCAGCTCGTCGCGCTCGACGCCGGTGCCCCACAGCGCGTCGCAGGCCACCAGCGCGGCGGCGGCGTCGGCCGAGCCGCCGGCCATGCCCCCGGCCACCGGGATGCCCTTGCGGATGGACAGGTTGACGTCGGGGGCGATGCCGGCGCGCTCGGCCAGCAGCAGCGCAGCGCGCAGGGCGAGGTTGTCGGCGTCGACCGGGACGGCGTCGGCGTCGTCGCCGGTGACCTCCACCGTGGCGCCCTGCGCGCGGGTGGCGACGACGTCGTCGTAGACCGAGACGGCCTGGAAGACGGTGGCGAGGTCGTGGAAGCCGTCGGTCCGGGGCGCCCCGACCGCGAGCTGCAGGTTGACCTTGGCCGGGGCACGCACGGTGACCTGCTGCGGGCGCGCCATGCGGGCCACCCAAGGGGGTGGGTTCCGGCGCTGCCGGTTCCGCCGCCGTCGGCCGGTGGGCGGCCACGGCGGCGAACTGCTCCACGGTGAGCTCCTCGCCGCGGGCGGTCGGGTCCACGCCGGCCGCGCGCAGCGCCTGCTCGGCGGCCGCACCGCTGCCCGCCCAGCCGGAGAGGGCGGCCCGCAGCGTCTTGCGCCGCTGGGCGAAGGCGGCGTCGACCACCGCGAACACCTCCTGGCGGGACGCGGTGGTGGCCGGCGGGTCCCGGCGCACGAGGCGCACCAGGCCGCTGTCGACGTTGGGGGCCGGCCAGAAGACGTTCCGGCCGATCGCCCCCGCCCGGCGGACGTCGGCGTACCAGGCGGCCTTCACCGACGGCACGCCGTAGGTGCGCGAGCCGGGGGCGGCCGCGAGGCGGTCGGCCACCTCGGACTGCACCATGACCAGGCTCGAGCGGATGGACGGGAACCGGGCCAGCATGGTCAGCAGCACCGGCACCGCCACGTTGTAGGGCAGGTTGGCCACCAGCGCGGTGGGCGGCGGTCCGGGCAGCTCCTCCACCCGCAGCGCGTCGGCGTGCACCACCTCCAGTCGCCCGGCCAGCCGCGGCGCGCGGGCCGCGACGGTGGCCGGGAGGGCCGCGGCCAGCACCGGGTCGACCTCGACGGCCACCACGCGGCGGACCTGCGGCAGCAGCGCGAGGGTGAGCGAACCCAGGCCGGGGCCGACCTCCACCACGACGTCGTCGGCGCCGACCTCGGCGGCCCGCACGATGCGGCGCCCGGGGTTGGCGTCGATGACGAAGTTCTGGCCGAGCTGCTTGGTCGGGCGGACGTCGAGGGCGGACGCCAGCTCGCGCACGTCGGCGGGGCCGAGCAGGTCGCTGTCGCCACCGCCCGCCGGAGAGGCGTCGGTCACGAGTAGAGCAGGCGCCCGCAGGTGGGCCAGGAGCTCGCGCCGGTGCGCGCGTAGAGCAGCTGGGCGCGGTAGGTCTGCTCGGACGCCGAGGCGTTCACCGGGCTCCCCGAGCCGCCGAGGCTGTGCCAGGTGCCCAGGGAGAACTGGTAGAGCCCGTAGTAGCCGGCGGGGTTGACCGCCCGCGGGTTGCCGCCGGACTCGCAGCGGGCGAGGGCGCTCCAGTTCAGGCCGCTGCCCGACCCGCCCGACCGGTTGTAGGAGCGGGAGACGGTGGGCGCCGGGGGCGGCGGCAGCGGCTTGGTGCCGCGCAGGACCACCCGGTCGACCGGCGCGGTCGTGACCCGGTCGCTCACCAGGCGGTGGGCGATGAGCTTGCCGTCCACGTAGGTGTCGGCGTAGGAGAGGGTGCGCACCCCGGGCTCACCGGGCGCACTCACCCGGGAACGGCCCCGGTAGAGGCTGGGGTCGTCCTTGGTGACGGTCTTGAACGCGACGGCCACGGTGCGGGTGGAGGTCTTGCCCGCGACCCGGTTCACCGTGACGACCAGCCCGTCGCTGACGAGGGCGTCCATGGGCTGGGACACCTTGTCCTTCGGGCCCACCGCGACGCCGGCCTCGGCCAGCAGCGCCTGGACCGTGGGGACGGTGGTGACCAGCTGCCGCCGGCTGCCGTCGGCGAGCACCGACACGGTCTTGGGGGTCCGCAGCGCGAGCGCGAGGCCGGAGCGGCCGATGGACGCCGACCGGGAGACCGAGACGAAGCTGCCGCTGGCGCGGAGCCCGAGCTGGGCGAGGGCCTCGTCCACGGTGCGGGCGGTGACCCACACGTCGCGGGTGGAGCCGTCGACGTCGATCCGCAGCAGACGGCCGTAGCGGACGGTGACGAGCTGCCCGTCCCGGAGCCGGGTGCCGGGAGCGGGAGCGACGACGTCGTGGTCGCTCACGGAGACGCCCTGCGCGGCGAGGACGTCGCCCACGGTCCTGGAGAAGCTGCGCACCTGCCGGTCCTGCCCGTCGACCCGCAGGGTCACGGTCTTGTCCGCCTGCACGAATCCGATCGTGCCGGCGACGACGACGGCCAGGACGGCCGACTTGAGCACCAGGGCTGCGGGCGAGCGGCGCACGTGGCTCCCGACCTCGGCGGTCCCGGGCAGGGGAGGGCAGCGCAGGCAGGAGCGCTCGAGCGCGTGGGACCGCAACGGCCCATCGCACGTCCAGCGCCCCGAGCTCGTGCTGCCGGGGCTTCCCCACCCCGGCGGTCACTGTCGCGCGGACCCCGGGACTGGTGCGGGTGGGACCGCTCGACTCGAGGCGGGACGCTAACGACGCACCCGGAGTGCCGTCAACACTTGCGGGCCCGGGCTGGGGACGGTGGCGCGCCGGGCACATGCCGCGTCCGCGCCCATTTCCCGCACCTGCCCAGCGCCGGGAGGGAGACCATGGTCACACCTCCGACGCGTCGTCGTGGCCGCGCTGCCGCAGCCTCACCAGGTGCCGAACGCCCGCTCAGCGTTGCTCTGCACGGCGCGGCAGACGTCCTCCACCGCGACGCACAGCGTCTGCGCCATGGACCGCACGGTGAGCGGCACGAGGTAGGACGCGTTGGGCCGGCCACGGTGCGGGGTGGGGGTGAGGTAGGGCGCGTCGGTCTCGACGAGCACGTGCTCCAGCGGGGTCACGGCGAGGGCGTCGCGCAGCCCCTGCGCGTTCTTGAACGTGACAGTCCCGGCGAAGGACAGGAACCACCCCCGCTCCACGCAGTGCCGCGCCATCCGCGCGTCGCCGCTGAAGCAGTGGAAGACCGTCCGCTCGGGCGCGCCCTCGTCCTCCAGCACGCGCAGGACGTCGTCGTGGGCGTCCCTGTCGTGGATGACCAGCGCCCGACCGTGGGCCTTGGCCATGGCGATGTGCGCGCGGAAGGACTCCTCCTGCGCAGCACGCCCCTCCGGGCCGGTGCGGAAGAAGTCCAGCCCTGTCTCGCCGACTGCCCGCACCCGCTCGTGCACCAGCAGCGCCTCGACCTCCGACAGCGCGTCGGACAGCTGGCCCTTCTCGGCCAGCCGCGGGGCCTCGTTGGGGTGCAGGGCGACGGCGGCGAGGACGCTCGGCTCCCGCTGCGCGATCTCGGCGGCCCACCGCGAGCCGGGCACGTCGCAGCCCACCTGCACCACGCGCGTCACGTTGACGGCCGCGGCGGCCGCCAGCGCGGCGGACGGGCCGAGCGGCTCTGCACCCTCCGGGTCGTCGGCGACGTCGAGGTGGCAGTGGCTGTCGGTGACCGGCAGGGGCAGCCGGTCCGGAGCGGGCGGGCGCACCGGGTCCGGCCGCCGCGCCCGGGTCTTCTCCGACGGGGCGTCGGAGGCGGCGCCGGTCACGGCTGCTCGGGCTCCTCGAGCCGGGGGAACAGGGCGTCGCCCTTGACCAGCTGCGAGCCGGCGGGGAGCTGACCCCAGCGCCCCGCATCCTGGACCCGCTGGTCGGCGAGGCGCCCCAGCGAGGCCTCCGCCCCCAGCGAGTCCCACAGCCGGACGCACGCCTTGGGCATGACCGGGTTGAGCAGCACGGCCAGCCCGCGCAGCGCCTCGGCGGCGGTGTAGAGGATGGTGCCGAGCCGCTCACGCCGGCTCTCGTCCTTGGCCACCTTCCACGGCTCCTGCTCGGCGAGGTAGGCGTTCGCCACCTCGACCACCCGCCACGTCGCGCCGATGGCCTCGTGCAGGGCCAGGCGGTCGACGGCGTCCTCCGCCTCACGCACGGCAGTGGCCAGCGCCTCCTGGACGGCCTGCTCGGCGTCGGTCACCTCGCCCTCGGCCGGCAGCGCGCCGTCGTGGTACCGGTTGACCATGGCGGTGACGCGGGAGGCCAGGTTGCCCAGCCCGTTGGCGAGGTCGGCGGTGTAGCGCGCGGCCATGTCCTCCCAGGAGAACGAGCCGTCCTGGCCGAAAGCGATGGCGCGCAGGAAGTAGTAGCGGAACGCGTCCGAGCCGAAGTGGTCGACGATCTGGCTGGGCGCGATGCCGGTGAGCTTGGACTTGCTCATCTTCTCCCCGCCCACCAGCAGCCAGCCGTGGGCGAAGACCCGCTTGGGCAGCGGCAGTCCGGCCGCCATGAGCATGGCCGGCCAGATGACCGCGTGGAAGCGCAGGATGTCCTTGCCGACCAGGTGGACGTCGGCGGGCCAGGTGCGTGCGAACTTCTCCTTGCCCTCCGGGTCGTCCGCGCCGTAGCCCACCGCGGTGGCGTAGTTGAGCAGCGCGTCGATCCAGACGTAGAGGACGTGCTCGCGGTCCCAGGGGATCGGGATGCCCCAGTCGAACGTGGAGCGCGAGATCGACAGGTCCTGCAGGCCCTGGCGCACGAACGACACGACCTCGTTGCGGGCGCTCGCCGGCTGCACGAAGTCGGGGTTCTGCTCGTAGAAGTCGAGCAGGCGCTGGGTGTACTCCGACATCCCGAAGAAGTAGTTGGTCTCCGAGAGCATCTCGACCGGGCGGCCGTGGATGGGGCACAGCTTCTGCCCGGCCAGCTCGCCCTCGCCGTCGACGAGCTCGCCGGGGAGCTTGAACTCCTCGCAGCCCACGCAGTAGGGCCCCTCGTAGGAGCCCTGGTAGACCTCGCCCTTGTCGTAGAGCGCCTGCCAGAATTCCTGCACCCGCTCGGTGTGCCGCTTCTCGGTGGTGCGGATGAAGTCGTCGTTGGCGGCGTCGATCGTCTCGAGCACCGGCTTCCAGGCGGTCTCGACCAGGCGGTCGCACCACTCCTGAGGGGTGACCCCGTGGGTCTCGGCCGAGCGCAGCACCTTCTGCCCGTGCTCGTCGGTGCCGGTGAGGAACCACACCTGCTCGCCGCGCTGGCGGTGCCAGCGGGTGATCATGTCCGCGGCGACCGTGGTGTAGGCGTGCCCGATGTGCGGGGCGTCGTTGACGTAGTAGATCGGCGTCGTGAGGTAGAACGCCTTCTCGTCAGCGGGGGTCTCGGCGGGCTCGGCCATGACCGAATCCTACGAGGCGGGCTCCATCGCTTTTCCGCCCGGCGGTCGCCCACGTCCCAGCGCCCGCTCCGGCCACCGCCGGCCTGCCGCTCCCCTCCGCAGTTCCATGGTTCCCGCGGCAGATCTGTCGCGGTGAGCAGGGAAGGATCACGGGGACGTGATCGTTCCGGGGCCGGCCGCGGCGCCCTTGGCGGCCACCACGGCGTCGAAGACCTCGCGCTTGGGCAGCCCCGCCTCCTGGGCCACCGCGGCGATGGCCTCCTTGCGCCGCTCGCCCGCGGCCTCGCGGACGGCCACCCGGCGGGCCAGCTCGGCGTCGTCGGGGCGCTGCGCCGGCCGCTCCGGGGCGCCGGCGACGACGACGGTGACCTCGCCCCGGACCCCTTCGGCCGCCCAGGCGGCCAGCTCGGCCAGCGGGCCGCGGCGGACCTCCTCGTAGGTCTTGGTCAGCTCCCGGCAGACCGCGGCCGGACGGTCCGCGCCCAGCGCCTCGGCCATCGCCGCCAGCGACTCGGCCAGCCGGTGCGGGGCCTCGAACAGCACGAGGGTGCGCGGCTCGTCGGCCAGCGCCCGCAGCCGGGCGGCCCGCTCGCCGGCCTTGCGCGGCAGGAAGCCCTCGAAGCAGAACCGGTCCACCGGCAGCCCGGAGAGCGCGAGCGCGGTGAGCACGGCGCTCGGACCGGGCGCCGCGGTGACCGCCAGCCCCTCCCCCACCGCGGCGGCCACCAGCCGGTAGCCGGGGTCGGAGACGCTGGGCATGCCCGCGTCGGTGACCAGAACGACCCGGCGCCCCGCGCGCAGGTCCTCGAGCAGCTCCTCGGTGCGGGCCCGCTCGTTCTGCTCGTAGTAGCTGACCACCCGCCCGCGCGGCTCGACGTCGAGCGCGGCGCACAGCCGGCGCAGCCGCCGGGTGTCCTCGGCGGCCACGACGTCGGCCCCGGCCAGCTCGCGGCGCAGGCGCGGCGGGGCGTCGTCCGGGTCGCCGATGGGGGTGCCGG
>JBQCIO010000202.1:0-3108 GCA_051953655.1 Motilibacteraceae bacterium
GCCGGGGGAGCGCGAGCTGCACCACGAGCGGGCCGCCCGGGTGCTGGAGGCGGCCGGCGCGGCCCCGGAGCAGGTGGCCGCACACCTGCTGCAGATCCCCTCGCGCGGGGACCCGTGGGTCGTCGACGTGCTGCGGCAGGCCGCCCGGGTGGCGCTGGCCCGCGGCGCCTTCGACGTCGCCGCCGCCTACCTCGGTCGCGCGCTGGTCGAACCGCCGGGGCCGGACGAGCGGCCCATGGTGCTGCGCGAGCTCGGCGGCGTCGAGACGGTGGTGAACGGCCCCGGGGCCGTGCAGCACCTGCGGGAGGCCTACCTCACGCTGCCCGTCGGCCCCGCCCGCAGCGAGGCGGCCCGGCAGCTGACCTGGAGCCTGGTGTTCGCCGGCGCCCCCGCGGAGGCGACCGCGTTCGCCCGACGGGCCGGGGAGGAGCTGCCGGCCGGCGCCGACGACCACCGTCAGGCGCTGGCCGCGCTCGGCCGGATCGGCGGCTACATGCACGGCCTGGACCCCGCGGTGTGGGCCAGCGACGCCCCGCCGGAGCTGTCGGGGACCGGTGTCGGCGCCCGGATGCTGGCGGCCGACCTGGCCCGGGAGCTGCTCGTGGCCTGCCGGGAGCGGGAGCGGGCGGTGGAGCTGGCGCGCTTCGCGCTGGCCGACGGCAGCCTGCGCGCCGTCGACAACGGACTGCTGTGGGTCGTCGCCGCGTGCGTGCTGGAGATCGCCGACGAGGACGTCATGCCGTTCTGGGAGGAGTCGCTCGCCGACGCCTACCGTCGGGGCTCGCTGTTCGCCGCCCTGTCGGTCAACCTCTGGCGCGGCTACACGCTCTACCGGCGCGGCGACCTGGTGGAGGCCGACGAGTCGCTCGCGGCGTCCAGCGAGCAGACGCACATGTGGGGCGCCCCGAACGTGGGCGTGCCCTACGGCGAGGCCTTCCGCGTGCTCGTCACCGTGGAGCGGGGGGACCTGGTCGGCGCCGAGTCGCTGATGCAGCACAGCAGCGTCGCGGCCCGGGCCGGCGACGGGGCCCGGCTGTGGGACGAGGCGCGAGCCGCGCTCCTGATCGCCGACGGTCGCTGGGAGGAGGCGCTGACCGCCGCGGAGGCGGTGCGCTCCACCATGACGTCGGTGGACAACCCGGCCTGGCGACCGTGGCGGTCCCTGCGCGCGCTGCCGCTGGCCCGGCTCGGGCGGCTCGCCGAGGCCGAGGAGCTCATGGGCGAGGAGCTCGAGCGCGCCCGCCGATGGGGCGCGCAGACCGTCGTCGGGCAGGCGCTGCGCCGGTACGGCGAGCTCGGCGGCGCGCGCAGCGAGGAGCTGTTCCGCGAGGCCGTCGACACGTTGCGGCCCACCAGGGGCCGGCTGCAGCTGGCCCGCTCGCTGCACGGGCTCGCCGGGGTGACCGCCGACGGGACCGAGCAGCGGCGGCTGCTCCAGGAGACCCTCGAGCTGGCCACCGCGTGCGGCGCGGAAGGGCTGCGCGGCACGGTCGTGGGGGAGCTGCGCCGCCTGCGGGTCGAGGTCCCCGACGCCCCCGCTGCCGCCCCCCTCACGATGACCGAGCGGCGGGTGGCCGGTCTCGCGGCCCGCGGCGCGAGCGCTCGCGACATCGCCGAGGAGCTCTTCCTCACCCCCGCGCGCGTCGAGGCCGTGCTGACGGCCCTGGACGCGCGGGGGGACGCGCCGGTCTGACGCCCGCCGGGGCCCCTGCCGCCCTGGTCGGACCGGAGCGGGCCCGGAGGGGGTGCGGCCGGTGGTCCGTCGGGTCGGCGGCAAGTGGGCAGCAAGAGCGGCGCAAGGGGGGCGGGCGACGGTCGGGGCACGAACCGACGTCCGCCCCACACCGCGAGGAGCTCCACCCATGTCCGTCCAGACCACCCACCCCGCCGTGCCCACCCAGGCGCAGCCTTCCGCCGCGCAGGCGCTGCGCGGGCTCTGCGGCGACGCCGTCCTGCTGCCCGGCGACCCCGGCTACGACGACGCCCGACGGCCGTGGAACGTCGCGGTCGACCAGCGCCCGGCCGCCATCGCCCACCCCACCGGAACCGCCCACGTGGCCGAGGTGGTCCGCGCGGCCGCCCGCGCGGGGCTGCGGGTGGCGGTGCAGGGCACCGGCCACAACGCCGGGCCGCTCGGCGACCTGTCCGGCAGCGTCCTGCTGCGCACCGCCGCGATGTCCCGGGTCACCGTGGACCCCGATGCGGCCCGGGTCCGGGTGCAGGCCGGCGCGCTGTGGCTCGACGTCGTCGAGGCGGCCAGCCCGCACGGTCTGGCCGTGCTGCACGGCTCCTCTCCGGACGTCGGCGTGGTCGGCTACACCCTCGGCGGCGGCATGGGCTGGTACGCCCGCGCGCTGGGCCTGGCCTGCCACAAGATCACCGCCGCGGAGGTCGTGACCGCCGACGGCGTGGTCCACCAGGTCGACGCCGAGCACGAGCCCGAGCTGCTGTGGGCGCTGCGCGGCGGCGGCGGCAACGTCGGCATCGTGACCGAGCTGGAGTTCGCCGCGTTCCGCTTCGGCACCGCCTACGCCGGCATGCTCGTCTGGGACCTCGCCGCCGCCGACGCCGTGCTGCGCACCTGGGCGGAGTGGGCGCCGGCCGCACCGGAGTCGGTGACCACCTCGCTGCGGCTCATGCGCTTCCCACCGCTGGAGGTCGTGCCCGCCCCGCTGCGCGGGCGACGTCTGGTCATGGTGGACGGCGCGGTGCTGGCCGACGACGCCGAGGCCGAGCGCATCCTCGCGCCGCTGCGCGCGCTGGGCCCGGAGCTGGACACGTTCGGGCGGGTGCCCACCGAGGCCGTCGTGCGGGTGCACGGCGACCCGGAGGAGCCCACGCCCAGCGTCTCGACGACCTCGGTGCTGGCCGGGCTGCCGGCCGCGGGGGTCGACCGGCTGCTGGAGCTGGCCGGGCCCGACGCCGACCTGTCGCTGCTCATGGTGGAGCTGCGCCAGCTCGGCGGCGCGACCACCCGCCCGGCGCCGGTCCCGTCCGCGCTGTCCTGCCTGGACGGCGAGTTCGTGCTTTTCGCGCTCGGCATGGCGCCGGTGCGGGCCCTCGCCGCCCACGGCCGCGCCGAGGCCCAGCGGGTGGTCGAGGCGATGC